>NZ_JAADJW010000034.1:0-57388 GCF_010092875.1 Vibrio sp. LB10LO1
TTTCAACCAACCAAAGGATCGTTCAACTGATCATTTGCTTAACTGATCGGAGTTAGCCGAAGTGGCGGGTTTTGAATGGTTGTTTATGTGGTGGCGTTCCTTATAGCGAGATAAAAATACCAGCCAAACATGCACTCATTAGGTTCGCTAGCGTACCAGCCGCTACCGCTTTCAGACCCATGTTCGCTACGTCTTTACGACGCTCAGGTGCCATTACACCAATAGAACCAAGTTGAATTGCAATAGAACCGATGTTCGCGAAACCACACAATGCAAACGTGATGATCACTTGCGTATGTTCAGTCAGCGTTGCTTTGTGTTGGACGAAATCGATGAATGCAACGAATTCGTTCATTACGATTTTCTGACCGATGTAAGAGCCTGCCGCTAATACTTCGTGACCCGGAACGCCGATTAACCAAGCTAGAGGGGCAAATAGGTAACCAAAGATGGCTTGTAGTGTGATGCCCGCAAAGCCGAACATTTCGCCTAGGTTTTCCAGACCCGTGTTCACCATTGCAATCACACTCACGAACGCGATCAGCATCGTACCTACCGCAACCGCGACTTTCATACCGCCCATCGCACCACTTGCTAGCGCGTCGATCACGTTGCTCTCTTCAGACTTATCCAACTCGATGTTGTTGTAATCACTTGGCGTTTGACGCTCTGGCACGATGATTTTCGCCATCAAAAGGCTACCAGGAGCAGCCATGAAGCTCGCTGCGATTAGATACTTAAGCTCTACACCTAGACCTGCATAACCACCCAGAACACTACCCGCGACTGATGCCATACCACCAGCCATTACCGCGAACAGTTCTGAACGAGTCATGTTTTGCAAGAAAGGGCGGATAAGAAGTGGCGATTCGCCTTGAGAGAGGAAGATGTTACCTGTCGCAACAAGTGATTCTGCTTTGCTGGTACCCAAGAATTTTTGGATTGCACCACCGATAAATTGAATCACTTTTTGCATGATGCCCAAGTAGTAAAGGGCAGAGATAAGAGCGCTGAAGAAGATGATGATAGGAAGAACGCGAACCGCGAAGATGAAGCCTGTAGAAGCAAGGTCACCGAAGAGGAATTTGATGCCTTCATCGGCAAAACTTAATAACCCTGCAACCCCATTACTCAAACTGGCTAGCGCCGCTTGTCCCCATGGGAAGTAAAGCACTAAGGCTGCAAAACCCATCTGAAGCAGCAATGCACGAGACACGGTTTTCCAATTGATTGAAGAACGGCTCTCTGACAGCAGGAACGCACAACCTAACAGTGCAACAATACCAAATAGACTAAATAGAACACTCATGAATCGGACCTACTGAACGTTGAAAAAGAAAGGAACGCCAAAAGCATTGGCAGAAGAAAGGGACAACGCATCGAGTGACAGCGCACTCGCAGATCCAGATTGGAGGAAGAACGGATAGTTCGACATCTTATTTTTACCTTATACAAGCAATTGAACGTAGCTGGTCCGGTCCGTGGGGTCATTCACTGCTGGAGAGTTCTCGACTCATCCCGCTCCATGTGACGGCTTGTATGGGTAAGGGTCCTGAACAATGAACCCTAATTCCCGCTTAAACGGGTCGCAAGTATAGCCATCAAAACGAGAGTTTCATCACATTTATTTACGCAAACGTTCAAGCGTTCATTATTTAAGCAAACATGCCATTTTGTGGTCATACTTGTAGGGAAAATAGGGGTATTGAGAGGACAAGTAATGGTAAAACTGCCAAAAGCGAACAATAAATGTTCAGTTGAACACCAAAGACCAAAAATGAGCAATTTTACTCTCGCCAATCTATGGATTTTGGATATACAATTTGGAACGCTTCATTCAGAAGCCTCTGTGTATTCAGAGCATCATGATGCCGAGATGGTGAAATTGGTAGACACGCTAGCATGAGGTGCTAGTGCCTTAGGTGTGAGGGTTCGAGTCCCTCTCTCGGCACCATTCCTTTCTTTCAAAGAATTTAGAGTGTAATGCAAAGTTCTAAACAGGCAAAACAATCCGCTGACGCTAACCAACTACTTAGCGAACTAGCGGTGCACGCCTTATTACACCTGCACTTCAAAATCCACGCATCATCGCGAACGCTTCCCCTTAAAGAACGTAACGATCTACTGCAAAAGTGGCTTAAGCCTAAGCTCAAAAGCAATCGCTACAAACTGATTAAAAAGCCATTAAAGTCTCTGACTCAACAGGCAAAAGGGGAAAATGGCAATTTAGAAGCTTTACTTGAACGTTGTGTAGGTGCCGATAAACCTGGTAACCCGCAGCCTCACCTTGATAGCTACCTGCTGCTGATCAACGAAGTCGAGAAAAAATTAGGCACGACGGTAATGCTATCTCGTCCTGAAGATGTCGACTTATCTCACGACCAACACGGTTGTTTGCTGTGTGTACTGTCTGATAACTTAAACCAACACTTCGACGATAATAACGCCCTAATCGCACCTATTTCGATGCTTTTCCGTGGCCCTATGAGTCAACGCTCTCTGTTCCTGGGTAGTATATACGCGAGCAACACCTTCAATTACGAGGTGCTGTACCAAGACGAGCAATTTGTGCGAATAACGCTAGATTTGGCGTAATACGACACTCAGATGAATCAAAAAAAGCCGCGAGATTCGCGGCTTTTTGCTTAGTTAACGTTTATCAATGTCAGTAGCGACCCACAGAGTTATCAATCCAGTTCGCGGAAACGAGCTGTGAAGTGGCGAAGCACTGGTGGTTCGTATTCAAACGTCAATCCTTTCAGTTCATGAGCACGGTTCTTCAACTCGATGATCGCATCAGCGATGTAATCCATGTGATCGTTGGTGTAAACACGACGTGGAATGGTCAAACGCATCAACTCAAGTTCTGAAGCTTTTTGTTCACCGGTTTCCGGATCGCGACCAAGCAACAGTGACCCAATCTCTACCGCTCGAATTCCCGCCTCTAAGTACAAAGCATTACACAACACTTGTGCAGGGAATTGCTCTGGTGGGATATGTGGCAGAATCTTAGCCGCATCAACAAAGACGGCATGACCACCTGTTGGGTATTGGATTGGAATGCCACCCTCGCGCAGACGCTCACCCAAGTATTGCACTTGGCTAATGCGGTAGTGAAGGTAATCCTCATCCGCACCTTCATACAGACCACGAGCCAAAGCTTCCATATCACGACCCGCCATACCACCGTAAGTCACAAAGCCTTCCATCGGAACGCATCGTGTTTGTACCGCTTGGAATAGCTCTTGGTGATCGCGAATACAACACATACCACCAATGTTCACCATTGGGTCTTTCTTCGCAGACATGGTGAGCATATCACCGAACTGGTACATCTCACGGATGATTTCCAGAATCGACTTGTTCTCGTAACCCGCTTCACGCTGCTTTATAAAGTAAGCGTTCTCGCAATAGCGAGCCGAATCGATCACCACAGGGATGTCGTACTTGGTTGCGATTTCGTACACGCTGCGCATGTTTTCCATCGACACAGGCTGACCACCAGAACTGTTACACGTGACCGTTGTGATGATCGCACAGATGTTATGAGAACCATGTTCTTCAATGGTTGCCACCAACTTATTAAGGTCAAAGTTACCCTTCCAGTCGTATGGCGTGGTGGTATCAAACGCTTCTTCCGTCACTACGTTAATCGCTTTACCGCCATTGAGTTCAATGTGGCCCGCTGTAGTATCGAAGTGGTAGTTTGAGATGAACACTGGTGTCTCACCTCCACGGACCTGACGCATACGCTCAATCAAAGCTGGGAATAAGATTTGCTCCGCGCCACGGCCTTGGTGTGCTGGCACTGTGAGCTTGTAACCAAAAAAGTGCTCTACCGCATCACACAAGTTGTAGTAGTTGCGACTCCCCGCATAAGACTCATCACCCATCATGATGCCGGCCCACTGATTGTCACTCATAGCACCAGTGCCAGAGTCGGTCAGCAGGTCGATATAAACATCATCACTACGAAGAAGAAATGGGTTAAAGCCCGCTTGCTTAAGGGCAACTTCTCGGTCAGCCAAGGTCGTCATTTTGATTGGCTCAACCATTTTGATACGGAACGGTTCTGGGATACGTTTCATTGTTAATTTCCTTATACGCATGACCCTACGCATTTAAGCGTAAGATTAAAAACAAACTGATAAATTGCTTTTCAATGCGGGAGCATTGAGGAAATTAACGCGCAGAGATTTTACTAAGAAGAGACAAGCAGTAGTCTAGGTTGTACCAGAACGACAGCACCAAACGGCTATCGAGAATATCCTTAATTCTCATCGTCTTCGTCCTCCTGATAAAAAGAAAAGCCAGAAACCCCATGTCTCTGACCTTTTCAATATAGTGCAGTTTTCAATCAAATTTCAGTGAAGCTTACCTCATTTTACGAAGGTCTCACCCTTTTCATTCTGCGTTTGATGTTGTTCTCTTTGACCATGTAGTCGAACAAAGGAGCAAACAAGTTGGCAAACAGAATCGCTAACATAATGCCTTCCGGATAGGCTGGGTTGAGTACACGGATAAATATCGTCATCACACCAATCAAGATACCGTAAGCCCACTTACCACCATTAGTAAACGCAGCGGATACTGGGTCTGTCGCCATAAAGAAGGTACCAAACGCAACACCACCGATCACGAAGTGCCAGTAGAACGGCATAGAGAACATGGGATTTGTATTCGATCCAATCGCATTAAGCAGTAGCGAAGTTACGGCTAAGCCAACAAAGACCCCTGCAACAATTCGCCACGAAGCGATCTTCATGAAGATCAGCACTAGACCGGTGAGCGCAATAAGTAAGGTCGAGACTTCCCCCATCGAACCGGGCAGATTGCCAACAAACGCGTCCATCCACGAGATAGGCTGCCCCGTCATGTTGTTCGTCAAGGCACTCTGACCACCTTCATACCATTGGCTCAGCGGTGTAGCGCCAGAGTAACCATCTGCCGCAACCCAAACAGCACCGCCAGACATGTTAGCGGGATAAGCGAAGTACAAGAAGGCTCGCCCTGCTAATGCCGGGTTTAAGAAGTTTCGCCCCGTGCCACCAAAGATTTCTTTCGCTACCACAATACCAAAAGTGATACCTAAGGCGGCTTGCCACAGTGGAATGGTTGGCGGCAGAATCAATGAGAACAAAATGGAGCTCACGAAGAAGCCTTCATTCACTTCATGTTTGCGGACGATGGCAAACAGAACTTCCCAAAAACCACCAACGATGAATACCGTCGCGTAGACAGGCAGAAAATAGGTCGCGCCAACAAGCATTTTGCTTGCCCAACCTGCTTGGCTCGCGGCTTCTACCGAACCCCAAACCCAGCTTAGCCCCCAAGAGGCATCAATAGCTTGCTGCGCTGCCGCTTGGTCAAGGCCATAGAGCAACGCGTCACTGGATTGCTGCCCTATGTTGTACATCCCCCAAAACATCGCAGGGAAAACGGCTAGCCACACCATAATCATGATCCGCTTTAAATCGATGCTGTCTCGAACGTGAGTAGCGCCGCGATTCACTTTACCTGGCGTGTAAAAAAGGGTTTCGACAGCTTCAAAAAGTGGGTAGAACTTTTGGTATTGGCCTCTCGGTTCAAACTTTGGTGAGACCTTCTCAAAATATTGCTTCAGACTCATAACGTCTCCTCCTCTAGAAGTGTTACGAGTGCCACTCAAAAGCGATCTTTTTTTACTCTTTTCACTCTTCTGTTCCGTACCTACAAGTTGAACCGTAATTCCTTGCAATTATGTAAACCGTGAAAGTCGTGCTTATACTCAATCAATAACAAAACAACGGAGTGAATTTATGAAGTTAAGGATGATGTGGACGACCATTGTGGCGATTACCGCGCTTCCATTCGCCAACAGCGCAACAGCAGTCGACAAACAAATGTCACCGGCTTTGAAAAAGAAAATGCAAGCGATATGCGGCGCACAAGGTGGCGTTCCAGGAGGGTGGCAAGTAGCGAAAGTCACCCCTGATGCAGAGCGTTCTCTCAGTATGATTTTGTATCAAATGAATGCCACGGATAAGCTAAAACAAATCAATGATGTGAGAACCCAAGTCGTCGGCGGCATACACTATGCGATGGAGTTTGAACTCAAAGACGGGCAAGTGTGGAATGCGATTGTTTTGCACAGTGCCCGAGGCGATTACATGATTGAAAGACACGCCAAGAAAGGCGAACTTTGCCCTAAAGAAGGCGAGTCATAAAGGCTCTTCCAAATACAGCAAAGGCGACAGTTACGTCGCCTTTGTTTTATACCGTTTTCGCCTCTATCTTCTCATTCACTTTATCGCAAATGTACTCCCCAATCGGCATTGCAGATGTCGCTGCAGGAGAGGGGGCGTTGCAAACGTGCAGGCTTCTTGCGCTCTCGGCAAACAAGAAGTCATGAACCAAGGTTCCATCGGATAACACTGCTTGCGCACGAATACCCGCAGGATATGGTTTGAGATCGTCTACCTTGATGCTTGGGCAATATTTGTTGACCAATTTCAGATAGCCCGGCTTCCACCACGAGTTCTTAAACTCATCCAGTCCGGTTTTTAGATGCTTTTGTGTCACCTTCCAAAAGCCGGAGAAACTGAGCATTTGCATGGTATCTTGCAGGCTGAAGTTAACCTTGTCGTACCCTTCTCGCTTCCAGCCTTGCACCGCATTTGGACCAACGGTCACACTACCATCAATCATACGAGTGAGGTGGACACCCAAAAAAGGCAAATCAGGATCTGGGATTGGGTAAATAAGATGATTCACGACTTGGTCGTGCTTACTATCCAAACGGTAGTATTCGCCGCGATAAGGGATGATTTGGAAATCGGTTAGAATACCCATCATCTTAGTCATGCGATCCGCCATCAAGCCACTGCAAGTAACCAAGAACTTGGTATTGAGCTGCATGGTTTGACCGTCTGAAATGCAGGTAAGTTGGACTTCTTCATCCTTCTCTTCGGCAGCCACTACTTTGGTTCTCAGGCTGATTTGACCACCGAGCTTTTGGAACTCTTCCGCCATCTGCTCAGTGACCAAACGATAATCGACAATACTGGTGGTTTTGACATAAATCGCGCCCAAGCCTGTGATGTTTGGCTCAGCCAGCTTGAGTTGAACTTCATCGAGTAGCTTTACGTCGATGCCGTTGACATGGCAGCGCTCATAGAGGGCATTCATACGTTCGACTTCTTGCTCATTGGTAGCAACCAGTAACTTGCCACAGTTCTCCACCGGAATATCGTGCTCGGCGCAGAACGAAATGGTTCGCTCTACCCCTCGCTTACAAAAATCTGCCTTTAAGCTGCCCGGTGCGTAGTACACCCCGGCATGAATCACGCCGCTATTGTGTCCGGTTTGGTGCTTGGCAAAACCGGACTCTTTCTCAACCAATAAAATGGATTTGTCTGGGTGACGTTGCTGCAGTTGCCATGCTGTCGACACACCAACGATACCGCCACCAACAATGATGTAGTCATAGACTGATTTCATACGACCTCTTATAAAACCGATAGTTGAGATTGTTGCAATTTGAACTTACGACCACTGTAAATAAAAATCGCGACAAATACTGCGCAGCTTGCTACACGAACCAACATTGGGATGTCGTGCCAAACAAGCAATGTACCCACCACAATCAACACAAGACGCATCAGAATGTTTAGTGGACCTTCCAAGTAGCCTTCAATCGCACCAATCAATGCATAGGTACCTATGATGGCAAAGAAGCCCACGGTAATCACCGACGTCACATCCCAACTGACTAAGCCTGTGTAGGCAATAAGTAGCGGCACAAGATACAAACCTTTGGCGATTTTCCACGCCATCAAACCGGTGCGCATCGGTGGTGTTTTTGCAATGGTTGCTGCTGCAAAAGCGGTCAAACACACTGGTGGTGTTACGTTACTGTCTTGCGATAACCAGAAGATGATGAGGTGAGCAGCCAGCAGTGCTAAACCTACCGCTTCCATACCCAAACTTTGCTCTAATAGGGTTTCCATAAAGTCCGCAGGTACTAGCGCCACCATTTCTTTCGCGGTTTCCAACGCCATTGGTGCATTAAGCAGTTCCAGCTTTTCTGGCGCCGCCAACATAAAGATGGCTTTTGCTTGCTCTGGCAATTGACCCGACACCATTAATTCAAGCAATTGGTTTTCCGCAATCAACTTGTACAGCGCAGGAGCAGATAGTGTACCCAAAACAATGTAAGCCGCCGTTACTGGTAAACCCATGCCCAATACCAGAGAGGCGAGCGCAATAAGAACGATCATAATGAACAAGTCGCCATTCGCCCAGCCGTCGATCATCAATGAGAACGTGTTACCGATGCCCGTGGTGCTGATCACGTTGACCACCAAACCAATACCCACAAGCAATACGGCGGTTGTCGCCATGTTTTTCGCACCTTGCGAAAGCGCTTCGATGATCGCTTTTGGTCCCATTTTGTGATCTTTTGAGAACCAAGAAGCCACCACAACAGAAATGATCGATAGACCCGCCGCGTAAGTTGGCGTAAAGCCTTGGACCAAAAGAGTAACCAATACAGCCAGTGGGATAAGGTTGTGCCAGCCGCTGACTACGACTTTAAGTAGAGATTCATCACTGGTCGTGATCTTCTGAACACCGCTGCGTTTAGCTTCGATACGCACAAAGAACGCCACAGACAAGAAGTAGATAAGAGCTGGAATGAAAGAAACCGCGATGATATCAACATAAGGAATTTGCGTGTAAGACGCCATGATGAAAGCACCCGCCCCCATCACTGGTGGCATCAACTGACCACCTGTCGAGGCCGCCGCTTCAACGCCCGCAGCAAAGCGCGAAGGGAACCCCGCTTTTTGCATCAAAGGAATACTGATAACACCGGTTGAAACCGTATTTGCTACGCTAGAGCCCGATACAGAGCCCATCAAACCCGAGCCAATTACCGCGATAAAACCGGGACCGCCAATGATTTTGCCTGCCGCCGCACGTGCCACATTGATGATGTAATCGCCGACGCCAGAGCGAACAAGAAACGCACCGAACAGAATGAACATGAATACAAAAGTCCAACTGATGCGTGAAATAGAACCGAACATGCCCTCTGAAGAATAGAAACTGCGGTAAAGTAAAGTTTCCATACTCAAACCCGGGAAGTGGAAAATACCGGTTGCCCACTTACCCCAAAGCACAACGTAGCTTAAACACACCACAATCAGCACTGGAATAAACCAGCCCATAGTACGTCGAATCAGTTCGATAACAATCAAGATGGCCAAGATGGCGAACACCCAATCGCTGGTCACGAACTTCACACCGCGTTCGTACAGCGCGTCTTCGGCATAAGGAATGTAGAGCAAGCACGCGACGGCCCCCAAGGCAATCAACACATCAACGCCCAGTGCAATCTTACTCTGCTTGAGAGAGATATGGGCCGGGTACCAAAGCGCACAAATTACTGCAAAACCAGCAAAGTGAGTGGCAGAAATCCATAACTCCGGTAACGTCGATAAGGTATTAAACCAAATGTGCAAAACAGATAGCACCACGGCAAACACTGTAATTGTGGTCGTTACCCACGGAAAGTCTGTGCGCGTGGGCAGCTCAAACTTCTGCAATTCCTTCTCTATTGAGTCGCTCATCTTATACTCCAAGCTCTAGCGGCTTTTTTCGTTTTAAATCGTTTGTAGGGATTAAATACCCCAAGCCAACGCTCGGGGCGAGCTGACGTTATTTCGCCATTAGGTCTGATGGGATTTCGATGCCCATTTCTTTGTAGTAACGCGCTGCACCTGGGTGAAGAGGTACAGGCAAGCCAGCAATTGCTTTTTCCATTGCCATTGCTTTGGTTGCTTTGTGGATGCCTTGTAGGAATGGCAAGTTCTCGTATATTGCTTTGGTTAGCTGGTATACGTCTTCTTCCGAGATGTCTTCACGAACGGCCAAGAAGTTTGGCTGTGCGATAGTCGTGATCGGCTTGTCCAGACCTGGGTAGGTGTTGGCTGGGATCTCGTATTTCGTCCAAAGGTTATAGTGGCCATTCGCCTCTTTGATTTGTTCGTCTGTAAACGAAAGAATCGAGATGTCTTTACCTAGCGCAGCAAAAGCTTGAGTGACCGCCCCAACGGGGACACCCGCAGGCGTGTTCATGCCGTCAATAGTGCCGTTTTGAAGCGCACTCGCGCTACCGCCGTAGCCCATGTAGGCTAGATTGAATTTATCTGGGTCGACATTCAGACCTTTCATGATTTGACGACCAGAATTCTCTGTACCAGAGTTTTTCTTACCGATAGAGAACTTCTTACCATCTAGATTATTCAGGTCAGTCACCGTACCCGTTTTTGCTAGGTCAGAGCGAACAATAAAGTGCTCAACGTTTTGCCACAGCATAGAGACTGAGCGCAGCTGCTCTTGGCGACCGCTCTTCTCATAAGGGCCTTCGCCAGACCAAGCCCACGCACCGTATAAGCCCTGCAGAATCGCGAACTGGGCTTCGTTTTCGTTCAGTAGTTTGACGTTTTCACCAGATCCAGCAGAGCTAATAGCAGAAAGTGAGAAGTGATGTTTAGGTGCCAATTTCACTTTACTTAATGTCGCCAGTGCTACGCCCACAGGGTAGTAAGTTCCGCCTGTCGATGCCGTTGCAAGAATGTAGCTACGCTCTTCCGCTACTGCATTAGCAGCAATACCAAAAGAAGTCACAGCGACAGCTAAAGCTTTTACCAGCTTATTCATTTTCATTATTACTCTCCGTGTAGTCGTTTCACGATTTGAATTTACAAGGCATTAAACCTTGATTAACAACAAATAGCCTAGAGCAATAGAAATGCCAACTTTTAAGCTATTGTATTTATTGAGATAAAGATCAAGACCCGATATAAATGAGCAAAATCATGCTGATTTGATAACAAAGCAATAAGCAAGATATTGCCTATTTCTGAGGATAAATTTGTGCAACTACACAGCAAAAGGTTAATGAAATGTGATCTGGAATGAAAAAATGCTCCGTTTGCCGATGAGCAATATCTTGCCGATGAGATCTTGGGCTGAACCGGAGCTAAAGCGTCTTAACAATAAGAAGAAAAAGCGCATCATTCTAAACTGCTCACTTTATCGGCGGAGATTTGCAGCCTAAATGACTACAAATAGCGCAAAAATACAGCAAAACAAGCAATGTTACAGAAATGAAAAGTCATTTATTCTGATTTTGAATTTAAAAACCAGTTCGATCCACCAGTTCAGAAACAAACATTGACCGTATCAACTTATTTTCTTCTTCGGGGTTGTGCCAATGGCCCCATGTTCGTTAGGGTAACAACACGCCAAGGCAAACGTATTCCTTGGTATTTTTTCGTCATTAAGGATCATCCATGTCAGCAACTGCGCAATCACAATTCGCTTTAAAACGCCCATCTGGCGTTGCTGCTGCGATCCTCCTGCTCTCTCTGGAACTGATTCAGAGCTGACAGGCTATATCTAAACTTTCTGTCAGCTTGAGAAGAAGCTGACGGGAACACCACATACTCCTCCCATTCCTTTCAGTTTCTTCCAAGCGAAACATAAGAGGAATAACAATGTTAAGCGCACGCAATATCGCCGCTTTGGGCTTCATGACTTTCGCCATGTACTTAGGCGCGGGTAACCTGATCTTCCCTCCATTTTTGGGTTATCAAGCAGGTGAAAACTTTCTGAGCGGGATGTCTGGCTTCCTCTTGACGGGCGTAGGTCTGCCTGCAATGGCACTAGTAATGGTGGCTATCGTTAACGGTTCAGACAAACTAACCACAGCCCTACCTAAACCTTTGGCAACCAGTTTTTGGGTGATGGTGTTTATCGTGATTGGCCCTGCGTTTGTGATTCCACGCGCGATTACTGTGGCTTACCAATTTAGCTTTGCACCAATGTTTGGTGATGCCGCTTTGGTGCCTTTCACTGTTGCCTTCTGCGTTATCACCATTTTATTCGCCCTATATCCGGGTAAGTTGGTCGACAACCTAGGTAAGATCTTAACTCCTGCTTTGATGGCTATCTTGGTGATCATGTCTGTGACCGCATTGGTTTACCCTGCTGGCGAACTAACCACAGCAACAGGTCCATACGTATCTGGCGCATTTGCTGAAGGCTTAACCCAAGGCTACATGACAATGGACGCGCTAGGCTCTATCGGTTTTGGTTGGATTATTTTCCGTGCGATTCGCAGCATGGGGGTAGATTGTCCGAAAGCCACCGCAAAATACACGCTAATCGCCGCTTTGATGTACGCGGTTGCGATGGCATTTGTTTACATCTCATTGGCTTACATTGGCTCGACGAGCTCATACTTAGGTTCTGAATTCAGTAACGGTGGCGATATCCTAACGGCGTTCACCTTCAACCACTTTGGTGCGTTTGGTTCACTATTGCTAGGTGCCGTAATGGTATTGGCTTGTTTGACTACTGCTATCGGCGTAACCACAGCAGGTAGTGAGTTTTACGACAACACTTTCAGCAAAGTGAACTACAAAGGCTGCGTTATTACGACCATGGTGTTGGCAGGTTTGATTGCTAACGTAGGTCTGGAGCAACTATTGGCTATCACATTGCCTGCGGTTGTGGTGCTTCACCCAGTGGCGATTGCATTGATGATCATGGCACCAGTGCGCAACAAGATGTCACAGTTCATGGTGGTAGCGACGGCGTTCACTGCTCTAGTGTTTGGTTGCGTTGATGCGCTGCACATCCTAGGTTACATGCCAGAAGCGGCAAACCAATGGTTAGACAGCAATATGCCGCTGTACCACTACTTTGCAAGTTGGATTGTTCCGACGATCGCTATGGTGGTTGTGGGCGTAGTATTTACCCGCAAGGCAAGCCAACAACGCGCCGAATTGGCAAACCAAGCCTAAATTGGCGAGTACCTTAACAAATAAGTACCTCAACAAAAAACGGCTTCCTAAGTGAAGCCGTTTTTTCTATGTGTAATCAGAGCGATTCAACCCAAACTTCTGCATCTTTTGGTTGAGGGTTCGGCGTGGTAAATCTAATTCGACCATCACATCCGTAATTCTTCCTTGGTTTCGAACTAACGAATCATGCAGCACCTTGCGTTCAAAATTATGCAGCTGAATCACCAACGGCACCCCTGCATGTGTCTCTTCGTTTGTCGAGGAAGGGCGACTAGAGAGAATTTCCATAACCGAAATGGTGTTGTCTAACGCGAACCTTATGGCCACGTTTCTTAGTTCCCGCACATTGCCCGGCCACGCATAAGCAAGAATGGCTTTTCTATCGGCTTCACTCACAGGTCGGCAGTTTGGGTTGTTCTTCAATGTGAAATGTTCGAATAAGATCAATGCGTCTTCTTCACGCTCTCTCAGTGGCGGTAGATAGATCTGCGCCACATTAAGGCGATAATATAAATCCTGACGAAACTCATCATGATCATTGAGATCTTCTTTCGCAGCGGCGATCACCCGTAAATCAACAGAGATTTGTTGGTTGCCACCTACTCGCTCTATGGTGTGTTCTTGAAGAGCGCGCAATACTTTCACTTGCATTGAAAGGGGCATGCTTTCTACTTCATCAAAAAACAAGGTGCCCTTATCTGCGTATTCAAGCTTACCAATGCGCTTTTTGGCCGCGCCGGTAAATGCGCCAGCTTCATGGCCAAATAATTCGCTCTCGAACAGTGTTTCAGGAATTGCACCACAGTTAATGGGCACAAAGTGATGGGCTCTCCGTTGGCTCTCATTATGCAAACTGGTGGCCACCAGCTCTTTACCACAACCTGTTTCACCATAAATGATCACGTTAGTATCAATTCGCGCTAGTTTGGCAACTTGCTCCCTTAGTTTTTGCATCACTTTACTTCGCCCAACCAACACTTCTTCTAAGCCGCTAATGCTAGAAAGATACTCTTGACGATCTTGAGTAGAAGTTTGTGCGCGATAACTCTCAACGGCCTCAGTCACGCGTTGAGATAGACGCTCTGGCTGGAAAGGCTTCTCAATAAAATCAAACGCACCGCGTTGTAAGGCACCAACGGCCATATCGACATCACCGTGGCCAGTGATCAAAATAATCGGGGTTTGAATATGGTTGGCAATCAGGCTTTCTAGTATCGATAAACCGTCGATGTCTGGTAGGCGAACATCACTCACAATGGCATCAAATTCTTGGCTAAGAATGGCGGCTTTGCCCTCTTCCCCCAGACTGAATGCCGATACATCAAATCCCGCCAGCTGTAACCATTGGCTGGTTGCCTGACGAACAATGTCGTCGTCTTCGATAAGTGCAATTTTAGGGGAGTCGTTAAAAGCCATACGTTACTGCCTGATTTATAAGTATAGGAATTCATCGTGGTGTGCTAACGGTAGCAAAAACCACTGTGGAGAAAAGGAGCTAGATCTCACTTCTTGCTTACAAGTCTTTAACATCCAACCAGTTAGGCGCACTCTTTCATAGTCGAAAAAAGATCAATACCAGTATGGGGTCGGTATGCAGCGCAGAAGAATTGGCAAAACATGGCTTGTAGTCGCACTTGCATCCATGCTGATTTTGTCTTGCTATATCGCCAGTCGAGAGGTTGCTCGTCAATGGTTGAGTGTCGAGACTCAAAACGAAGCTCAACAAAAGTTGCTCGACTATATCGGTGAAGTTCGCCGAGCTCTTAAACGCTTCTATCACCTGCCTTACCTTGTTACCAATAACCCGGAAACCATCGCGTTTGTAAAAGGGAATCTAACTTATTACGAGCCGCTACAAACCCAATTGACTCAACTGGATAAAGCCGCTAACACAGAAGGTTGGCTGATCCTGTCTAACTCTGGTGAGGTATTGGTGTCGAGTTTAATCGAAGAGCGCTTCAGCCTGTCTGACCGAAAAGCGATTGTGGAACAAATTCACAACCAAGGCGGCGGTGTCTCCTTGGTGAACAAAACCAAAGGCTCCAGCCCACTGTATTATTTGGCCGCTCCTATCTATGACGGCTTAGATATCGCTGGCATTGTGGTAGTACAAATCAACCTGAGCCTATTGACTGAGCAAACCATTACCAGTCAAGACATCATCACATTGCAAAATCGCCAGCAGCGTTTCTTCCTATCGAGCAGCCCAGTCTATAACGCAGACTGGTTTAACGAACCGAACAACACAGTCCAGTTAGAAACTCAGCGCTTATACGACAACACCAATATCAGAGCATGGACACTCAACCATCAACGCTATTTTGCGCACACCGTGAAGCTGGATGACTTGAACTGGTACGTCAGTTACCTCACCCCTTCCAAACCGATTCAACAAACTATCAATGTGATTGGTTGGAGCGTAGCGGCACTGCTCCTATTGATCGTCTTGCTTGTCATCATTGGCTTGCAACGTCGCCAAAAACACATCAACCAACAACGGATTCAAGCCCTTTTGGAAGAGTCCCAACGCCGCTTGAAGCAAATGATCAATAAGACTCACGTCGGTTTGTTATTGCTTGACGAACAAGGGCAACTGTTTGACCTCAACCCGATGGCGAAGCGTTTGTTTTGTTTGCCAGAGAGTGTTAATCGACACACTTTTGCTTGGGAGCTATTTGATGCCGGTAACCCAAATTCAACCACTCTCAAGTTACTTAAAGATCTACCTAAACATAAAGAGCTAGCAGAGATCAGCACGGTCGAAACCATCGCCAAAAGGAGTGATGGCAGCGTCTTCCCTGTTCTGTTCTCCCTGACCAGTTTCCCTTGGCATGGCGAGCAGTATTTTCTTGCAACGATCATAGACATCAGTAAGCGGAAAAAAGCCGAGCAATCATTGCAACAGGTTAACCAAGAACTGGCACAACGTATAGAAGAGCGAACTCAAGCGCTAAAAGAAGCACAAAACCAGTTAATTGAATCGAGCAAAATGGCAGCCTTAGGTCGCATGTCGAGCGCGATCACTCATGAACTTAATCAGCCGCTAACGGGCTTGCGTACTCTGCTCACCACTAATGAGCTATTGGCTGAACGCGGTGAAACCGACATGATGAAAGCCAATAACGTCTTGGTACAGAAACTGATTGATCGCATGGCAAGCATGACCAGTCAGCTAAAAACGTTCGCTTACAACAAACCAGAACGTTTACAAGCGATTTCCCTTACCTCTGCACTCGAAGAAACATTGCGTGTTTACCAATCTCAACTAGACAAGGTGGATGTA
The DNA here is from genome assembly GCF_010092875.1 of Vibrio sp. LB10LO1. NCBI lineage: Bacteria > Pseudomonadati > Pseudomonadota > Gammaproteobacteria > Vibrionales > Vibrionaceae > Vibrio > Vibrio sp. LB10LO1. The sequence continues at coordinate 16,138 of NZ_JAADJW010000034.1, forward strand.
CGGGTCCGTGTTCCTCGAAATTTAACCAAGATCATGGGAGAAGAGCAACGACTGCTGCAGGTGCTTGGCAACCTTGTATCGAACGCATTGGATGCGATGGGCAACACCACTAATCCTCAGCTCAACTTGATCGTCAACCCAACGGCAAATCAGGTAGAACTAACGGTGAGTGACAATGGCTGCGGCGTCTCAGATGAGATGCTCGAATCGATGTTTGAACCCTTCCAAACCTCAAAGAAAATTGGTGAGGGGCTAGGGCTGGGTTTAGCGATTACGGCCAACAATATGCGTGATATGAACGGAAATATTGCGGCAAAAACAAATGCCGAAGGTGGAATGACTTTTTCCCTCAGGTTTCAAATATCCAAATAATCCTCTACTTCAATCAACTCCTCTTATTAAAAAACATCACTTTCTAAAATTTACCGCCTAATCTACGCTTAAGATTGTTGAATAAGCAACCACTTGTTCATTAAAAATGCAGTTTACTCCTCATACGTAACATCACCAAACAGACTTAGTCTGTTTTCAAGCAATGGAAATGCTATGAGAAAAACAATCTTATTTACGACTTTTACTGCCTTAACAATTTCCACCCAATTACTTGCCGCTCCCTATGTTGCTGATGCCCGCAGTCATGGCATGGGTAATACCGGAGTCGTATCAGCTGACTATTTGACGGCCCCCTTCCACAACCCCGCATTAGGCGCTTTGTATAGAGAAAACGACGACATAGGACTGCTAATTCCAGCAGTCGGAGTCAACATCAATGACAAAGACGACGCATTATCAACCGTGGAAGATGTGCAAGACGTATATGAAAGCTTACATGGTTTCCCTACTCCCGAAGAAGAAGCCCACATTAACCAGCTTCTAGACCAATTAAGTCAAAGTGTGCCCGTGGTTATGAACGGTGGAATAGGCTTCGCTATTGCAGTCCCTACCCAGCATGTATCGGTAAATTTGTTCAGTTCCGGTTACGTCGAGATTCTTGCTCAGCCGGATATTGCAGACTCTGACAACACACTAGAGCGATACCTTGACTCAAAGGTAAACCTCGCTGCATTTGGCAATATTGAGTACGGGTTGTCTTTTGCGCGAAATTTTTCTTTTCTCCATCAGAATGTGGCTATCGGAATAAGCCCTAAGTACCAACAACTCCGAACTTACACTCAACGAACCTCGTTGGATGACTTCGATATTGACGACTATGACAAAAGCGAAGTGTCTAAAGATGTGTTTAATCTAGACTTAGGGGTTGCGTGGTATCTAGACAAGTTTCGTGCAGGTTTGTCTATCAAAGATATTTTTGAACAAGAGATAAAGACTGAAATTGGTGATTACACTTATGAGTTAACACCACAAGCTACATTAGGTTTAGGCTACGTGGGTGACTACATCACCTTCAGTCTAGATACTGATCTTACCAAGCAAAAACGTTTTCGAGAGTTGGAAGATGATACTCAATTTATCCGCCTAGGCCTCGAAGGTAATGCTTGGGGTTGGGCGCAAATCCGGGCCGGTTATGAACTCGATCTTGAAGATAATTTGGAAGACTCCATCACTGGGGGGCTGGGTATTAGCCCTTTTGATGTATTCAGTATTGATCTAGCGGGATCATATGCTGGCGACAACCAGTTTGGTGCCGCTGCAAATCTAGCCTTTACGTTTTAATCATGTCGCTCCAACTCGCAATTCGATGTTGGAGCTTCTTGCTCAAAATGCGTTCAATTGTTTCAATTCTCCCCAAGGACTGAGAAAAACACGATCTCGATACAAGAATCCCACCTTGACCTACACTATTCTCAAACACAGAAAACACATACTGCAAAACAATAAAGAGTGAGAAACATGATTACGTTTCCTGAACATTTTCTTTGGGGCGGTGCTATTGCTGCAAACCAAGTAGAAGGGTCGTACAACCTTGGGGGTAAAGGGTTATCGACATCAGACATGCTGCCAAACGGTATTTTGAGTCCGCATCAAACCCGTGAAGAACGTACGCCGGGTATCAAAGACGTGGCGATCGACTTCTACAATCGCTACCCAGAAGACATTGCGCTATTCAAAGAGATGGGCTTTAACTGCCTGCGTCTGTCTTTGGCATGGAGCCGCATCTTCCCGAACGGCGACGAACTTGAACCGAACGAAGAAGGTTTGGCGTTCTACGATAAAATTTTTGATGAACTGGCGGAGCACGATATCCAACCTTTCGTAACCTTATCTCACTACGAAATGCCTTACGCACTGGTCGAGAACTACGGTGGTTGGGGCGATCGTCGCGTGATCGAATTCTTCGAGCGTTATGCTCGCACCGTGCTTGAACGCTACAAAGACAAAGTGAAGCTGTGGTTAACGTTCAACGAAATCAACATGTCTCTGCACGCACCATTTACCGGTGTCGGCTTGCAGGAAGACGCCAATGAACAAGAGATTTACCAAGCGATTCACCACCAGCTAGTGGCAAATGCGAAAGCGGTAAAACTGTGTCAGCAAATCGTACCAAACGGCAAGATTGGCAACATGCTGCTTGGCGCGCTCAACTACCCATACACCTGTAACCCTGATGACGTGCTGGCAGCAATGCACGAAAACAACAAATGGTTGTTCTTCGGTGATGTACAAACTCGTGGTCAGTACCCAGGCTACATGAAGCGTTACTTCCGCGAAAATGGCATTGAAATCGAGATGGAAGCGGGCGACTTAGAAGAGATCGCATCAGCAAGTGTCGATTTCATCTCATTCAGCTACTACGCAAGTGGCTGTGCAAGTGCGGATCCGAAACAGAAAGAAGTAGGTAACATCGTCGATAGCGTGCCAAACCCGTATCTTGAGAAGAGCCAATGGGGTTGGTTGATCGATCCAAAAGGTCTACGCGTTCTGCTTAATTTCCTACACGATCGCTACCAAAAGCCACTATTCGTCGTAGAAAACGGCTTAGGTGCACGTGATGAAATCGACGAAAACGGCGAGATTCAAGATGATTACCGCATCGCTTATTTGAACGACCACCTTGTGCAAGCACACGAAGCGATTCTTGATGGTGTTGAGTTGATGGGCTTCACGAGCTGGGGACCAATCGATTTGGTCGCAAACTCAACCGCTGAGATGAGCAAACGTTACGGTTACATCTACGTTGATCGCCACAACGATGGCCAAGGTACGTTAGAGCGTAAACGTAAGAAGAGCTTCTTCTGGTATCAAGATGTGATTCGCACTGCAGGCGGTTCTCTAAAAAGCTAGCCTTAGTAAGCAACTCATCAGAAACAACAAAGCCCTGCAAACGCAGGGCTTTTCTTATTCCCGATTTTCAGTCATATGACCTATTGGTTAAACACCAATTTCACCACCGTCTTCACGGCGAATCACCACCGTTGCTGCACGTGGACGCAGTGTCATCCCCGCTGGTGTCTCTTCCGCAGCATTGTCGCTATAAGGCCAGTTACCTGGGTGCTGAATGTTTACGAACAAAGACTTGTAATCGGGGCTGATGGTAAAGCCCGTCACTTCACAGCCGTTAGGACCAACAAAGAAACGCTTCAACTCAGCTTGGTTTTCTGCGCCGATCACTTCTTGTGTGCCGTTTTCATCCGTCAGCTTTGAAGGTACAACCGCAAGCATTTGGTCATTAGTGTAAGACGTCACTTCATCTGCACCGTTATCCGTTTGAATCCACAGAATGCCACGAGGATCAAACGCTAAGCCATCCGGGCTCGCAAATTGGTTAAGCTCGGTCAAGCTCGAACGGTTAGTGTCCGCATCGCCATTTGCTGGAGAACCAAACACGAAGATATCCCACGTGAAGTCTGTTGCCGCTTCGCCTTCGTCCCAGCGAATTACATGACCAAACTTGTTGTTCAAACGTGGGTTTGCAGGGTTAGTTTCCTCTGTGCGCTTGGTGTTGTTCGTTAGCGTCAGGTAAACCGAGCCTGTGAATGGATCCACGGTACACCACTCTGGGCGATCCATTGGCGTCGCACCAACAAGGTCGGCTGCGCCCGCCGTATTCAGGATGATTTCTGCCAACGAATTGAAGCTATCTGCCAAAGTGCCACCAGAAACTGTCGTGCTATCTAGTGTCAGTGGCAACCAAGTACCAGAGCTGTCTTCGTTGAAGCGCGCCACATACAGTGTGCCTTCATCCATGTACTTATCGCCCGTCGCCAAACGGTTTGCTGGATTAGCATCTGCTGGGTCCCACGCTGCTGCAGATTCAAATTTGTATAGGTACTCAAAGCGAGAGTCGTGGCCAGAGTAAAAGACCACAGGCTTACCTTCTTCAAGCTTACCGAAAGTACAACCTTCGTGACGGAAGCGACCTAGTGCCGTACGCTTCTTCGCGCGTGAGTTTTGCGTGTAAGGGTCGATCTCAACGATGTAACCATGTCCGTTCGCTTCATTACGGTAATCATCTAATGCACTTGCGCCCGTAGGCTCAACATTGAAGCGCGTAAACTCGTCCAAGCGTTCTTCAGCGTTGCCCGCCAACGTTTCCCATAAGTAGCGAGTTCGTTCATCATCTACACCAATACGATCTTGCTCTTCAGTGCGAACACCTGCATTGACGAAGTAACCCGGCCAGTTCTCTTCACACGTTAGGTACGTACCCCAAGGCGAGAAACCATTACCACAGTTGTTCAGTGTGCCACGTGCTTGGCTGCCATCTTGAGAGAAGCGAGTCACAGCCAATTCTGTATTTGCCACAGGACCAGATAAGTCCATAACTGTCGCGCCAGTGTAACGGCGGTTTAGTGGATCGGTATCCACCAGCTTCCACATGTTGTCTTCAAGTTGAACGCGAACCACGGATACACCGTGCGCGTTAATTTCTTTACGAACTTCGTCGACAATAGTACGCACACCGCCCACAACGGTTGGACCGCTAGGATGCAATGCTGAAGTATCAATGTACTCGTGGTTAATACACAACAAGCCATCAGTATCACTGTCATTTAGTGAGAAGAAATGCATGCCGTCATGATGCATACCAAGCGCATTGAGCTGATCAGCACTCGTATTGCTGCCATCGTCTTTCCAAGCATTACCTTGTGCATTTAGAGGTGTGCCCCAAGGTACCAAAACTTGTGCGACATAACCTTGCGGAATCGAAACTGCATCCGTCAGAGAGCCCGGAATAGAATCAAAATTCAATACTGCGCTAGACACGTTAGACCCATTGCCAGCTGAAGTGCCAGAGCTAGAATCGTTGCACCCAGATAAGCCAAACGCACCAAAAGCGGTCATCGCACTGATACCTAGGCCACCTTTTAGGATACTGCGTCGAGATAGGCTCGCTTCCAGTACTTCTTCAAAAGGCTTGTTATTACTCTGGTTGTAACGCGTCGCGTCGAAGGTTTCCTTACTCATGGTGTTGCTTTCCCAGTGTTAGGTTGAATTATAAGTTTGTTAATTATCAAGCGAGAGGAAGTTTGGAAGAGAAAAGTGACAGAAGTAGTCCATCTTTATGAACTTTGTGTTTAGAAAATGTTATAAAGCACCCATCTATTCTATGAACTCCCAATTTTGCTTGGGCAAAGCCTGTTTTGGGGGTATAAGGTGTACTCAAATCATCCACGAGAGATAATCATGAAACTAGATAAAATCGATAACAAAAATCGTCGTCTACGCAAAAAGCTATTCCTAGGTGAATTCGCAATCCTAGGTTTTGAAATCAGCTGTGAAACAGACATCAACGACTTCGACCGTTACGATGCATTCGTTGATGAGTTTATCGACTATATTGATGGTCTAAACCTATGCTTTGGCGGCGGTGGTCTAGAGCTGTTTGAAGGCTTCCTATGTTCAACAGAGCGTTACGAAAGCGCAACTGAAGAACAGAAAGCGCAAGTTTTGGCTTGGCTACAAGCTCGCCCAGAAGTAAGCAGCGCAAAAGCTGGCGACTTGGTTGACGCAAACTACCTGTAATTGCGGAATCACTCTGTAACACAGAGTTGAGCAAGTAATAGAGAAAGCTGGTCTTCGGACTGGCTTTTTTGCATTTAAGGCGATGGTTTTGTGCTGAAATGTTGAATCTAGAAAGAGTGGAACGTTTGGTTGTTTTGGAAGCTTTGTTTAGGAAAGCAGGAAGCTTAGAGTCTTGGAAAGTATCGATGTGCCAGATAATTTTAGAGCTGGCATGTTATGGAAGGTAATTCGTCCATTGCCAGCTCAGTGTCACGAGTGTGGTTAACTATGCTTTTTTGGTAGCGTCAGTTTTTGTGTCTTTCCAGTATTGAATACGTACACGATGCAACTGTGCTCTTCTCATCTTTTTCATAGCAATCTCCCTCATCTATATAGGTAGCGCTCATCATGAGCTTATTGTCTAAGGTTGTTTCCCCTTCAATCTATCGGGGAACGAATAAATTAACCGTGATTGATTTCACAACATAATGACAAAACACGACGAGTTGCAGTCAATTTTTGAACAGTTCGTCTGTGTTTTATCGTATGGCAAGGGTTAACCTATCCACTGAATATGACAGATTAATGGCAATCAAGTTCCCTATTTCATCTGTCATTGAATCTTAATAATGATTCTTCAACAACCTGGCAAATAATATACCAGTTGCACATAAATTCTCACTCGACATCAAAAAGAGGGCACACCTACCAAAACTAAGCAAGAGGCTAGGGCTGAATGCGTTGCTGGTAATGTTGTCGGTAATCTCGCGGGGTAAGCCCTTTGTAAGTTTTGAAATGGCGATTAAATAAAGCTTGATTCCGATACCCTACTCGCTCAAACACAATCCCGATCGGTAACTCAGTCGATTGCAGCAATTCCGCAGCGTGATTAATACGCAGCTTCATCAAGCGCTGGCTAAAAGGTTCTTTAAAGTGCTTTTGAAATAATCGAGTCACGGCACTTTCACTGAGCGATAAATCGTTCGCTAAGTCGGCAAGGGTTATTTTACGAGCAAAGTGCTGCTCAAGATACGCATTGACCTTAGCAACCCGCTCTCTTTCTTGTTGCTCATGTTCACTCAGCGAGAGGTAAGAATGCGTCATCAGTGTTTTTGCGGCTTCATCATGGGCAAGCAAAGAAAGAACGTGAATAAAACGGGCAAGCTGTTCCATTGCAGGGACTTTCATCAGCTCATGCATCAAGTCCACCACTTGTTGGGCCGTTCCCTTAGAAAAGACCACACCTTTATTGGCCGCTTTTAATAACGGGTCCAGTTTACGTAGCTCCGTGCAATAAAACATGAGATTGGAAATCCACTCACGCTTAAACCAAACCACGTGTGTCTCACAATTGTCTTTCGAAGACGTAGAGCAAAAAGAATGCGGAACGCCAGGGGCAATCAACAACATCTGATTATGTTCGATATCCATCTCGCAATGGCCGACATTTAACACTCCATCAAAATGACGATGAATAACCAACTCATACACATCATCATGAAAGTGTAAATCAGACTGCTTTGTTGACTCATCAATTCGACGATAACGCCAAGAAAAGCCTGGTCTCTGAGGTATTTTTTCAATGTACGCCATTCATCACCCTGCTAGATAATATTGCTCTACGCGTAAATAGTATCAGTAATACAGGTCGATTCTTCATTACGCCTCAATAGTATTGATATTGAGCGGCATACTATCAACTTGGCCTCACTTCGATCCTTATTCTTGCCTCGTAAAGACAAGCTAATTAAGGAGCGGCTATGAGTAACTTAAAAACCAAACTACGACAAATCATTCGAAAAACTCGCGATGAATGGGCCATGTTTGCAGTAAAAGAGATGGGGATATCATCTGAAACTGTCGCTAAATCTTATGGCTACCGTTCGAGCTGTGATCTTGAGCAAACTCTTAAACAAGGCGAAAAAGACGCTGATTCGTACATTGGCTCGGAGTCTTGTGCGAGATCTCTTACAAGCGATGTAAGTAAAACGACCATTTTTGACTAAGAACAAATCGAACAACTAACCTAAACATATGAAAAATAATAACTATCCTTTTTTAAGCAATATTCGCTGCCAAAGTTTTTTTATCTAGCTGATTGAGAGTAATCAGCAAAACAACAATACTAAATGTGTCGACAGGATGTTGGCGGGAACAGGAAAAAAGCCTAAAGGATTGGGTATCTTCAGGATGAAGATTTGGTAGCTTAGGATGAGTTATCAGCAAGGATGTAGTTAAACTCTAGGACAGAGTTCGCCCGTCAGGATGATAGGCAAGAATGGACACCGCTAGGAAGGCGATGAACAAGGAACTCGGTTAAAGGATTTAGCCACAATCAAGGATAGATGCAGGGAGCACCTATTAGTAGCCGGATTGCTGCGAAAAAGAATAAGCCCCGTCTGGGAAACCAGGCGGGGTTTTATTTTGCCTGTCATTTATCTGCCATTCTGCGTTCTGCTATGCATCATGCTATTATTTCAGCAATTTCTCTAGCAAACGACGTCCTATGCTGAATCCTGTTTGGTTACATACATTCAAAACTCTTGTCGAAGTCGGTCACTTTACTCAGACGGCAGAAAAGCTCTACATGACCCAGCCCGGTGTCAGTCAGCACATAAAAAAGCTTGAGCAAACTTGTCAGCACCCATTGATTAAACGCGAGAACAAAAGCTTCGAGCTCACTGAGCAAGGCCGCATGGTGTATACCTACGCGCTAGAACTTGAAGAAAAAGAAAAAAGCCTACTAGAAGACTTAAGCTTTGATGACCCACACGCAGGATACTGCAAACTCGCCTGTTCTGGCGCACTTGCTTTGATGCTGTTTGATCCGCTACTTGAAAAGCAAAAACGACATAAAGGCTTATCGATTCACCTAGAAGCAGCGCCTAACCAATCTATTCTTAATGGGGTTGCAGAAGGGCGAATTGATTTGGGCATCGTGACTTACTCACCGAATAAAAGCGTGTTCCAAAGCGAGCAAATTGGGCGAGAGACATTATGTTTGATCTTGCCAAAATCCTACCAAGGAAAAACGCTCACACCAGAGCTACTAAAAAACTGTGGTGTGATTGGACACCCAGACGCCGAACATTACATGACGCTCTTTTTCGATCAATGCGCAGAACCCTTATTGAAAGAGATCAAAGTCAGTGACATGCCACTCTCTGGATATGTGAACCAGTTAAGCCAGATCTTATTGCCAGTAAGCAAAGGACTCGGCTTTACCGTTTTACCGCGCAGTGCGGTGGAGAGCTTTTCGTTAAGAGAAGAGTTGTATGTCGCCGAGTTGAAACAACCGGTGTATGAAGATTTATTTTTGGTGAGAAAACGCAGCCGCACATTGCCACTGCGCTACCAAACCATCAAACAGGTCTTACTGAATGTAATGAGTAGCGTTGCAAATCAATAAAAATAGCCACCTAAACGGCTGAACTCTTTCCAAATCACTCTCAATGCCAAGAGAAGTAAGCGGTCAAATGGCCGCTTGTTTCAGTTTTCCTACTTCGAAAAGTGATGAATTTTTGGTTCAATTTTCTTTTTCTCACCCTTGACAGTCGCACGCAGTAAGGCGTGAGAGTTCAATAAATTATTTTTGTCGTGTCGACGATATTTTTTCGTTTTCATATAGTGAGAAAACGCCCTAAGGTGCGCACCTCTGACGACGTGGTTGTCCAACCACAATTCTAAATCGTTGAAGCGAGTGGATGCTGTCACATCAATTAAACCCACTCACTATACTCTATGTTTATATTTTTAATTTGGTACTGACTTACTAAGGAATTGCCATGCGTATTGCTATTCTTTCTCGTAATGAGAATCTATATTCAACCATGCGCCTAAAGCAGGCGGGTGAAGAGCGCGGACATCAAGTTGATGTTATCGATACTCTGCACTGTTATATGGATATTACGAGTAACAACCCTAAGATTCGTTACAAGGGTGAAGAATTGCCAAAGTATGACGCGGTTATTCCACGCATCGGTGCATCTATCACTTTCTACGGTACAGCGGTTGTACGTCAATTTGAAATGATGGGCACATTCTGTGTGAACGAGTCAGTAGCAATCAGCCGCTCTCGTGACAAGCTACGCTCTATGCAGCTGCTATCGCGCAAAGGCATTGGTCTACCTCGCACAGGTTTTGCTCACCATCCTGACAACATTCAGGACGTGATCAAAAACGTTGGCGGTGCACCTTTGGTTATCAAGCTACTTGAAGGTACTCAAGGTATCGGCGTTGTACTTGCTGAAACAACAAAAGCGGCAGAAAGCGTAATCGAAGCATTCATGGGTCTAAAAGCGAACATCATGGTGCAAGAGTTCATTGAAGAAGCAAATGGTGCTGATATCCGCTGCTTCGTTGTAGGTAACAAAGTTATCGCAGCAATGAAGCGTCAAGCTAAAGAAGGTGAGTTCCGTTCTAACCTTCACCGTGGTGGTTCTGCTGAGCTAGTAAAACTAACCAAAGAAGAGCGCGCAACTGCGATCAACGCAGCAAAAGTCATGGGTCTAAACCTATGTGGTGTTGATATTCTTCAATCGAAAAACGGCCCTGTTGTGATGGAAGTGAACTCTTCTCCTGGTCTTGAAGGCATCGAAAACGCAACAGAAAAAGACGTTGCAGGCATGATCTTCGACTTCATCGAGAAGAACGCAAAACCAAACGCTAACCGTACACGCGGTAAAGGCTGATAATTGTTTGAGTGAGAGCCTATAAACTGGGCTCTCTTTATCACTCATCGCTAGGATGACACTATGAATCAGAAAATGATCATTGGGAACGCCGAAGCAATTTGCTTACCTGAGTTAGGGATTACTCATCTTGAAGCGCGTATTGATACAGGCGCACAGACTTCTTCTCTGCACGTAGATAACCTAGAGTGCACAGAGCAAGACGGTCAGTCATACGTAGAATTCGATCTACACCCAGATGTTTACCACTTAGAACAAGTGGTTCGCTGTAAAGCTCCACTGAAGGCGAACCGCAAAGTGAAATCATCAAACGGAACGTTCGAGCACCGCTGCGTGATCACGACGATGCTACGCATGGGCGACCAAGAGTGGCCTATCGACATCACGCTGACTAACCGTGAAAAGATGACCTACATGATGTTGCTAGGTCGTCAGGGTATGGCAGACAAGGTTCTGGTAGACCCGAGCCAATCTCACTTATTGGCTCCATAATCCCCGTAGCTTCAGATGAGCGAACTCCGTGGTCGCTCATCTGGCTCTTCTAGCTATCCTTTTCCTTTTTATCCCTCTCCTTTTTCACATTCTTACTTCTCAGTACAGAACGCATTAATCCTTTCAGTTTTATCTTCGTCACTCGCCAGTGCGTAATCGGTCTAACCGGTGCAGTATTGATGATGTGTTGATAAGCATCTTCATCAAACTCAACTTCACCGCCATGAGCCGCCAACAAACAACTCGGATTCATCTCAAAAACGCGCTTTAACGAACGGCGATATTGGTTGGGGTGAAAGATAGGAAACGGCGCAATCAAATGGCTTTTTACCTGCACCATCAAATCCGCGACATAAAGCACATCTTGCTCAGCATGATAAACCGATAAATCTCTATCAGTATGCCCCGGTGTTTCCAATATCTGCCAATCAGTAAAACCGGGAATCACTTCTCCATCCACTAGCTCGATATCCGGTCTTAGTTTTCGCGAATACCAAAGGTTACACTTAGGTTTGCGCATTCGGTTCGCCATCCAACGCGCCAAAATCAAATCCGTAAGATGCATCAACCAACCATCAAAACCACCATACCAATGCGTGTCTCGTTTTGCTGCCAGAAGCTGACAACCAGTGAGATCTCTTAACTTGTGCGCTGCACCAGCGTGGTCTGGGTGCATGTGGGTGACGACGACCAGTGTTAGGTCAGTGAACGGTCGATTGAGCTGATGCTCGATGAAATCTTTAAGATGAGGGATATCCGCTCGACTTGCACCATCAAGCAGCATTAATTTGTCTGGATACTCGGCAAGATACATGGTTTGGATGTATCCCTGAATTCTGTGCAGCTGCAAAACATGTCCTTGTTTTGTTGAGTCTTTGTTCTTATTTCTTATCGACCAAATCCTTACTGGTCAGACCAACTATAACAGTAGAGTGGACACTCTGTTAAATAAATGTTTACACCGCAGTTCGACAATAGTTATTAATCGAAAGCATAAATTTTAATCATTAGACTCTGGTTGAGTTTTATCCGTTAATGCGCGCACACGGAGTTCGTGTCAGGGTATGAGGTTAGCGCCTCATGATTTGCTTTTTTGTATTTTCTCCTCTACTTCCTATGAGGGCTTAAATACATTTTTGTGAGAATCGAGTTGGAAAAAGCAACTAAATTAGACCGCATCCGCGCGGACTACAACGTTCACTACTGGAGCCAAGGCTTCTACGGAATTGATGACCAAGGCGAGGTATACGTATCTCCTCGTAGTGACCGTGCACACCAAATCCCTTTCAGTGCGATTGTTAATGAGCTAGAAGCTAAGCAGCTGAACCTGCCTGTATTAGTGCGCTTCCCGCAAATCGTGCACCAACGCGTGCATGGCATTTGCCAAGCTTTCAACCAAGCAATTGAAGAGTACCAATATCCAAATAAATACCTGCTGGTATACCCAATTAAAGTAAACCAACAGCGTGAAGTGGTTGATGAGATCTTAGCGAGTCAAGCACAGCTAGAAAACAAACAACTGGGTCTTGAAGCAGGCAGTAAGCCAGAGCTATTAGCCGTATTGGCATTGGCTCAACAGGGCAGCTCCGTGATCGTGTGTAATGGCTACAAAGACCGTGAATACGTGCGTCTTGCACTGATCGGTGAAAAGCTAGGTCACAAAGTATTTATCGTACTAGAGAAGCTATCTGAGCTTGATCTAGTACTTGAAGAAGCAAAAAGCTTGGGCGTAACACCACGTCTTGGCTTGCGTATCCGCCTTGCATCTCAAGGTGCGGGTAAATGGCAAGCAAGCGGCGGTGAGAAATCGAAGTTCGGTCTATCGGCATCTCAAGTATTGAGCGTGATTGATCGTCTAAAACGCGAAGACCAGCTGGACACCATGCAGTTGGTTCACTTCCACCTTGGCTCACAGATGGCAAACATCCGTGACGTGCGTAATGGTGTAAACGAATCGGCACGTTTCTACTGTGAATTACGTGCCATGGGTGCAAACATTGATTACTTCGATGTTGGCGGCGGTTTAGCAGTAGACTACGACGGCACACGTAGCCAATCTTCGAACTCGATGAACTACGGCCTTGCAGAATACGCACGCAACATCGTGAATACGGTAGGTGATGTGTGTCAGCAGTACGAACAACCGATGCCAGTGATCATCTCTGAATCGGGTCGTTCTCTAACGGCACACCACGCGGTGTTGATTTCTAACGTTATTGGCACAGAAACGTACCAACCAGAAGAAGTATTCGAGCCAGCGGTAGATGCTCCATTCTTGCTACAAAACATGTGGCGAAACTGGGAGAACCTGCAAGATGGTACGGATGCGCGTGCATTAATTGAAATTTACAACGATACCCAAAGCGATTTGGCTGAGGTTCACTCACAATTCGCTACTGGCGTACTGAACCTTGAACAACGTGCATGGGCAGAGCAACTGTCGCTACGCATTTACTTCGAGCTAAGTCGTCAAATGAGTACCAAGAACCGTTTCCACCGTCCTATTTTGGATGAGTTGAGCGAACGTCTTGCGGACAAGTTCTTCGTGAACTTCTCTCTTTTCCAATCCCTGCCAGATGCATGGGGTATTGATCAGGTATTCCCTGTTCTGCCTCTTTCTGGTCTTGGTGATGTGGAAGAGCGTCGTGCGGTGATGTTGGACATCACTTGTGACTCCGATGGTGTGATTGACCATTACGTTGATGGCCAAGGTATCGAGAGCACACTACCAGTACCAGCATGGAGCAAAGACAAACCGTACCTAATGGGCTTCTTCCTAGTAGGCGCATACCAAGAGATCCTTGGTGACATGCACAACCTATTTGGTGATACCCACAGTGCAGTAGTCAATGTTGATGAAGAAGGTCAGTTTGAGATCAGCTACATCAACGAAGGTGATAGCGTAGAAGACATGATGCGCTACGTTCATATCGACGTAGATGCGATTCGTGATAATTACAAACAATTGGTTTCAGCACGTGTTGAAGCCAGTGAACAAGAACAAATCCTAGCTGAACTAGAACAAGGTTTGGCAGGCTACACCTATTTAGAGGACTTCTGATATGAATGATTTGTTTACTAAAACCGATTATTCGCTTTACTCCAACTCTATGTCGTTTCTACGTCGACCGTACGTCAAAAACCCAGTATCGGTAGACGCAGACGTTGTGGTGCTCGGGGTTCCTCTGGACATGGCGACTTCTGGTCGTCCTGGTGCGCGTATGGGTCCAGATGCGATCCGCCGTGCGTCAGTAAACCTTGCTTGGGAAGGCAAGAAGTTCCCTTGGGAATTCAACGTATTTGATAAATTGAAAGTGATCGACGCGGGTGATCTTGTGTTCGATTGTGGTGATGCTGAAGATTTCACTTACCGCCTAGAAGCGGCAACAAGTGAGATACTAAAGAGCGGTAAGACAATGCTAGGCTTAGGTGGTGATCACTTCATCACGCTACCAATCCTACGCGCTTACGCAAAACACCATGGTCAAATGGCACTGATTCACTTCGATGCGCACACTGACACATACGCAAACGGTAGTTCTTACGACCACGGTACTATGTTCTACCATGCACCAAAAGAAGGTCTGATTTCTGCGAAGAACTCAGTTCAGATTGGTATTCGTACTGAATATGACCAACAAGATCACGGCTTCAATGTGATCAACGCGATGCAAGCGAACGACATGTCGGTAGAAGAGATTCTGGCAGAGATTCGTCGCACGGTTGCGGATAAGCCTGTGTATGTCACTTTTGACATCGACTGTCTGGATCCTGCGTTTGCACCAGGTACAGGTACACCCGTTTGTGGCGGTCTGAACTCAGATAAAATTCTGAAGATCATTCGCGGTTTCGCTGGCATGAACATCGTAGGTATGGACGTGGTGGAAGTCTCTCCTCCTTACGACCACAGCGATGTGACGGCCTTGGCTGGCGCGACTATCGCACTTGAGTTGCTTTACGCCTACGCTTCAGGTCGCGAATAACGAAAGTTGTTCTAAAAAAACGCAAGATTTCAAAGGGAGCTTCGGCTCCCTTTTTCGTTTTCAACCCCCAACAAAAATAGATTAGATTTTCTAATTCAAATCATAGATTTTTATCTTGCTCAACTTCACATTTTTTGATTGCTAAGTCAGCACTCAAGCTCTAATATCTCGCGCCTAGATTCCCTAATCACTTTGTTTATTTGGCTCTCCTATATGGAGCGCTAAGGCTTTTTACGTCTAAAATTTCTGGAGAGATACGCAAATGTCCGCCTCGTTTCCATTAGCGAAACTTACCTTTTTAATCGCAATTCTGACTGCCGTAGGTCAAATGACTCAAACGATGTACGTGCCTTCTATCGGTCATATGGCGGGTGAGTTCTTGGTGTCAGCGTCTTCACTTCAAGCTGTGATGGCGTGTTACCTGATCCCTTACGGTCTATCGCAGTTTGTATACGGCACGCTGTCTGATCGCCTTGGTCGTAAGCCAATCATCATTGCGGGTTTGATCATCTACATTCTTGGTACTTTGGTGGCGCTATTTGCTCATGAGTACGAATGGTTCCTAGCAGGTAGCTTTATCCAAGGTTTGGGTATCGGTTGTGGCGGTGCGATGTCTCGCACACTGACTCGTGACTGTTTTGAAGGCGCAGAACTGCACCGTGCAAACAGCTTGATCAGCATGTGTGTAATTTTCTCGCCATTGATAGCCCCTGTACTAGGCGGTTACCTAACTGAAGCTTTCGGCTGGCGTTCTAGCTACTTATTCCTTGCACTGTTTGGTATCGCAGTAGTGATCACCATGATGACAAGCATGATGGAAACGTTGCCGAAAGAGCGTCGCAAACATGAATCTGTGGCGAAGAGCTACAAGTTCGTACTGTCAGACAAACGCTTCCAAGGTTTCTTGCTGGTATTGGTGGCAACGTTCGCAGGCGTGGCAGTATTTGAAGCAGCAGCGGGTGTACTACTAGGTGGCGTACTTGGTTTACCAGCAACCACCGTAAGCTTATTGTTTGTCTTACCGATTCCGGGTTACTTGGTCGGTGCAGGTTTATCAAGTTACATTGCACAACGTCGCTCTGAACGCCGTGCTCTGAACGTTGGTCTAGTGGCGATCTTAGTTGGCTCTGCTGTCGTGTTAATTCCTGGTCTGTTTGGTCTCACAACGGCGTTGACTCTGATTGGCGGTGCAACCATTTACTTCTTGGGCGCTGGCATTTTGTTCCCAGCGGCAACAACCGGTGCACTTTCACCATTTCCATACCATGCAGGTACTGGCGGTGCGATTTTAGGTGGCATGCAGAACCTAGGTGCGGGTATCGCGACGTTATTGGCTTCGTTCTTCCCAGCACAAGATCAAATGCCACTTGGTTGTTTGATGATGGCAATGTCGATCATCGCCATGCTTGGTCTACGTTGGGTTAATCGCAAGCACGACCATTCAAACGAAATGCCACTGGCGATCTAAAATCTGATTCTCATCCCCACCAAGATAAAGAAAAGGGACATGCTGCAAAGTGTGTCCCTTTTTTGTTACACGCATCTTACCCTTTAGCTCTCATCCACCAGCAATTGCATTTAACATCCCATCCAATCTTTGCTAAAAAGAACAGTTGCTTATACAGAAG
The DNA here is from genome assembly GCF_010092875.1 of Vibrio sp. LB10LO1. Taxonomy (NCBI): domain Bacteria; kingdom Pseudomonadati; phylum Pseudomonadota; class Gammaproteobacteria; order Vibrionales; family Vibrionaceae; genus Vibrio; species Vibrio sp. LB10LO1. The sequence continues at coordinate 32,836 of NZ_JAADJW010000034.1, forward strand.
TTATTCGTTTGCCATTCGATATAAATACATTCACTGGAAGAACACAAACGTACTTTTACTCGCAAGATAAATGAATGGCGAAAAAACACGAGAAGAGTACACAATAAGGATACACAGATGCGTTTCACTTTAACCACGTTGGCCGTATCGGTCGCGCTAGTCGCCGGATGCAGCAATCAAGGATTACCAACCATGAACCATTACTCCCAATCGCAACTCGTTGCTCAACAAACCCAAGCACCCGTTGCTAAAAAAGTCCCTCATGCAATGAATATTCATGGTGATACACGAATCGATAATTACTACTGGATGCGTGATGATGAGCGCCAAGACCCAGAAATCTTGCAACACCTTGAGCAAGAGAATCAATACGCAGAAACCGTTTTAAAACACACCGAAGCAATGCAAGAACAGCTGTTTGAAGAGATCAAAGGTCGTATTGCGAAAGATGACAATTCGGTTCCAGTTCGTAAAGGCAGTTACTACTACTCAAATGAAGTGACGGGCGATAACGAATACGAAGTACACCTGCGTGCAAAAGACTTTGCCGGTACAGACAAGCAAGTCATTCTAGATGTTAACGAGCTGGCAAAAGAGCATGAGTTCTTTAGCATTGGCGGCCTATACGTGAGCCCAAATGAAAACATGCTGGCTTACGGTGAAGATACGCTGAGCCGCCGTATTTACACTATCAAGATCAAAGACCTCACGACGGGCGAATATCTAAAAGATGAAATTGAAGGCGCCTCAAGCGCAATCGCATGGCAAAACGATAACCAAGCCTTCTACTACATCAAGAAAGACCCGCAAACACTGTTGGGTTATCAAGTTTACCGCCATGTCTTGGGCACACCTCAAACAAGCGATGAGCTAATCTACGAAGAAACCGACAGCGCTTACTACACCTTCTTGAGTAAGAGTAAAGACGGTGAGCAAGTTTACATTTGGCACTCAAGCACAGAGACAAGTGGCGTATCTGTGATTGATGCTAACAACCCGAACGCCAAAGCCGAAGCTTTCTACCCTAGAGAAACTGGCATTGAGTACAGCATCGCTAAATTAGGTGATTGGTACTACATCTACACCAACTACCAAGCCGTAAACTTCCGTTTAATGAAAGTGAAAACTGGAGAGATGCATGACCGCTCTAAATGGGTCGATGTCATTCCTGCCGACGACAACACCCAGCTGGTCGATTTCGACTTGTTCGACGACCACCTTGTTTACGAGCAACGCACAAACGGCTTATCCACCGTCAAGGTTCGCCAACTATCGACGGGCAAAGAGTTCCCGCTTGAATTTAATGACACCGCGTTTGCGGCGTACCTGACAGGCAACTACGAATTAGATAACTCAAAAGTTCGTATCTACTACAGCAGCCTAACAACACCGGGTACTTACTATGATTTCGACCTGAATACAGGTGAATCAGAAATCATGAAGCAAACACCAGTACTGGGTGACTTTGATGCTGATAACTACCAGTCAGAGCGAATCATGGTGACTGCTCGTGATGGTAAGCAAGTACCAGTCTCATTGGTTTACCGCAAAGACCTATTTAAGAAAGACGGCACCAATCCAATCTACCAATACGGCTACGGCTCATACGGTTCAACTATTGAACCAACTTTCCGTTCAACCCGCCTGAGCCTACTTGATCGCGGTTTCGTGTACGCCATCGCTCATATTCGTGGTTCGGAAATGCTAGGGCGTCCTTGGTATGAAGATGGCAAAAAACTGACTAAACAAAACACCTTCAATGATTTTATCGATGTAACCAGAGGACTGGTTGAAGAAGGCTACGGGGCCAAAGATAAAGTCTTTGCTGTTGGAGGCTCAGCAGGTGGCCTGCTAATGGGTGCAATCATCAACCAAGCACCAGAGCTTTACCGTGGTATTGGTGCGCATGTGCCTTTTGTCGACGTTGTAACAACCATGCTGGATGAGTCGATTCCTCTTACCACCAACGAGTACGATGAATGGGGTAACCCAAATGACAAAACCTACTACGACTACATGCTGAGCTACTCACCGTACGATAATGTGAAAGCTCAAAACTACCCGAACATGTTAGTGACAACGGGTTTGCACGATTCACAGGTGCAATACTTTGAGCCAATGAAGTGGGTAGCCAAACTTCGTGAAATGAAGACAGACGATAACGTCTTGTTGTTCAAAACCGATATGGAAGCAGGCCACGGCGGTGCTTCTGGTCGATTCAAACGATTGAAAGAAGACGCGCTTGAGTACGCTTTCTTCCTCGATCTGTTGGAAACCAAATAAGCTTTAGTTGTCATTCGCTATTAGCCACCAAAAACAATGCCAGCTTTTATGCGGGCATTGTTCAATCTGGGCACTTTGTTATATGACTCGGATTAACTTAATAGAAAGAAAAACGCCTACTCACCGCGAGTAGGCGTTAACACAATAAATGTGTTTAGGCAGTAGAAACTGTCCTATTAATTAGAAGTAGTAACGAGCACCTAGAGTCCAGTAGTCGTTTTCTTCTTTGTTGTAGTCGTTACCTAGGTCAAACTGGTAAGCAGCAAACGTGTAGAAAGATGGAGTCACAGCGTACTCAGCTTGTAGAGCCGTTTCGCTAGTGATTGTTTTGCTGTCTTTATCGTTTTCTACGCCTTCGTAGTTAACACTGAATGTCCAGTCGTTAACACCGTAAGCTAATAGACCTTCAAGCTGAGTCGTTTCTTCTAGACCAAGGTAGAAGTAGTCGTTCATACCGTATACTAGAGCCGCGTATAGGCCTGAGCCATATTTACCGTAGTTAGCAGAAAATACGTGAGAAGTTGCTGACTCTGACTTAGTGCCAAACTTAACATCACCACCACTGTATACGTAGCCTAGACCGAAACCAGCAAGCTCTGTACTTAGCGCGATTTGACCACGATCATCAAAGTCACCATTCTGACCCTGCCAACCTAAACCAAGGTTTAGGCCAAAACCTTCACCAAACTCAAAACCTTTGCGGTAGCTTACCATTTTCTCAGCACGAGAAGAGCCTAGCTCGTAGTAACCTGGAGCGTATAAGAAGTCGTTGGCAAACGCGATTGGTAAATCTGCAACACCCGCTACGTCGTAGTAAGGAGACCATTGCGTACCGACAACTAAACGGCCGTATTGATCATGAGTAGCACCGATGTAACCTAGACGAGTAGAGAAAGAGTTGTCACCACCATTAAGGTAGTTCAGAGACCATTCGCCTTTAGCGTCAACAGTTACACCATTACCAAGGTCGTGCTTACCACCAACGTTGATACGTGGAGACACCTGATGAACCTTAACGTCTTCTTCAAAGTACTCACCAACGCCCACAGAAACGTGGCCGCCGATAGAAAGAGATGTGCCATCGCTGTTGTAAACTTCTGCTGCGAAAGCTTGAGAACCACATGCTAGTGCCGCCACTGCAACGGCTAGAGTTTTCATTTTCATTGTTAACATCCATATAGTTGTTTGTATTGGTTCGCCCCGACAGCAAAATAAAACTAATCAATCGCAACGAACAGGTAACAAGGTAGTAATGAAATATAAATGAAACAAATACTTTCTTATGCAACAGGTGGTATTTGTGATTGTTTTTTGATCTAGCTCCCATAAAAAAAGGGAACTTTTCAGTTCCCTTCATAAATTTCGTGGTGTTTTTCGTGTTACAACTGCCAGCGTGCGAGTGGCTTCTCAGTTTTGATACCTTTATTGCCCCATCGGTCAATAACATCAATTTGCAGTATGCGATCCTGTGAAACCAATGAAATTAACGTTTTTGACGGACGTTTGCTGGTGAGCAGCCACAGAGTTTCATCTTCCTCAAATTGAGCTTTTAAAGATAGTTTCTCTGCTTCGGACCATTCCAATTCAGGTTTAAATTGGCGGTCAACAACAAACAATTGATTACCTGATGCGAAATCTTCTAACGATTCACCCAACAATACCACCGAATCGATCTCTTTTTCGAAAATAACGTCTTGTTGCTGATTGATCAGTTCACGCACATCTAGCATTAGAGCTTGTTGGTTCTTCTCTATCTGAGTTTGATACTGAGGATACACTTTTTGCAGATCCTCACCAACGATGGCAGCCATCCGAATCAAGTTCGTCGGGTTCATCCACGCAAATTTAGACGTTTCACCGTTTTCTAGTTTCAACGCTGCAACCCCTTGCGCCTTTGGCGAAATAGCCTGAGAAGCATCAATTTCAATCAAACGTACGTTACCCTGACGAGCGTAAACAAAGGTAGGATCTTGATGCCAAATAGCCCCCAACGTGATCGCAACTGTTGCATCCTGTCCCGCTTTAATCACTTGTTGCTGACCCTTGCTCCCAAACCAGTTAACTAAACGCTCAATGCCATATCGCTTAGGTGGTAAGTAACTGGTTTCAATGCCTGTGCCTTGCATCAACTGCTGTGACAGCATGTAAGTGACAGGGGTACTGGTGAGAATATCTTTAGCAACAGTAAGTGGCGTATATGCGCTCGCTGCTATTATGCCCAACCCGATGATTAGCTTTTTCGTATTCATATTTAGATACCTGACTAGGCTTTACGTACGATGCGGTACATCGTTGCGGTTAAAAAGAAAATGGCAGAAACGATAATGATCGAAGCGCCAGATGGCACCGGAAGTTCCAACTCCATCGGTAAGACCGTCCCCACCAAGCACGCGATGGTTGCGAGTAAGGATGAGAGCAACACAAAGCTCCCCATTCGCTTAGTGAGTAGACGTGCTGTAGCCCCTGGGATAAGTAGCAACGCACCCACTAACACGGCACCAATGATCTTCACTGCCGCAATGGTGACAAGCGTGATCATCATAACGAACAGGTAATCATAGAAGCTGGTATTAAAGCCTCGAACACGAGCAATATCTGGGCTGATGCAAGTCAATAAAATGCGGTTAAATGTCGGGATCAGCAGTAATAAAATGATCAAGCAACTCACCGCCAAAATCGTAATATCTCTGTCTGTCACCGTCAGGATTGAGCCAAATAGAACGTTCTCTAACATGTGGATATTGATTTTCCGTGCCACATACATCAGCAAGGCAGCACCAACTGCCAAAGCCAGCGCAAGGAATACCCCGACGAGTGTATCGTAAGGAACATTGGTTCGATTTCGCACGAAATGCAGCAATAAAGCGAAGATCATGCAGAAACTAAACAGTCCAATAAATGGATTTTCTGGTGGCTCGCCCAGCAGGACACCAATCGCAATACCAGTCAGAGCTGCGTGACCGACGGCTTCAGAAAAGAACGCCAAACGCTTGGCAATCACCAACGTGCCCAAACCGCCCAACAAAGGACCCAAAATTAACGCAGCGACAATCGCGTTAACCATAAACGCATAAGCAAAACTGTCGCTTAACCAACCCGCTTCAACGCCATGCAGGGCCAGTTCTCTTAACCAATCCATTACGCAGCCTCCACTTTCGCGGTGTAGTGCTTAAACAGAGACTCAATTCGCTCTGGGCTTAACACTTCAGAGTGATGTCCTGACGCAACTATCTGACGATTCACAACATGAACTTGGGCATCTAAACGACGCACAGCCGTTACATCATGATGTACAGCAAGAACCGTCTTCCCTTCTGCGACCACTTCATGAATCAAACCCTCTAGGTAACGAACCCCTTGCTCATCCATGCCTGTTGTTGGCTCATCTAGGACAAGTAAACTTGGGTCGTCCAGTAAAGCTTGAGCAAACAACACCCGCTGTTGTTCACCACCTGATAGTTGTCCCATGCGACGGTCACTGCGCGCTGCCATCCCCACACGCTCTAACTGAGCCAGTGCTTGTTGAGTTTGCTTAGACTTACGTCGCCAAAACAGCGGAACGCGTGTTTGATTCAGCAATACAAAGTCCATGACAGTCAGTGGCAGACTGGCTTCAAACATAGCCTTTTGAGGCACATAACCAATTTGTCCTGCTTGTTGCGTCTGCTTTAGATCTGGCCAATTTACCGAGATATCCCCCGTAAAAGGCGTTAGGCCCAAGACTGAACGCAACAGGGACGTCTTACCACCACCGTTAGGCCCCATAATGACGTGGCATTGTCCCGCCTCGAACTGGGTTTGAATACCTTGCAGAATGAGGTTGTCACCATATTTCAGGCTTACCCCGTTAAGAGAAATAGAAGGGCCTGGCATCACGCTTTCTCCTGCGCGTGTTTGCTTGCGACGAACTTCATCGCTTCAATAAGCGTCGCGACGTTTTCACGCATTTCAACTTCAACCTTATTGGCTTCGTACTCGCCATGGGTCATATGAGAAAAACGGTAAAGCTGTACACCTGTCGCTTCTTCAATCGTATCGACAAAGCGGTTAGGCATATTGAGTTCGTAAAACAGCACGTCAATACCGGATTGACGAATCTTCTCGATGGTTTCTTGAAGTTGGCTAGCACTTGGCTCAACACCGTGTGCTGGTTCAATCACCGCTGCAACATCGACACCGAACTCTTGCAAGATATAACCGTAAGCATTGTGCGTGGTCGCAACCTTCATGCCTGCCGTATCTAACTGACCAAGTGACAACATGGCATCACGCTTTAGAAGGCGAAACGCTTTTGCGTACTTTCGCGCATTTTTTCGGTAAAAAGCGGCATTTTCTGGGTCAAGTTTACTCAGTTCACTCGCAATGGTGTAAACCTTTTGAATCGTAGTCGATAGGCCAACAAACGTATGTGGATTCACCGCGCCTTTGCCGACTGATTGCCCCATTGCTGGTAATAGCGGTACTTCTTTGTTTGCTTCTATCACCACTAGATCATCACGTTGAGCCGCTTGGATCACTTTTAGTGCAAAATCGTCATGGCCAATCCCATTCACGACAATCACATCCATTTGGTTCAAACGCTTAAGATCATTCGGTTGCGGCAAGTAGTTATGAGGATTAAAGCCCGCATCGACCAAAGGAATGATCTCCGCTTTGTCTCCGACCACCGCTTTGACATAGCTGTAGTAAGGCTGCAAGGTAATACCTATGTTCAGCTTCTCTGCGAAGGTTGAAGTGGATACGGCCAGTAATGTACATGCCGTTAGAATTCGACGTAAGAAGGCGCGTTTCTTCATAGTTGTTATCATATTGATGGTTACTTATTGAACGTAATGACTTGTTGATCGCAATATTGATGGTTCATAACGACTTAGTGGGCATGCGTAGCAGTGGATGAAGGCATTAAGACAACCTGATACCAGCCATTTTGCTTTCGCTCTTCTTGCTGGATAAGGTGACTCAACTGTTCCGCTGACGCTGATGTAGAGAGCCAAATATCGGCTTGCTCATGACGACTGTCTAGGAGCATCGAAGCCGAGCCCTTCTCGCCTTGTCTCACACCAATGTAAAGACCCGTATCCAGCTTTTGCCAATGATGAGAGCCTTTACGCTGCCAGCTTTGGTCTTTAACAAATGGAGCAACCCAAAACTCTTCCAGCTCACTGATTTCTGGCCATTGACCTTCATCAATATGAAGATCACGGATTTCCTCATGAGCAAGTTTGAGCTCAGCAATCATGGCAAGTTCTTCTTGTTCAAGATCGGTAATCAATACTTGATGTGCGAGTGCTTCAGTGTGCTCTGATTCGGTTTGATGATAAGGCAGCAAAAGCGTTGATATAGCGAGAATGCCAGCAATGGTCAGAGCAACCCATTTGCCTTCACGACTGCCATTATCTGGGCGAACTTTCTGCGTAATCATTTCTCTTTTAACTCAACCACATCCACTTCTACTGGGTTTTCATGACCAGCATCGAAGACAAGGTAGAAGTCCGTTTGAGGATGAGTAAATTCAGCAATCGAACGCTTGTCTGTAGTTACTTTGGCAATCAAGTTGTCATCGTAATCGTACATCTCAACATCGTAATCCACTGCAGTTGAACCATCAGAGTAGCCCGCTTCGCAGATCACTTTTTCTTGCTCTAGATGGCAACTCATCAATGGAAAATGCGCCGCTGCTTGATAGGAAATAAAACCAGCAAAAATAGCTGAGACTTTAAGAATTGAAAGGTTTTTCATGGTGTATCCAAAATGGCTCAGTATTTCACTGAGCCAAGCTTTGATTAGTTAAGTTGCGTTTCAAAAGTCAGATGAACATTCGCACTGGCTTTGTCTGCTAGTGGGTCATTTTTCAGCTCACCTTTGTAGTTGGCTTTCATCAGGTAACGGCCCGCCACTTCTGGCGTGAATGTAATTTTGCCGTCTTTATCACTCACTACGTCGATTTGCTCTTGATGGTTGCGGTAAAGCGTACCTTCACGAGTAATTTCTGCAGTCACACCTTGTTGAGGTTCCCCATTGAAGAAAAATTGGAAGATCACTTCTTCACCTTCAATGATGTCTGATGGGTGCGTAAGCGGCTTCATCTCAAGCAACTTACCTTCAATCTCAAGTGCTTTTTCTGTTGGCATGCCCACTGTTACGTAGCTTTCTGCGCGGGTGTAGCTTAGCTGAGTCACCACATCGCGTGCTTTTTCCGGAATAACGCTCGCACGGTCAGCTTTACTCGCTTTTGCCCATTTAACCGTGTCACGACGGCCTGCTTTATACTGGGTGTAATAGCTAGGTTGATTGTTGATCGCGACCTTGTGTGTGCCTTCCTCTTCGAAATAGAAGTCAAACATCGAGCGGCGTTTGCCACGCACAACAAAGTTAGGACGCTCAGAACGGCCATCGGGCATAATCACGAATGCTTGCTCGCTGCCTGCTGGTTTATCAAAAACAAACGTCCCGTGAGATGCGGTTACATCGAACGTCAGCCAATCACCGCCTTCTTTTGATACCGTGAAATGAGAAGGAAGAACCCAACGAGGGTGCGCTTGTGCCGTTGTCGCCGCAGCTAAACCCATCGCCATTACGCTTGCTAGTGCCACCGCTTTCATTTTGGTTTTCATTATTATTCCTTCTCTATCACTTAACTTGGTAATTGACGGTGATTAAGCCCGTCTCTTCCGTTGGTTTGATTTGGTAGCGTGCTTCTTTGTCCGCTAACTGAATTTTTTGACGCAGGTAGTTGCGACCACCATGCTCACGCACCACTTCCACATGGAGCGTGTAATCACCTTGCTCAAGGCGCTGACCATCGTCGTTGGTACCATCCCAAACAAAGCGATATTGACCTGCCGGGCGAGTGGCTGAGGTTACGGCATCGACCAATTCGCGATCGTAACGACCCACTTTGCGCCACCAGCTGCGAAGATCTTTTAACCACTCATCTTTACCTACCCAAAGCTGAATGGTTTTGACTGGTTTACGCTTTTCATCTTCGATCCATACTGCGACATAGGGCCTTGCATACATCGAGGTATCAATCTTTGGTAACTCAAACTCAAAGTCGACTTTGGCATTGTCTGGAAAAGGAGCGGCCATAAGCGGCAAAGGAGATAAAGCCGCGATCAATACGGCTTTACTAAACGGGTGACGGCGAAAAATTCGGCCCATGTTTAACATTGGTTTTTCTCTGAATAGGCTGTTATGGCACAGCGAAAAAATAAATAACGAGTGATAACGCAGTGCCAAAACTCATCCACTGCATTGAGGTTCTAAAAGTCTTTTTCTTTGGAAGCAGCAAACACACACCGGTCAGCACAAAAAACACCATTAGCAGGGCTGTTATGTCGATAAACCATTTCCACGTATCACCACTGTTGCGACCTTTATGTAGGTCGTTTAGTAGCGCAACCATGCCGTAGTTAGTGGTTTCAACTTCAGCTTCACCCGTCGTCATATCGACGAAAACGGTGGCGTTGTAGCCTGGGCCTTTGAAATCTAAAGAGAGTTCACCAATCATCAATTCACCATCCTCAACCTCGGTATACACATCGAGTGCTGATGGTGTGCCTCGTAGGGCTGTTTCTTGTGTTAAGAAACTCAACAGGGCAGAACGATTGGGTTGGAAGCTTCCCTCGTTAGCAAAGAGTTGTTCATTCGGAATGGTCAGCGTGTGTTGCTGAATGATGGGTTCGCTGCGCTCGAACAGTTCTGGGCGATTTAATGTGATACCAGTTAACGCAAAGAATAGCGTCACCAATAAAAGAGCCATCGAAATGTAAATGTGCAGACGGCGTGCCCAAGTTTGCACACCTTTGCTTTTGAGCAACATAAAAAACAATCATCACCAGTAAATGAGTGAATAATTTAGGTGATAATCATTCGTATTGGCATTTAATTTACATTGTTTACGTTTAGAGGCAGAGTCAGGCTCCCGGCAGAAACGACGGGAGCACATGAAGAGAAGCTTATCGAGCTAAAATGGGATAAGTGAAGAACACCAAATGGCAGAAGTTAAATAAGAAATGGGCTAACACCGCGCACCACAAGCGACCAGTGAAATGAAACACCAGCCCGTAGCCTAGTCCCGCTAACGTTGCGAATGCGATAAGTAGAGGACCACCAGCAAAGTGAGCCAAGCCGAACAAAATGCTAGCGATAACCAAACCTAGTCGCCAATCAAAACGGCGGGATAATGATTGCTGTACAAACCCTCGGAACAGCGCTTCTTCAGCCACACAAGTGAGTATTAGGTTGTTCAACGCAAATAGCCACCACCATGATGGCAAACTGAACTCCGGCTTTAATGCACCAAGCATAGCGGCAATAGGCAGCAGCGAAAGCAACGGAATAATCACCAGCAATGCAGGTTTTACTCTGCCTTTAGCCTCACTCCCCAGCAAAAAAGGATAAGCGAGAAAGAGAGCAAAAAGAGCCAGCGGCTTATCTAAGTTCAGATACATCGAGAAAGGTGCGCTCAGTGGGCCTGCCGTCACTTTGTCGAGAACTTGCAGATTATTAAATCCCGGAATGAGATGCACAAAGAGCATCACACACCAAATGATCACAACGCTCCAGCCCAAATAATAAACGAGCTTCATTTTTTGGTTCGACGCCAACATAGGCAATCGATACGCAACACCCAAAACCACCAAAGTACTTACGAATGCGATCAACTCTATCCGACCGATAAACAGTGCACTCAGCAACGTGAGTCCAAGTAAAGCTAGAGCAACCGCCCTTTGCCGCAAAAATACCGCACCTATCGCGAGAATAAGTGGTAACCATAGCCAGATAGCAGAATCGAGAATCATAGTATTGTCCTTATAAGAAAAACTGACGTTCCAGTCTTAACGCTGGATGAAGGTAATATAACGTTATGATATTTAAAAAGAGATCGAACCAGACTCAATATTTACAAACAAAAAGACCCGAGAGTTACCCCGGGTCTTTCGAGCATTAACACATAGCCTGTTTACAATTGGCTTAGCTATTCTGACTCGTTTTTGCTTTGCGTAGTTGAGACAAGTATTTCACCCAGCTCTCAGCTTGGGTTGATGGTTCAATCTCGTTTGCACGTTTGGCATTCGCTAGTGCATCTTCTAGGCGTTTCAGCTTGTAGTAAGCGCGAGTCTTAACTAATGCCACATCGGCTTTACGCCCAGAAACCTTGTCCAAAACAACCAGCGCGTCTTTGTATTGACCTTCTTGAACAAGCAGTTGAGACAAATTCCAGTAGTATTGACGATCCAACTTTGCAGCCACTCGCCAACTTGCTATCGACTTATCCCACTCCTTAGCCATCTGCCAAAAAGTCGCTTGTTGAGCTTTCAGTTTGCTATCTGAGTTAATGTCATCGAGCTCGCCCAACACTTTCGCAGCTCGCTCTGGGATGCCGCGCTTGCCATAAAGCTGAGCAAGAAGTCTTAAGTCATCTTGGTTCAACGCGACACCTTGTAATTTAGCAAGAGCGAGAGAATCCAGCGCACGCTTGTCATCATCAACACGTAAATACAGAGCAACAAGCTGACGCCACCATTCCACACGCTCAGGCTCAATCGCAATCAAGCGTTTGATCGTGCCAGTTGCAGGCCCCCACTTTTTCAGTTCAAGCTCTGCAGACAATTTGATTGACAACGGAGCCATCTCATCTGGCTGGCCCAATTTCTCGTATCGAGCCATAGCAGAAAGCACTTTGTTCCATTGACTTAACTGGTAATGAGACTGTGCGATACGTAACCAAATATCGTGTGCTTTTTGCGTTTTAGGTACTGCTTTACTCAAGTCGTAGTAATGAGGCAGAGCTTTAGAAAATTGCTGCTCGTTGAGCAACATATCCGCCAACATCTTACGTGTTTGCCAAGCTTGCTCGTCTTTCAAAAGACCGCTATTCACAGCAATCTCCAGTTGTTTGATGGCAGGATTAACTTGCTCATTTTGCCAGTAGAAAATACCCAGCATACGAGCAACAAACGCTTGATCATACTCACGAGATAAGTCGAGACCTTCGAGCGTGGAGATGGCTTCTTGCAGCTTTTCTTCTTGCGCCAGGTTGTGAGCACGCTGAACACGAGTCGCCGTGTACTGACTCAGTTCATTCGCGACAGTGGTAAAAGCACTCAGGCTTAACACCGCTCCGATAAAGAATTGCTTCATCATTTGGGTAACTTGAACTCCACTCTTCTGGTTTGCCCAAAGCGCTCAACCGCGACACCGTTTTCGACTTTAGGTTGGTACTTCGACTTCTTCAATGCACGAATAGCGTCTTTCTCGAACACTCTCTTAGGTTTAGCATCAATCACTTCAACGTCTTTAGGGCGGCCTGTCGCATCAATGGTAAAGCGCATCACTACATAACCTTCCATTTTACGTTTTAGGGCTTTGCTTGGATAACGAGGCTCTGGGCTGTAAAGCATTATCGCCTGTTGGTTGCCCATGGTGCCTTTTAAGTTCGGCGCACTGATCGCGATACCATCCAGCGCAGTATTCAAACCCAATGCGCTGATTGGCGTTACTTGGCTCATTGGCTCTACTTGGGTTTCCGCTTGAGACAGATCCATCGGCTCTGGCGATTTTGGTGGTTCAGGCTGCTCAGGTACAGAGCGTTGACGACGTTGAACATCAGCATCATTCTCTACCATCACCATATCAAAGCGCACCGCCTCCGAAGGTTTAGGTGCACGTTGATTGCCCTTATCGACCATCCACGCCATAAAGCTAAACAGGCTCACCGCAATCATTATTGATGCTGGTAGTGCGAGTAACAGCCTGCCCATTAAGGTTTCTCCGCCGCCAAAGCAATGTTCTTCACGCCAGCACCCTTCGCCGCATCCATGACTTTCACAACCGTACCATTGTAAGCATGCTCATCCGCTTGAATCACAAGCGATGCATCTGGCTGCTCAAGCAATAGGTGCTCAATGGTGGCTTCGACACGCTCGATGTCCACCAAACGTTTATCGATGTACACGTCATTTGCTGCGGTTACCGCAATAAAAATACCCGCATCTTTTTGACTAACGACATTCGATGCTTGAGGGCGATTCACTTCCACACCAGACTCACGTACAAATGAGCTAGTCACAATGAAGAAGATCAACATGATGAAGACAATATCCAGCATCGAGGTCAAGTCGATCTGTGCTTCATCCTGTCGATTGGTTCTACGTCCGAGTCTCACTTCTGACTCCTTAAAGATTGTTCTAACTGGAGGGCTTTGCGTTCACACACTTTGCTTAAGCGCGCATGCACAAACATGCCAGCAAGTGCTGCAACCATACCTGCCATGGTTGGCAGCGTCGCAAGTGAAATACCAGAAGCCATCAATTTTGGATTGCTGCTACCTTGTGTGGCCATCACATCAAAAACCGTAATCATACCTGTTACCGTTCCTAATAGACCTAACATTGGACAAATGGCCACAAGAACTTTAATCGTTGATAGATTTTGACGCAGTTCAATGTGCGCTTTGGCAATCCATCCTTCGCGGATTTGATGCGCGTACCAAGAGTGATGATCAGCTCTTGCTGACCACTGCTCACAAAGCTGTTTCTTCACCTTTGGAAATTCCGTTGTTAGGTAAAGTACACGCTCCATAACCAGTAACCAGCACACCGCAACAACGGCTGCCAACCACCATAGGATTTGACCACCTTGCTGCATAAAACGCATCAAGGTTGAGGCCCAATCCTCACTGATCAAACCCAATGTGTTGAGTAGGATCTGCTCCATTACGCTGCGTTCTCCGCTACAGTATTCGGTGCTTTTTGACCTTTTGGCATATCACGCTCAGCTTGCTCTGCCACAAGGCCAATACCTTGCTTCTCAAGAATATTGCGAATGTTCTCTGCTTGAGAGCTCAATACGTTGTGAGCAAGAAGCAATGGCATTGCCGCAACAAGACCAAGAACAGTGGTAACTAGCGCCATAGATATGCCACCAGCCATGACTTTTGGATCGCCGTTACCAAACTGAGTGATCACTTGGAACGTTTCGATCATGCCTGTTACTGTACCCAGTAGACCTAGCATCGGTGCCAGTGCTGCAAGCAACTTCAGCATCGACAAACCTTTCTCAAGGTGCGTTTGTTCATCCACGACCGCTTCTAATAAGCGAAGCTCTAACGCTTCAACGCTACGATGTTTGTCTTTTTGGTAAACCGCTAAGATACGACCGAGTGGATTATCTTCTGGTTGAGCTGGGCTCTTAAGCTGTTTGGCGATTTTCTGACGAGCAATCATTAGTGACACTCCACGAACCAACGCGATGATCAAACCAATCGCTAGCAAGCCAAGAATGATCTTACCAACCACACCACCTGCGTTCAGGCGGTCTGCCATCGTTGGTGAGTTTGCTAGTTGCTCAAGTAGAATGCCACGAGATGGGTCAATCACTACGGCATCAATTTCACCAGCCTTTACGCTGCTTGCCGTTGGACCATTTTCTGGTTGGCGCAGGTAATTAACCGCATCACCGCGCTGACCATTCCACTTCACGTAACCTGCGTCGTCCAACAGTGCCATTGAGCCAAGACGAACACCATCAACCGTTTGCTCACGACCTTCACCATCGAGCAATGAGAATGATACGTTCGCCAGCTCACCACTTGCTTTAACTTGCTCTTCCATGCTGCGCCACATCGCTTCAAGCTGCGGCAACGTTGGTAGTGATTTAGCGGCAACGATATCATCGATATTTTGCTGGTATGAGTTTGCGTCTACACCAGTAACAGAATGCTTAAGTTCTGCTTCCAGCTCTTTTGCGTTTTGACGAACAACGCCAAACAACTCACCTAAACTGCCAGTTTCAAGGCGTAGTTTTTCTTCTAGCTGAGCCAGTTCAGCTTCATTTTCACTGAATGTCACACCGAGGGTGTCAGCTTCTGCTTGCAGTGCCGCTCGCTCTGCCACAAGCTTGTTCTTCATTGCTTGCAGCTCTTGTTGGGTTTGCTTAAAGCCAGACTCACGAGCCACATTGTGTGACTGTTGTTGGTGGTTTTCTTGCTGTGCTTTCTGCAGCAAAGTATCGCTTGCAAATGTAGTGTGCGGTAGAAACGCAGCGCCAGAAATCAATGCGACTGATAGCCATTTCTTCATCATTTATTTGCCCTCCGCAACGTTTAGAGACACAGGCAAAGTAAGCATGCTCGGTGCTATCTGTTTGTTCGCCATAGCAAATGCGTTATCGAGTTCTGCTTTCTGTTCCGTTCCAACGGCTTGCCATTCTTTTTGTTGCTGAGACCAACTCCAGAAATGCTCACCAGACAGGCTACGCGCAATAAGTGACACACGGCCTAAGTAGAGAATATCGGCTTCAACTTGGTCGTTGCTGTCCAAAGCGATCTTACCTTGGTAAACACCAATCTTAGTGCCGTAGTCCATTTCAATTTGGTACGCTTCTAGAATTCGACGGAATTTTTCAGCATCCGCAACGTCAGCTCGGGTCATCATGGCATCAAGTTTTTCAATGCGCTCTTCACGTTGTGCTTTGCGGATAGGTTTATCATTCGCCACAATCGTTTTAAGGCCATCCAGCATGTGATACATCAAAGGCACTACGCCTTGACGAGTCTGAGCGATCTGCTCAATCTGCTCGTTCAAACTTGCGGCTTCGTCATTCTGGCTATCGACAAGATTTGACAGGTGATCGCGATAAATCTTCAAGTTGCTGACTTCTTCTTGCAGCTGCTCAATTTCAGCTTCTAGAGACAAAGATTTCTCTGCACTTGCATCAATGCGCTTTTGGCTCACTGCCGACGCTTGGTTGGTTTTACCCTGCACTGCTTGTGCATCGTTAAGATTTTCCGCTTGAACGGGAATCAAAACCGATGAGATCAACAGAGCGATACTTGATTTCATTAGATTCATACGAGTTATATTTCTGTTTTCCAAAAACGACTAAAGGGGAAGACCACTCTTCCCCTTTAAAAATCAGATTGTTATCAGTACTTGAACTGGATAGTCGCCATGTAGTTTCGGCCTTCGCCAATCACTACGCCACTCGCTCCATCTTGCTTACTGTTGGTGCTACCGCCACCTGCTAGGTATTCAGTATCAAACAGGTTCTCAACATTGAATCGAGTTACGATGTCCAAGTTCTCATCATACTTGTGTGTGTACGACACGCCCATATCAATACGTGCATACCCATCTTTCTTAAATGTGTTCGCCGCGTCACCGTAGCGCTCACCTTCATAAATCAAACCTAGGTTCACGTTGGTGTTGTTCTGAACTTTGTAGCTAGACCAAACACTTGCTGAAAACTCAGGAACGTCTGCCGGACGGTTGCCTTTGTAATCTGCGCTTTCAGTGATTTCAGCATCTAGGTACATTGCAGAAGCCGTTAGTGAAAGCTCCTCAGTTACAAAGCCCTGCGCTAGGATTTCTGCACCACGGTGCACTTGTTCACCATCTTGCGTCTTCTTGTACATCACATCGCCGCCAGCATTAACACCGTCTTCCACATCTAGCGCGATGTTTTCAAGGGTGATATCGAATAGCGCACCCGTAACGTATAGACGCTCATCAAATAGCTCCCACTTGGTACCCACTTCGTACGAGATACCGCGTTCTGCATCTAGCTCTTCACCATCGTTAGTGTAGTCCGTGCTATTTACTGTACCTTGAGGCATAAAGCTCTCAGAGTATTGAACGTAAATCGAGCCGTTACTTGCTGGGTGGAAAATCACACCTAGCTTTGGTGAAACCTGACTTTCTGTCAGTTCATCACTGCGTTTCTCATCATAACGAACACCAGCAAGTACCTGCCAGTAATCGTTAATTGTCATCATGTTTTGCGCGTAAATACCCCAAGTGTCGTATTCGCTAGTCGGCCATTTTTTAGAGCTCGTTGGCTGAGGCTTCGCGACCGTTTCACCCGCAGGAACATACTCACCGTCATGGAAAGCCATAAAACGGTCGTAACTGTAATCTAGGTAGTTTGCGCCGACTAAGAAGGTGTTGTCTGTACCAAACAAAGAGAAATCTGTCGTCACATCTACGTAAGCAGTATCAAATACCCAGTGGTCTGAACGCTCGTTACCCTTGTGCTTGATCGTACCGTCTTCTTCGTACATATCGAATTTCGGGTAAGATTCCACATCAAAGCGCTTAAAGTCTTGACGGTTATAGCCGGCTTTCACATTTACGCTATCTGTCACTTGTGCATTGATATCGATGCCGTAGTTTTCTACATCGTTGTCAATGTTTGACCATTGTGCATCCCAGATGTACTTGTCACCACGGACTGGTTTACCGTCCACAATGTAGGCACCTGAATCAACACTACCGTCATCTTTAGTACGGTCGTAGTGAGCCGACACCATAATATCTTCCGTGATGTCATATTCCACAACCAGACCACCTACTACGCGGTCAGTCTGTGGCTCAGTGCCATCACCGTATTCACGCCATGAGCCGTAGCTCTCTTTGGCAAGAATCGCACGCGCACGCAGCGTTTCTTCTTCATTCAGGGCACCACTCACATCTAATACTGTGCGTGAGTGATCATTTGAACCAATATCTTGGCTCAAGCTTGCTTGCGTTTCTGTTGTTGGCTTTTTCGAAACCATGTTCACAAGGCCACCCGGCTCAGACTTACCGTAAAGTAGGCCTGAAGGACCTTTAAGAACTTCAACTCGCTCTAAAAGCTCAATTGGTTGACGGTAGTGAGACCAGTGCTGACGTCCATCACGTAGGAAGCCATCCGAGCTGCTTAGTTCAAAACCACGTAGTGAGAAACGCTCGCGGTTACGGCTTGTACCACCTGCGCTAACACTTGCGTCATTTTGTAGAACCTCACCTAGTGTGCTTGCACGCTGCTCATCGATGACTGCTTCATCGATCACAGCAACCTGCCCCGGAGTTTCCAGCTGCGTCATTTCCATACGCATTGCTGTGCTGTTGGTATCCGCTTTGTAACCAAACTCACGGCCTTCTACTACTAGGTGTTCATCTGTTGTTTGAACTTCTGCCACTGCAGGCGCTGCTAGCACCGCACCGATCACTAATGCCAATTGGCTCTTAGTAAACATATCCTTTCACTCCGACTATTTTCGGGTCGCACACTCTATGATGTGATTCCCTTGTATTTATTTCGGCAGTGAATATAAATGACAACTATTACCATTTGCATTAAATTTACATTCTTTGCATTCGTAAAGATTTGTAAAGAGGCCGTGTTCAATTTGATTCATGAACTAGATGCGAGTCACATTATTACTCGTGAGCGTGATTTCGCTTACTGCCGAAACAGCAAAGTAACGGCAAGTCCACCTTCAGGTCGATTTGATGCGACAGCCTTGCCCCTCATCATTCTCATCGACTCTTTGACTATCGCTAGCCCTAGACCATAGCCCCCTAACTTCTTGTCACGAGAGGCATCTAAGCGAGTGAATGGGTCGAATATATCTGACAACTTATTTTGTGGAATACCCGGACCGTTGTCAGAAATCGTTACCGCCAAGTAACTCTGTGTATCAGAAACTTTATTCGATAAGCGAACATCTATTTGAGCAGAGTCCCCTGCATACTTAATCGCATTACCAATCAGATTGTTTAAGCATCGCACCACTAGAGTATCATCACATTGAGCCTTAGCCCTTGTCGCGTCCGAAACAAATGAAAGGCTTTGGCGAGCTTTTAAATCTATCTTGCATCGTTCCACTTGAGGAGCAAGCAAGACCTCGAGATCACTGCGCTTTAGCTCTGTGTCGTAACGAGCATTCTCTAATCGGCTGAATTCCAGAATCTCGCCAATCAAGTGGTTAAGTTCATTGGCTTCTTCTTCCATTCGATTCACTAAGCTCTGTTCACTGTCACCGACACGCTTTCGCAATAGATGCAGTACGAGATTTTGTCGAGCAAGAGGCGTACGCAATTCATGGGAAACATCACGAATTAACCGGCGCTGCTTCTCCGCCAATGAATGGATCTCTTTAGTCATGTGGTCAAAATCTCGTGCGAGTTCATTAAATTCTCGCGTATTCGATTTCAACTCGTCTACCACACTGACATTGAAGTCACCATTAGAAAGCTTCTTGCTCGCCTCTCTCAAGCGGTCCAAAGGCTGCTGTAGATTACGCGCCATCAGCAATGAGAACAGTGCCAATATCACTCCAGCAATCACAACCTTTAGAATAGAAAAATAAAGAATGAAATCATGTGCCGGGTGTAATTGGTGTGGCAATTGGATCATCAAGCTATTATTGCCAACCAAAGGGATGCTAAATATTGGGCGACTTACTCGGCCTTCTAGTTGCTCGTCCAAGCTTCTTTTGAATTTTAATTTGAACTCAAAGTGAGGGTGCATCATGCGGTGCGTCAGCGGATGTTGGTTTTCGTCGAGCACGAATAGATAGAAGTGTTGTGCATTTGCCCAGTCCGCCAGTTCATCCATGTCGCCTTCCTCAATGAGGATATTTGCCTGATGAGCGAGCTCTAGCATTTCAACTTTTACACTTGCTGGCACTTTAAGCATGGCTTTCACCAAAGCTTGTTCAGCAACCGCTTGAACAGCCAAAATGCTAATGACAATAGCCGTCATATAACTAAAGAGCTGAAACGCAAGACTGTCTCTGCGCTTAGCGATGTAGGATGGGCAAACGAACTTCATTAACTCGTTACCGCTTCAAGGTAGCTGTAGCCTTTCCCACGAAACGTTTTTATATGCTGTTTGGACAAGCCAGCTTCCACTAATTTTCGACGAATATTGCTGATGTGCATATCTAGATTGCGATCAAAAGGGCTGAGCTCTTTCTTCAAAACTTGGGTCTGTAGTTCAGCTTTAGAGATGACAACACCTTGGTTTTTCACCAAGTAGCAAAGTAGTTCCGCTTCCGTGCCAGTCAGAGGCAAACTGTTCAACTGGCCGCTGATACTTTGAACCGTATTACACATCGCTTGCCTCTGGCGCTCTAACCCTACGCGGCGAAGAATTGCTTTTATACGCATCAACAGTTCTGCAACGTTAAATGGCTTACCGATGTACTGGTCAGCTCCCGCTTGATAACCATCTAGCATTGAGTTCTCATCATTGAGCGCAGTCAGCATCAAAATCGGCGTGGCAAAACGTTGGCAAATGCGACGAGCAACTTGCATCCCGTTTAAGTTTGGTAGCATTACATCAAGGAGAACGAGATCAACTGGTGTTTTTTCCATGTACTGCAGTGCACTCTCACCGCAGTGTACCGATGAGACCGTGTAGCCTTCTTCTTGCAGCACAGTTTCTAACAGTTCGCACAACGGAACGTCATCATCAACGATCAAAACTCGAGACATTACCAACCACCATTAAATAAAAATGGTTCGCATTCTATTACTCATTTGCAAATTAAACAACCATAGTTTTTGTGGTTTTTATTTCGGTAAATGGCTCAAAAAAAGCGCGTCTTTCAGCAAGTTTCTTCGTATCCGATTCGTCCTACATAACGCCTTAAAAAATCAGTACGTCAAACCCGTTACTTTGAAAAATCTTTCAACGACTTGAATAACACATAATACGTTTGCAGCAATCTCATAAACGGCATTTTGTCTTCAGCGAACAACCCGTATCTTGCTTGTATGATCGCCTTGATGAATTTATCGGTATCAATACGAACCAATAAAAATCCTCATACATTTGAACGCTTTGATCAGCCGTAAAAAAGAGTACAATTCTCTGCAGTTTCTTATTGAGAATAGACGTATATGAAAACGCTACTGATAGGTCACCGAGGTGTGGCAGGTAAATACCCGGAAAACACAAAAGTCAGCGTTCAAGCTGCTATTGATATGGGACTGACTTGGGTTGAAGTTGACGTGCAGCCAACCAAAGACAACGTACTAGTAGTTTGCCACGATCATACCGTGAATCGTTGCAGTAATGGCAAAGGTCGTATTGATCAAATGACCCTTGCTGAGCTCAAGGCGTTAGATTTTGGTCGTTGGTTTAGCAATGAATTTGCCAACGAATCCATCATGACTCTAACAGAGCTACTAGAACTCGCTGCGGCAAATGGCCTAAACCTGAATATCGAAGTGAAAGTCGATCATCATTCAGCGGAAGATGTTGCCAAGATGGTCACTCATACTCTACTAGAAGGCCCATTAGCTAAAGACCACATCCTTTTATCAAGCTTTAGTCACGAGGTTATCAGGGCACTACACAAGCACTGTGAAGGCTATAGGCTAGGTGTTTTGAGCGAGTTTTTTACTCGTAAGGACCGATTGTTATTGGAAGAAGTTAGTGCTTACAGCTGCAACCTCAATATTAACTGGGTGCGTTCTCGTCAAATCAAGAAGCTGCAACAAGCGGGTTATAAGGTGATGTGTTATACCGTGAACAACCCCAACAAGCTAAAACACCTACCTGCATTGGATGGTATCTTTAGTGATCACCCAAGCCGTTTTATGCCTTAAAATTAAAGTCGGAAATGGGGCTCCACTACCACTCGATAGTAATCGGAGTTCCCATTTTGACGAGCCTGATAAATTCATCCATCTCTTCATTGGTAATGGCGATACAACCATTGGTCCAGTCAAAGCTCTGAATAAACTGTGGAGCTTGAGTCTCTCCATTTTTTAGGCCGTGAATTTTAATCGCACCACCAGGAGAAACTCCTCTTCGATGCGCCTCCAAACGATCAATTGCATCTGGGTAACTGATATGAACGGAGCGATAGAAAGCGGAGTCGTTAATCACGTAATCTAGCGTGTAATCCCCTTCCGGCGTTCTATTGTCACCCTCTTCTTGCTTGTGTCCTTTCGGATTAGCCCCTAACGCAATCCGATATTCTTTAACCACTTCGCCATTGTCCATCAGATACATTCTGCGTTTTGACTTATCAACTTTGACCAAGTCAACCGCAGCCTGAGCACCGGACACAAACGTACAACATAAGATTAAAGACAACCATTTTACTGACATCGCCAGAACGCCTAACTCACCCACTCATAGGGAAAACAAAAAAGAGAACCCATGCTAGTCAGATGGTGATTCTAAAGCAAACTGAATGTGTGCAAATTTCGCTACTCTTTGTAACGAACTTGGATTACTTTATAAGGATATTACTTTATAAATCCAGCACAAATAGAGAGGGTATTATGCTCAACATCGCTTTTTTCAGTGCAAAATCCTATGACGAAGCGTCTTTTAACAAAATCAAAAATCATCGTGATTTCGAATTCCATTTCCATGATTTTCGATTGACCTCTAAGACTGCCAAAATGGCACAAGGCTGCGAAGTGGTGTGCGCATTTGTAAATGACGATTTGTCAGCTCCAGTACTTAAACAGCTCTCTCTCGGTGGCACTAAGTTGATCGCCATGCGTTGTGCAGGCTTTGATAAGGTAGATTTAAAAGCAGCAAAAGAGTTCGGGCTGCAAGTGGTGCGCGTCCCTGCTTATTCGCCAGAGGCGGTCGCAGAGCACACCGTCGGTATGATGATGTGTTTAAACAGACGCCTACATAAAGCATACCAACGTACTCGTGATGCTAACTTCAACTTGGAAGGCTTAGTGGGTTTTAACTTCCATGGCAAAACCGTAGGCGTCGTCGGTACCGGCAAAATTGGTATCGCAACCATGCGTATCTTTAAAGGTTTGGGCATGGAAATACTATGCTATGACCCATATGAAAACCCACTTGCGTTGGAAATGGGCGCACGCTACTGTTCCCTTGAAGAAATCTATGCAGAGGCCGATGTTATTTCTTTACACTGCCCGATGAGCGAAGAAAACTATCACCTCCTCAACGAGAATTCCTTCTCGCAAATGAAAGATGGCGTAATGATCATCAATACCAGCCGTGGCGAGTTACTAGACTCCGTGGCGGCCATCGAAGCATTGAAACAAGGCAAGATTGGTGCACTTGGTTTGGACGTCTATGACAATGAGAAAGACTTATTCTTCCAAGACAAATCAAATGACGTAATTGTTGATGACGTATTCCGCCGCTTATCTGCATGCCACAACGTATTGTTCACTGGCCACCAAGCATTCTTGACTCATGAAGCTCTGAATAACATCGCGTCCGTGACTCTAAGCAACGTGGATGCTTTCTTTACCGGCAACCCGTCAGGTAATGAACTGATCAACTAAATCAATAGATCGAGCAGTATAGTAGAGCGTTGAATTTCAGCTATGCTATACTCCTCGACCATTAAAAATTTGAGTCCAATTACCATGAGCATAAAAACCGATATTCAAAAGCTGCACAACCGTTTAGATACTTGCCAACGCAAACTGGATGCGGCACGTTCTCGTGGTGATCATGAAATGATTACTAAGTTCACGAATGAAGTTGACGATCTAACCAAGAAACTAAATCAACTTAAGCACAAGCAAACTTACGAGCTAAACAAAGAGCGTAAAAGCCTGCTTGATATGCCATTCTCTCGTGAAATCACTAAAGCAGAGCAAGCAGATATCGGCAAGCTTAAAAAGCGTGTACGCGGCCTAGTTATCGTTCACCCATTGACTAAAGTGGGTAAAGAACTGCGCCTAGACGTAATGACAGGTTTTGCTCCAAAAGAGTTCTAATAACTCTATTAAGCAACGGATATTGAAAAGCCCAAGCAGCTAGCTTGGGCTTTTTTGTAATTTAAATTCAGTGAGTTGGGTGTTGGTTGAAATCCATTTAAACGGCGAGTGACAGTGCAACATGCGCAGTTTTCAACTTATTAGAAGATGAAACCTTAGATAACTTTCAAATGCTAAAAACGACGAAAGCGCACTGATTTCTCAACAGGCCTTCTAAGTATTGTCCGATTTCTGGTGCGCCTAGTCTGGGGTTACGACTGACTGGGACTTGATAAAAATCTCTTCTAATTCTCAAACATCAGAAATGAAAAAAGCCTCGCTATTTCTAGCGAGGCTTCTTAATAGTGGCGGAGAGATAGGGATTTGAACCCTAGATACGCTATTAACGTATGCCGGTTTTCAAGACCGGTGCTTTCAACCACTCAGCCATCTCTCCACAAATTGTTACTAAAACTTAGTCTTACTTATATAGTGCTAGGTTTAGTTTTGCCTTTAGATTTTTTAAAATCTAAAAACAGTAAGCAAGCCTGGCGATGTCCTACTCTCACATGGGGAAGCCCCACACTACCATCGGCGCTAATTCGTTTCACTTCTGAGTTCGGAATGGAAATCAGGTGGGTCCAAATCGCTATGGTCGCCAAGCAAATTCTTGCTTTTACTTTCAGCTTTTTCTAAAAGCTGAAGGCAAAAAATCTGGAAAGCTGTTTCAGTTCTTAACACATTCAATTCGTTCTTGCTTTGAGTCCATCAAAACCCCTTGGGTG
>NZ_JAADJW010000035.1:0-56385 GCF_010092875.1 Vibrio sp. LB10LO1
TCAGTTAGGATTCTTAAGTGATCAGATCGCACACACGTGAAAGAGTTCAAAAAAATCCCCAAGCTACAAGCTTGGGGATTTGTGTATAAGAGACAGCCTTTTAAGGAGGCTTTTTTTGTGCTTTAACAAATTAAAGCAAACGTTTGCTTTTTCTCTGGCGAGTTAAAATAGTTCTGGTATGATGCCTTCATTCGATTTATTCAGCGCATACTTCTCGCTGGATATCTTCTCTTTATGACGTTTGATTAAGATGATAGGAATGTCGCAATGAGCCTTGCTAATCAAGTACTTGCCGTCAATGACGACCTGCCAATTCGCACCCACAAGCCTGTTCACAGCGGAAAAGTCCGCTCTGTTTACTGGTTAACTGAAGAAGACAGCGCACGACTGATCAAAGAAAAAGGATACGATGTCGCTCCTGATGCCCCACTGGCTATCATGGTGATCAGTGATCGTATCTCAGCCTTCGATTGTATCTGGCACGGCGAAGGTGGACTAAAAGGCGTTCCGGGTAAAGGCGCTGCTTTGAACGCAATCTCTAACCACTGGTTCAAATTGTTTAAAGATAACGGCCTTGCTGATAGCCACATCTTAGATATCCCTCACCCATTTGTTTGGATCGTACAAAAAGCGAAACCAGTTAAGATTGAAGCAATCTGCCGTAAATACATCACGGGCTCTATGTGGCGTGCCTACGCAAATGGCGAACGTGAATTCTGTGGTATTGAACTTCCTGAAGGTCTTGAGAAAGATAAAGCACTGCCTGAATTGCTCATGACGCCTTCAACCAAAGGTATTTTGAAAGGCATTCCTGGCGTTCCTGAAGCGGATGATGTCAACATTACTCGCCAGAACATCGTAGACAACTTCAAAGCCTTTAACTTTTCAAACGCAGAAGACATCGCGCAGTACGAGAAGCTATTGAAAGAAGGCTTTAACGTTATCAGCAATGCACTCGAAGCTATTGACCAAACGTTTGTGGATACCAAGTTTGAATTTGGCTATGTACACGACGCGGCAGGTAATGAGAAGCTTATTTATATGGATGAAGTCGGTACGCCTGATTCATCACGCATTTGGGATACGAAAGAATACCAAGCGGGCAACATCGTTGAAAACTCGAAAGAAGGTTTCCGTCAGTTCTTGCTAAGCCACTTCCCAGATCCTGATATTCTACTAAACAAAGAGCGCATGCCAGAACGTGAAGCGCTTGCTCGTGATAACGAACTGCCAGTAGAATCTTTGATGGACATCTCACGCACTTACATCGGTATTGCAGAGAAGATAACGGGCCAACCAATCAAGTTGAGCAACGATCCAAAAGCTGAAATCATCGAAATTTTGAGCAAAGAATACGGTTTGATCGACTGAAGTAACACTCAGTATTGAACGGTTAAATTAACCAAACGAAAAGTCCGCACAAGTGCGGACTTTTTTATGTTTTGAACAAAGCGACGAGTCGCCCCCTACTCTATATCAAGCGTCAACCCATCCGATGTGGATGCCACTTTTGTAGTGACTTGATAGTTTCTATCTTTAATCGTAGATAACATATACCACGTTGACTCTGCTTTCTCAGGTGTAAAGGTGACACCCATAAAGCCACGTTGCTTGATGTCTGTCCATTGCAGTTCAGAAACTAAATTCGGCAATGTATATTCCATTTGAGCAATGGCGACGGGCTCCAACGCTAAATATTCTTCCAAGCCCGGAGAGCTGACCGAACTTGTCGCGAACTCGACACCAACAGGGTTGTTTGACACATCCTTCAGTTCACTGGTCCACGCATTGTGCGTATCACCAGCTAAGCAAACAAAATTGCCTGAGCTTGCTTTAACGATTTCATAAACACGCTCACGTTCCACGTAATAGCCATCCCAAGCGTCTAGGTTGTATGGCAACTTTACGGTGTCCGAACTTGGATCAGCAAGATAACTGGCGATCGCATTATTCACTGCTAGCAGCGCGTCCATTTTCTGCTCATCCGTCGCCGTAAAGAGTTGGAACATCGCCAACATCACCGAGCTAGGTAGCTCCATTCTCGACATAAGAACCTGCTGCCCAAGCACATTCCATTTTGCTTCTTGATTAAACGCATTCATTAACCAAGCGAGCTGCTCTGTACCAAGTAGTTCTCGTTCTGTACTGCGAGACTGCGCAACTAATCCACCAATCGCTTCCATAGTAGGAGCATCGAGAGAAAAATAATCCAATGGCTGATCGCGGCCTACCAATCGAGTATCGAGCATCATCAAATTGATCAAATCACCAAAGGCAAACTGACGATAAATCAACATATTTGAAAAGGTGTTTTCTCGCACAGGAAGCCACTCAGTCCAAGCCGCTGCCGCCGCGGCGCGTCTGTCATTAAAACTGCCTTCGCTGTTGTGGTGGTTTTCCGCCCCTTCCTTCCACGCATCATTGGCTAACTCGTGGTCATCCCAGATTGCGATCATCGGTAATGCTGCATGCAGAGTTTGGAGATCTTCATCTTGGCGATATTGAGCGTAACGCTTTCGGTAGTCATCTAACGTAATACATTCGGTGCCCTTGCTTGGCTCACGTCCCAATGCTGCCGCATCCTCACTCGCATAACCCCCAGCACCATATTCGTAGATGTAATCGCCAAGGTGCAAAACCACATCGAACGACGCTTTTTGGTGCTGTTCCAAGATCTCTTTATAGACATTGAAGTAACCCGCCGGATAATTCGCACAAGAAACAACGGCCATCGATGCTTTGTCTACACTGCCTTCTGGTAGAGTCTGCGTTATGCCTACAATACTGCTCGCCTCACCGACCATAAAACGGTAGTAATACTGTGTATTGGGGTTGAGATTTTGCACATCTACCTTCACCGTGAAATCACGACTGGTATCTGTCGCAAAGGTGCCGCTTTGCTCAATACTAGAGAAATCTTCCGTTACAGACACCTGCCAAGAGACATCGACATAACTCGCCTCCGTAGTCACGCGTGTCCAGATGATTACTTGAGTTTGTGTTGGGTCCCCACTGGCGACACCATGTTCGAATGAGGCAGCGGTGACTGTATTTTTTTCATCACTCCCACATGCAGTTAATGTGGTAGCAACGGCTCCTGAAGAGACGACTTTTATAAAATCTCGGCGAGACAATGACATAGTAACTTCCTTTGTTATAGTGTTCTTATCGATGCGCGTTTTCCTACGCTAAGTAACAAGCCAATTTTGGTATTGGGTTTGTTTGGCTAATTACTCTAAAAAACATTAAGTTAGAAGCTAGTTATGACAATTGCATTTCTGGATGTGACATTTTTGTTAATTAAAGTGTAAATACTCTATATTCATCACATTTCCAACAAACCATGAACCTATTGATAAATGTGATATTAAAAACAAAAAAAGCGACCCGTTACAGGTCGCTTTGTGTTTGAGGATATGTTCCTTGGCGTTAGAGCTTCAAATTAAGCACATCTTGCTCTGCAGTTTCTACTTTTAGTTTACTTCGAGATTCAATGTACTCTATCTGCTGAGAGTCTAACGAATAAGGCATCACTACACGTAACTCATGGATTCCTTCATGTTTTGCTAGTTTCACCAACATCACTAGATTGGATTCATCGCTCTGACGTGAAGACATCGATTTTAAGGCAGCATCCCAAAGGCGATCCTCTGGTTGGCTTAATTCCGCGATGTTCTGTTTCCACATCAGACCAAAAATGGGAGCGATGGTGGCGAAGGCCTCCAAAAAGGTCCACTTCTTACTTCCCGTTGCTCCTAGGAAGCTTGTGTAGTCGAATTCAATGCATGTCTTTCCTTGTTGCTCCATCCTATGCCTCGACACTCTGAACTGAGGTATACAAAATATCGTTCAATTACTTTGATATAGCAATAGGATATAAAACAATGGTCTTTTATGCCTTAATTTGACCTCAAAAGGAAATATTAAAACCAGCTTTGTAACAAATGATGTACAGCTTCGCCATATATACGCATCCAATTGATTAATATTGTAAACGCCAAACTAAAAGCACGCTCCCACAAGGAGAAGAAGCAAATCGGTACTAGAGGTTAACCAATTTGATTCCCAGTCCAATACGGGTTTGTGAATGGTCATAATCAATCAAGGTTTCACCATAGCCATGGTAGCCCTGAACATACAAACCTAGGATGTCATTAAAGTACAAGGTGTACCCCAATTCTACGCCACCTTTGTCATCGGCAAAGTTGTAGAAGCCTCGGGTATTAAACACACCAGCGCCAGTGTAGAACTTCGCCCACAATTCATAGGGTGCATAGTAGTCTTCCATGTCGTCATTTTCTGTGGTGACAACCCACCAAGCATGCGCACCGTATTCAACTGGACCGG
This sequence comes from Vibrio sp. LB10LO1, assembly GCF_010092875.1. NCBI lineage: Bacteria > Pseudomonadati > Pseudomonadota > Gammaproteobacteria > Vibrionales > Vibrionaceae > Vibrio > Vibrio sp. LB10LO1. The sequence goes on from NZ_JAADJW010000035.1 coordinate 4,348, forward strand.
AGAAACGCTCAGCAGCGAGATAAAGACGATCCCAGCTACGAGAAAGCTTACTCGACTGACCGTTTGATTCATGCTTGTAACCTAACTCTAAGTGGTTAAATAACAGCATGTTTGATTGGTGAGCCAAGAACACTTGTGGTTTGTAATTGGTCTCTCTGAACGGAGAGGAAATGTCAGAGTTAGCGAGTTGCCAGAGAGACTTTTGCGTGTATGCGCCCATTAACGCGGTGCCAGAGCTGAATCGGTAAAACGGGATCGAAGCTGAGATCTGAAACTTCACTTCAAACTGTTGCAGCGAGTCCATTTCAGAACCGAGTTCGTTGTAAGCGTTTTGATTGATGTCGGTGGTGTATGTACCTAATACGTAGTTGTCTTCATAAGTTGAAATCTGTGCAATGTTTTTTCCGTAAGCCAATGCGGGACACAACAAGAATGGAATTACTTTATATTTCATCGTTTTCCTTCACGCCGCTCAAGAGGAGCGGCAAATTCATTCCTTATCACCTAAAAATTAGGTCATAAACTGCAAGGGAAACGTATTAAAGCAATTATCGTTCCGGGTTATGAATTGCCTTATTTCACATCCAGCACACGACTGGCTTTTTTGTACTGCACTTTCCAACCAGACCAACGAGGTAGCTCCCAGCGTTTAGGGTCCCCCTTTCGATTGCCATCGGTATAAATAACATGAACCAACTTTCGAGACACGAAGTACTCCACATCGAGTTTTAATTCAGCCAACAGCAGTTTAAGCGGAAATTGCTCTGCAAAGTCCTGATACTCCCAATCAGGAATGCCTTCGAATGGGATATCGTCCGCTTCAAACAGTTCAATGTCTTCCATGCTTTCCACGCCAAGCGTTTCTAACTGTTCCACGAGCCAAGTTGAAAACGACAAACCATCAAGCGTGGCTTTATCGATAGGCTCTTGATTTAATCCAAGCGCGTTATAAATCTTCCAATGTCGTATTTGCTGTTTTCTTAACGGGGCAAAACCCGGCAGTAGCGTTTCGGCTTCAATCATCTCCACGATGGACTGAACGGCGACACCACCTTCAAGCGCTTGGTATTCAGTGCAAATGGTTCGCCCAGCATAGATCAAATGCATGGTCGCGCGCGGCGCTTCTTCCTCATAATTGGTTTCGCCTTGCTGCCACTCGCCAAGTTCTAATTCACGCAACAGCTTAAGTGAAATGGGCAGCATGACAGAGGCAAGGTTAAGAGTCTGCTTTACGCCTCGTCCGGGCACGCTATGACTATCTAGCACCAATGCTGCTTCGCTTTTTTCGGGGAAACGGCTATTGCGCCCGACCATCATTTCCATCAAGCCATTGCCTAGCGCGTCACGACGTCGTTCTCGGCGCACAAATACAAGTTCTGGATGTAACTTGGCAATGGCTTTGGTCAACTCATCACGTTTGTATCGCGATGCGACTTCAAGATCCGGCAATTCAAACACTTCTCGCATTTGTTTTGCTAAACCTTGCGCTTCATCAAGCACGCTCGCATCAACATTAACGCCAGGAAGCTGCTCCCCTCGCACTATACGAATCATCAACGAGGCATCGCAGCCAAATGGTTCTTCTTGCGCTAATGCTTCGGCCGATTCCCCACCTTGCAATTGATACAATTGAGCGGGTACAGACAGCGCTGCTGCTAAGTCGATCATTGCTTCTTTTTCTGCTTTGGTTTGGATACGAGTCACTAAATCCGCAAATAAGGCATCAATTGGTAAAGGGTAAACTTTTTTACCGTGTTCGGTGATGTCACCTTGCTCGTCTATCGCTTCCATCCCTTGCAGGGTTTGGAGTGCGGAGTTGAGTGACTTTTCAGGTACAGAATCGAGGAAGGAAAGTTCGGAAAATCTATAACCACAACAAGCCGCAGCGAGCATTGGCTCTACAAGTTCTTCACGGTGCAATTCAGGTGGCGTCACCAGTTCCAACGGAGCATGCTCACCAAACAAGCGAATACACGCCCCTTCAGCAACACGACCTGCCCGCCCCATTCGCTGCGCCGCACTGGCTTTAGAAATGTTGGTTAACGTGAGTGCTGTGCGTCCATTTCGTTGCACGGTTCTGCGTTCTAAACCACTGTCGATCACGACGCGGATGTTTGGAATGGTCAGAGAGGTTTCCGCGACGTTGGTTGCCAACACCACTTTGCGTTGCTTTTGTACTGTCAATGCACGGTGGCGTTCTTCATCAGTGACTGACGCATGTAACTTCACCACCATTACATCATCAAGGTTTTGCAGCATCTGTGAACATTGAGTGATCTCTTTACGACCCGGTAAGAAAACGAGAATATCGCCCTCTTCGTCTTCCAAAGCTTCTTTCACTGTTCGAACGACATCATTCTCGCAACCCTTTTTGTTCGGCAAGTAACGGCTATCCAGTGAACGATGAGTCAAGGTAACAGGAAAACAACGACCTTCCGATCGCAGCCGTTTGGCATCCAAATAGTTCGCCAGTTTTTCACCCTCTAAGGTCGCTGACGTGACAATCAACCGGTGCTGTTTTTCTTGCTTTAAAATCGCCGTAAGGAGATCAATGTCCCAGCGGCGTTCATGAAATTCGTCCACCATCACGATATCGAAGCTAGCCAGTTTGTCTTCCGCGAACCAACGCAGTGCAACACCGGGTGTCACGAACACGACATTGGTGTTTTCATCGTAGTGTGCATGAAGCTTAATCGCGTAACCAATCTGCTTACCAAGTGGTTGGCCGGATTGCTCGGCAAGAAACTCGGCTAACGATGTGCAAGCAATTCGACGTGGCTCAATCACCAATACTCGGCCGTGATTGGCCGCCCAAAGCGGCAAGCGTGTGGATTTACCAGAACCGGTTTCGGCTTCTACCACTAAATGGTGGTGATTCACGAGTTGGTCAAATTCAGCTTGTAAGCTATCGATAGGTAATTGAGACATAAAAGATAGAACGTGATAATGGATTGCGAGGCATTATACCTGAGTGAGAAATTCCTGCTTTAGGAATCGCTTCTGACTAATTAATGACAGTATTATCGTTTCAGTGACGATATTTTCGTCGGTAATTGGATTTTTTTGCGACATTACGTTGATGTACATCAACGAATGTTTACAACTAAATAGTGAACCCGTTAGAATTTTGCACGCATCCTTCAACCCTACATTTAAGGCACCCAATGAACAACGACAAGCGCCCACTCTATATCCCATATGCGGGTCCGGCTCTTTTAGCGACCCCTCTTTTGAACAAGGGCAGTGCGTTCTCCGGAGAAGAACGTAGTTCATTCAACTTGGAAGGTCTTCTACCAGAGACGACTGAAACCATCCAAGAACAAGTAGAGCGTGCGTACCAACAGTACAAAAGCTTTGAAAGTGACATGGACAAGCACATTTACCTGCGCAACATCCAAGACACGAACGAAACGCTATTCTACCGCCTAGTTCAAAACCACATTTCAGAGATGATGCCGATCATCTACACACCAACCGTTGGTGCAGCATGTGAGAACTTCTCAAACATCTACCGTCGTGGTCGTGGTCTGTTTATCTCGTACCCGAACCGTGATCGTATCGATGACCTGCTAAACAACGCAGCAAACCACAACGTTAAAGTTATCGTGGTAACGGATGGCGAACGTATCTTGGGCTTGGGTGACCAAGGTATCGGCGGCATGGGTATTCCAATCGGTAAGCTTTCTCTGTACACAGCGTGTGGCGGTATTAGCCCGGCTTACACACTACCAATCGTACTGGATGTGGGTACTAACAACCCGCAACGTCTAGCCGATCCTATGTACATGGGTTGGCGTCATCCACGTATCACTGGTCCAGATTACGATGCGTTTGTTGAAGAGTTTATCCAAGCAGTACAACGCCGTTGGCCAGATGCCCTGATCCAGTTCGAAGACTTTGCACAGAAAAACGCAATGCCACTTCTAGAGCGCTATAAAGACCGCATCTGTTGTTTCAACGACGACATTCAAGGTACAGCGGCGGTAACCGTAGGTTCTCTACTTGCAGCATGTAAAGCGGCAGGTACTAAGCTATCTGATCAACGTATTACTTTCTTGGGTGCTGGCTCAGCAGGTTGTGGTATCGCAGAAGCGATCATCGCACAAATGGTGTCGGAAGGGATTTCTGATGAGAAAGCACGTTCACAAGTTTACATGGTTGACCGTTGGGGTCTATTACAAGAAGGCATGCCTAACCTTCTTGATTTCCAACAGCGCCTAGTTCAGAAGTTCGATAACACGAAGAAGTGGGAAAATGAAGGAAATGGCTTCTCACTTCTTGATGTGATGCACAACGCTAAGCCTACTGTACTGATTGGTGTATCGGGTGCTCCAGGTCTCTTCAGCGAAGAAGTGATCAAAGAGATGCACAAGCACTGCAAGCGTCCGATCGTGTTCCCACTATCGAACCCAACGAGCCGCGTAGAAGCAACACCAAACGACATCATTCGTTGGACAAACGGTGAGGCACTAGTAGCAACTGGTAGCCCATTTGAGCCAGTGGTTCATGAAGGTCGCTCTTACCCAATCGCACAATGTAACAACAGCTACATCTTCCCTGGTATTGGTCTCGGTGTACTAGCAGTGAATGCGAAGCGCGTAACGGACGAAATGTTGATGGAATCAAGCCGTGCATTGGCAACATGTTCGCCATTGGCTATCAACGGCAACGGTGCCCTACTTCCGCCACTAGAAGAAATTCACTTGGTATCGAAGAAGATTGCATTCGCTGTAGCGAAGAAAGCGATTGAACAAGGCGTTGCGCTAGAAATAACCGATGAAGCGCTAAACGATGCCATTGACCAAGCATTCTGGCAGCCGGTTTACCGTCGTTACAAACGCACAGCATTCTAAGTTTTGCTACGCTTTGTATAATATTTAGCCCTCGCATTGCGGGGGCTTTTGTTTTTTATGCTTTTTTTTCTCATCCTAACCATATTTTGGCATAAATGGGCTTCTCTCTTTTCATTTCTATCAGATATGATGAGGGATACACATTGAAATAAGGACATCGAACGTTTTGCTGTTTTCTCGCATAAAGTCAAACTGGAAGCTCAAGTTCTCATGGAAGCGTCTGGCTTTGGTTTTGTCGATCTCTTTACTCGGACTCTTGGTCACCGTTATCGCCATTGACCGTTGGGTCGTGCTGCAAGCGCAAGAAGAAATCTTCACCGACTACGAACAAGTACCAGAGCACGAAGTCGCAGTCGTACTTGGCACCAGTAAGTACATTGGGAAAATCCTCAATACTTATTACACCCACAGAATCAACGCCGCTATCGAGCTGTACAAACAAGGAAAAGTGAAGCAGTTTTTGTTGAGTGGAGACAACGCACATCGCTCTTACAATGAACCTTGGACGATGAAGCGCGATTTACTCAGAGCGGGTGTGCCAGAAGAAGTGATTCATCTCGATTATGCAGGATTTCGTACTTTAGACTCGATCGTGCGCGCTAAAAAGATTTTCGCCTCCGAGCGTTTCTTGATTGTCACACAACGATTCCATTGTGAGCGTGCTCTGTTTATTGCTGATGCTTATAATATCGATGCACAGTGTTTGGCCGTAGCGGGCCCAACAGCGAGTAAGCAGAAACTCAATATGAGAACACGCGAACTGATGGCCCGCGTGAAAGCATTTTTGGACTTGTACATCATGAATACGCAACCGCGCTTCCTTGGCCCTCAAGAGCCAATCGTTGCAGTGGAAGAAAAGCAGGAAGCCATCGACAACGAACGCAATATCCCGGTTCAGTGAGTCGAGCCAAGTGTCGCTTCTTTCAACATCCTTGTTCAATACAACACCGCGATAACAATTCATTAAAAGTAAATGGGTAGATTTCTACCCATTTCCAATTCTCAACCTCACACTTTCTTATTCCGCCGCCGATTCAGACAAAACACCCTTTCGCATTCGCAGTAACATTTAAATTAATAAATAACTACAAGTCAGTTACTTTGCCATAAAAAACCAACACTAAGGCAATGCAAAAGGAGCACAACCATGACCGCACTCGCTGTGACATTGAAGAACTGGTTCTTCACACGCAACAGCATGATATTGACGTCTAATGTCCTGCTATTCGCTATTCTGTTCAACACCTTACCCTTTGAGCCTCAAGTCGTAACCGGCTTATGTATTTTGATTTTCGTTGCCGTACTTTGGTTGACGGAAGCCCTTCACGTAAGCATCACGGCCCTATTAATCCCGTTACTCGCGGTGTTCTTAGGCGTATTCAATACCCAAGCCGCACTGAACAACTTCTCCAACTCGATCATTTTCTTGTTCTTGGGTGGTTTCGCACTCGCCGCCGCGCTTCACAAGCAAAAACTCGATCAAGCGATTGCCGACAAGGTATTGCTGATTGCGCGCGGTAAAATGTCTGTCGCGGTCTTCATGTTGTTTGGTGTGAGCGCGGGTCTATCAATGTGGATCTCTAACACGGCAACAACTGCGATGATGCTGCCTTTGGTTCTTGGTGTAATGAGCAAACTAGATGCGAAGAAGAGTCACAGCACTTACCTATTCGTGCTACTTGGTATCGCTTACAGTGCGTCGATTGGTGGTATCGCAACACTGGTTGGTAGCCCACCAAACGCAATCGCAGCGGCAGAAGTTGGTCTGAGCTTCACTGAGTGGATGGAACTTGGCTTGCCGATTTCATTGATTCTTATGCCTATCGCAATCTTAGTGCTTTACGTGATGACCAAGCCGGATTTAAGTCATCAATTCGAACTTGACCACAAACCTGTTGAGTGGACAAACGGTAAGAAGATCACGCTGGCGATTTTCCTATTAACAGTAACTTTCTGGATTTTCAGCAAACCAATTAACGCCATGCTGGGCGGCTTCGCGAAGTTCGATACTTTGGTGGCGATTGGTGCGATTCTTTTGCTTGGTGCTTCTCGCGCTGTAGAGTGGAAAGACATTGAAAAGACGACTGACTGGGGTGTTTTGATCCTGTTCGGCGGCGGTATTTGTCTCAGTAACGTCCTTAAGGCAACAGGGACAAGCGTATTCTTAGCTAACGGTCTAGCTGGTTTCCTAGAGCAAGCAGGCGTACTACTCACGATCCTATCAGTGGTTGCGTTTGTTGTTTTCTTAACAGAGTTTGCAAGTAATACAGCAAGTGCGGCGCTATTGGTACCAGTATTTGCCACCATTGCAGAAGCACTTGGTCTATCGCCAGTCATTCTTTCAGCATTGATTGCTGTAGCTGCATCATGTGCCTTCATGCTACCAGTAGCAACGCCACCTAACGCGATTGTATTTGCGACGGGTCATATCAAACAGAAAGAGATGATGCGAATCGGTATGGTACTGAACGTTGCATGTATCGGTGCACTAACTCTATTCGCTTGGTTGTTCTGGTAAGCATCGCTCAAATATAAAAGAGCTGCGCTCAAACGCCGCTCTCTTTTCAAACTAGCTGTCCTTGGTAATCACCCGAATACCTAACTACTACCCCCTAGTCATGTTCAGCAGTTCCCTTTTGGTGGTCGGTCGGCCACCTTTTTTCTATGAAGCCTCAATTGCCGCTTCAGATTGCTTTTGCATACCGTAGTTAACCTCTATTCTATTTCGGCCGTTACGTTTGGCTAAATACAAGACTTCATCAGCACGTGCCATGGTTTCAGAAACACGCTCATTCTGCATTTGAGCAACACCAATGCTGCACGTCAAAAGCTCACCATGCACCCAAAGATGCTTCTCAACATTCTCTCTGATCAATTCCGCTTTTTTAACGGCTTGTTCGATATTCGTGTTCGGGCAGAAGACCACAAATTCTTCCCCTCCCCAACGAACAAGGCGATCTTCAGGTAGGATCGAGCTTGCAATCACCATCACGAACTCACGCAAGATATCATCGCCCATCTGATGGCCATATTTATCGTTAACACGTTTAAACTTATCCAAGTCCATGTAAAGAATGGAGAACGAGTCATGCCCCCATCGAACTTGTCGTGCTTGCTGCTCTAGCCAACTTTGTACCGCGTGACGGTTCATCGCACCAGTTAAAGCATCGCGATGAGCCAGTTCCGCAAATTCATAATTTTGTGTACGAAGCGTCGAATTCACCTTCTCTAAATGGCGGTGGCGTTTCCGTGCTTTGTTGTATGCGATTTTATTTTTACGCATTTCTTGTAGTGAGAATGCTAAACCCAGCGCCATCCATGAGAACAACAAAGCGAACAACAGTGTCGACTGCTCTACATATGCGCCTTCAAACTCAATCTTGTCGATAACGATCTTATGTTTACCGAGTGCCGCCCCCGCTCCAGTTGCGATATCAATTCGAGTGATATTAGAGAACTCCGGTGCAGAATGTTCAATCGCGACATCGTTGTCATTCAACCACCATGTCATCACCTGAAGGTTTGCAATTGGAATTTCTATGATCTCACTAAAATCTGAGGGAGAAAACTGCATGCCATTGTATTTAATGGTGTACTCATCATTTGGATCTGAGTAAGCCGAGTTAAAGTTTCTCAAATACAAACGTAAGTTCTTACTTGGATTCTCTCCATTCCCTGCCGATTCATAGCGGACTTTAAGACGAACGGTATGGTAACTCGAAAGATCGAGCCCTTTCGTTGCTTCCTTTACATCGGTATAGACTGAGATTCCGCAGTATGGCCATGCATATTTGCTCTCTTTCAAATCACAGTTCAACACCAAACTGTGATTCTGGTAGGTAATGTCAGACTCGCTAAGGCCACCAGCGACTGCATCGTTTGTTACGTGGATATTGAACAAGTCTGGGGTCACAACCAGTTTACGAGTATCACCAAGCAAACTGTATAGCGCCACTAAACTGATGGTGCATATCGACAATGCAAAGATTAATTTATGTATCCACTTCATAATGATAGACCTAGTTACTGACTACTGTACTGTTTATATAGTGCAATGTACTGAAAGTTTTTTAACAATTCAAATAAAGTTATTTATCAAGCTAAAAAGTGATTTTTGATTCACACTCTCGTTTTCAATACACCTCCCTTACAAACTAAATGTGATTTTGGTTCAAGTCTGTAAGAATGTTCTCGCTAATTCTTATTTGCGAAGCATTTCACGGTGCTTAGAGATGGGTGTTTAAAAAGGCAGCGAACACGCTTCAATTCCATTTCAGTGCCGCTTTCTTCTGCCTCTCTTCTTTACTTCGGTATATACTGGTCAAAAACACAATAATGAGTAATGTCATGTCAATAATTGCTACAGGCACGCTAAACAAAATGCGTGCTTCTCTAGATGGTGCAGTAAGCTACCGACTGCCAGTGGGTGAAGAAGAAGTGGATTTGAGTCCGTTTCTTGGAAGAACCCTCACCCTAACTCACACAGGTAACATCTATTGTTGTTCTTGTGGTAAGAAAACCAAGAAGAGCTACTCTCAAGGCCACTGCTTTGTTTGCATGAAGAAGTTGGCGAGTTGCGACATGTGCATCATGAAGCCAGAAACTTGCCACTACGAACAAGGCACCTGCCGTGAGCCACAGTGGGGTGAAGAGAACTGCATGGTGGACCACTTCGTTTACCTATCGAATACTTCGAGTTTAAAAGTGGGCATCACGCGCCACACGCAAATTCCAACCCGTTGGATCGATCAAGGCGCGACACAAGGTCTGCCTATCTTCAAAGTGAAAACTCGTCATATCTCTGGCTTGATTGAAATCGAGCTAGCAAAACACATTGCCGATAAGACCAACTGGCGAACGCTACTTAAGGGCGATGGTGAGCCAATTGAACTGCAAGATCGATTTGCAGAACTGCTGCCATTAGTAGAAGAAAAAATCGCTGAGATTAAACAACAGTACGGTGACGACGCGATCGAGGTGCTAAGTGAGAATATCACTGCCCTAAGCTACCCAGTTCAGCAGCACCCTACCAAAATTACTTCGCACAACTTCGATAAAAACCCAGTTGTTACGGGTACGCTGCAAGGCATTAAAGGCCAATACCTGATCTTTGATACTGGCGTGATCAACGTGCGTAAGTTCACCTCTTATGAGGTTGAAGTGAGCGAATAAGCCCTTCTTCACTCAACAAAAACAAAAAAGCTCGAGGCAAGTGCTCGAGCTTTTGATTTGTGGAATCGTCGATGATTACGCGTCGAGTATGCTCTCTAACACATCAAATAACATATCGATCTCTGCTGTTGTGTTGTAGTGCATACAACCGATACGCACCACGCCACTCGACTCTTCTAGGCCTAACTGACGAACGAGTCCTAGCGCATAGAAGTGTCCATTCCAAACGCAGATATTGTGCTCACCCAACGTCTTCGCGATGAACTCTGGAGCGTATTTATCAAAAGTCAGCGCGAAAGTTGGCGTTCTCAGCTGGCTACTTTCATTGTTAATACCAAACAGATTCACCCCATCAAGCGCACTCAAGCGCTGCAAGAAATGCGCACTTAATTGCTGCTCATGCTGATTGTAAAAAGCATAACTTTGCTCTAAGCGCTGACGAAGTGATGCACCTTCATCACCAAATTGCGCTAGGTATTCGATAGCAGCAGTCACGCCAGCTAAACCTTCGAAGCTCTGCGTACCCGTTTCAAAACGTCCTGGCCCAATATTGGTTGCAGGCTCAACTTTATAAGGCTTGATTGCGTGCAACCATTGATCGGCGATGTAAGCGATACCAACATGAGGTCCAAAGAACTTATAAGCAGAACAAGCAAGAAAATCACACCCTAACGCTTGTACATCAACTAAATGATGTGGCGCATAATGAACTGCATCCACATACACCTGAGCACCAATGTTGTGTGCCATTTCGACTACACGGTGCATATCGACAATCGAGCCGGTGGTGTTTGATGCATAAGTCACCGCGACTAAGCGCGTTTTTTCACTCAACAAGCTCTGAAGGTGCTCAAGATCCAGCGTGCAATCTTCTTCATTAATTCTGACTTGATGAACCACCACGCCTTTGTCTTCTGCTGCTTGCTGCCAACTCGATACGTTAGAGTAGTGGTCTAGGGCTGAAACAATGATCTCATCGCCCTCTTGCCAATCTCGACTAATAGCGCGACTTAGCTGGAATGTCAGGGAGGTCATATTCGCGCCAAACACGATATTGCCAGAGGACGGTGCATTTAGCAGAGCTTGTGCCGACTCACGAGCCGATTGCATTACATCAACTGTCTCTCGACTTGAGAAATAATGACCACCAAGGTTGGAGTTGAATCGTCCAAGGTAGCTAACCATACTATCCAACACCGACTGCGGAACTTGAGAGCCGCCAGGACCATCAAAAAACGTTACTGGACGGTCGTTATGGTATTGCGCCAATGCCGGAAACTGCTCTCGAATTTGGTTAAGATTGAAGTTCATTTCGTTTGTCCGTCGCTGTCAGTACAAATACATCCATGTGACCTTCTTGATCATTAATCACTGAGCGAATTGGAACGGCGTTGTGCCACAGTTTGCTGTCTGCCAGCATTGCTACTTCCCCATTCTCCAGCACTTTACGGAAGAAAGGCGCTTGGTTGTGGCTGCTGTAAAGCATGATGTCACCACCCATGATGTTGTGACGCCCGACACCGACTAATGCAATATGGTCAAAGCCGTCTTGGTGCACTCCTTCTGGCGCAACTTGTGTTTCATCGTAAATTGCGGTGATTCGCATTTGGTGAATTTCGATTTCCTGACCATTTGGTAGATGATTTGCGTTAACGAACAGCTCACACATTTCTCGCAAACCTTCGCTGGAAAGAATCCCTTTTTCAATTGGCTCAAATTGACGAACCACATCGCCTTGAAAACGGTTGATATCCGAAGACTGTACAAAGCTGTTTTTGTTTAAATCGACTACCTGACCATTTTCGAACCCCACGACCGAGTAACGACGAAGACGATATTGGCCGTCAGCGTGCTCAGTACGAGGTAAACCTTCAAAGGAAGGAGAAAGCTGCTCAATCGCTGCCATGCTGAGCTGAGTTAAATGTAGGGTGTTCTCACGTGAATGTAACATCATTGGCTCCTTTAATGAGGCACATCTGGTTTGTATTAGTTAACATTTAATTTACAACCTAGAATACGCAAATATTCTGCAATTACCAGAATTTGACGTTGATAGCTTCAACAAAAACAAAAAAACAACATACATAGCTACTACATGGCTACATATTAGTTTAAACATTCAAACTAGAGACTCAGCAGTATTTGAAACTAGAACTCTGCACTATGAATAGAATTTTATGCTAGAAGAAAACACTTCACGATGAATATCAGCAAGTTCTAACCTATAACCAATAATTCGATCAGTACAATCCGTTTATGCTTTTAAAGCACTAAGAATTTCCATACAATCGAAAGAAATGTTCAGCCCTCTATGGAGCCATAATGAGCGACGTAAAACACTGTAAATTATTAATTCTTGGTTCTGGCCCAGCAGGTTACACCGCAGCAGTCTACGCAGCGCGTGCTAACTTAAACCCTGTGCTAGTAACGGGAATGCAGCAAGGTGGTCAGCTAACGACCACTACTGAAGTAGAAAACTGGCCTGGTGACGCAGAAGGTCTTACTGGCCCAGGTTTGATGGAACGCATGAAAGAGCACGCAGAACGATTCGAAACAGAAATCGTGTTCGATCACATCAACGAAGTGGATCTGTCTCAACGTCCATTCCGTCTAAAAGGTGACTCTGGTGAGTACACTTGTGATGCGTTGATCATCTCGACAGGTGCATCAGCAAAATACCTAGGTCTTGAATCTGAAGATGCATTCAAAGGTCGCGGCGTTTCAGCTTGTGCAACTTGTGATGGTTTCTTCTACCGCAATCAGAAAGTTGCGGTTGTGGGCGGTGGTAACACGGCAGTTGAAGAAGCGCTTTACCTATCAAACATTGCATCAGAAGTTCATCTGATCCACCGTCGTGATTCGTTCCGCGCAGAGAAGATCCTTGTAAAACGTCTGATGGATAAGGTTGAAAACGGCAATATCGTTCTTCACACAGACCGTACACTAGATGAAGTACTAGGCGACGACATGGGCGTTACTGGCGTTCGTGTCAAAGATGTGAACAGCGGTGCGACCGAAGATCTCGAAGTAATGGGCGCATTCATCGCGATCGGCCACCAGCCAAACACGCAAATCTTCGAAGGCCAAGTAGACATGAAAGATGGTTACATCATCGTTCAATCCGGCCTTGAAGGTAATGCAACGCAAACCAGCATCAAAGGTGTTTTTGCTGCAGGTGACGTAATGGACCATAACTACCGCCAAGCGATTACTTCTGCTGGCACAGGTTGTATGGCAGCATTGGATGCAGAACGCTTCCTAGACGCGCTTACTGACAAATAACTTTTCACATTTGTGTCATATCCTTAAAGCCCAGCGGTATTCCCGCTGGGTTTTCTTTTGTATACTACCGCCTCATTAAAACAATTATCATTAAGCCTTCACAATGGATAAGAAAAAGCAAAGCAGCTTGAATAAGTGGCTTAAGCAACAGAGTAAGTTGGCCAAACGCTGGCTGATGGTTGCGATAGGCCTAGGCGTACTATCAAGCGTGTTTTTATTGGCTCAAGCAGCCCTGCTCGCCTCCATTCTTCACCAATTAATTATCGAGCATGTCGACAAGAGTGAACTTGTTTGGCACTTCGTCGGATTGGGTGTCACCGTTGTCGGTCGCGCGGCCTGTACTTGGGGGCGCGAAATTGCCGGTTACCGTTGCGGCGAACAAATCCGCGTTTATATTCGTCAACTGATTCTCGATAAAGTCCACCAACTTGGTCCTGCTTATATCAAAGGCAAGCCTGCAGGTAGCTGGGCAACGTTGATTTTAGAGCAAGTAGAAGACATGCAAGATTTCTTCTCTCGCTACCTCCCGCAAATGTCGTTGTCTGTTTTGGTGCCTTTCATCATCCTAGTGGTGGTTTTCCCAATCAACTGGGCGGCAGGCCTCATTTTCCTTGTGACGGCACCTCTTGTTCCTATGTTTATGGCATTGGTCGGCATGAAAGCCGCGGATGCAAACCGTAAGAACTTTAAAGCGCTACAGCGTCTTTCAGGTCACTTCTATGACCGTTTGCAGGCGATGACAACCATTCGTCTGTTCGACCGCACTAAGTCAGAAACCGAAACTTTGAAAGGAGCATCTGAAGTTTTCCGTACACGTACGATGGATGTATTGAAGATTGCCTTTCTATCTTCTGCGGTACTTGAGTTCTTCACTTCAATTTCAATTGCGATTACGGCGGTTTACTTCGGTTTCAGCTACATCGGTGAACTTAACTTTGGTTACTACGGTGCTGGTGTAACCCTCTTCGCAGGTTTGTTTATTCTGATCCTTGCGCCTGAGTTCTACCAACCACTTCGCGACCTTGGCACTTTCTACCATGCGAAGCAACAAGCGGTCGGTGCAGCAGAAAGTATCGTTGAATTCCTAGAGCTAGACGTTGACCAAGTAAAAGATGGTCACAAAGCTGTTGAACAAAACGCCGCGATTTATATCGAAGCGAACGATCTTGTTATCTTCAGCCCTGAAGGTAAGCAACTTGTCGGTCCCCTATCCTTCTCCCTAGATGCCAACCAAAGCACGGCACTAGTCGGCCCAAGTGGCGCAGGTAAAACCAGCTTAGTGAATACCATCCTTGGTTTTATGCCATACAAGGGCAGCTTGAAAATTAACGGCTGTGAATTGTCTGAGTTGGATCTAACAACATGGCGTGAAGCCATCAGTTGGATTGGGCAAAACCCAATGCTTCTACACGGCAGCATTCGTGACAATGTCACCTTAGGTAAACAAGATATTCAAGACCAACAAGTCCATTCGGTACTCAACGACTCCCACGCCGCAGAGTTTGTTGAAATGCATGGCTTGGATTACCAAATTTCTGACCGCTCCGGTGGTTTATCTGTTGGTCAGGCACAACGTCTTGCACTTGCTCGTGCGATGCTACAAAACGGTCGTTTTTGGTTGCTTGATGAACCAACTGCCAGCTTGGATGCTCGCAGCGAAAAACTGGTTATGGAAGGCATCGGTAAATACACCGAGTCCACCACTAACTTGATGATCACTCACCAATTGGCACCACTGCAAAATGTGTCTCAGATTTTGGTGATGCAACAAGGACAAATTGTCCAACGTGGTGATTACACAACGTTGGCATCGCAAGATGGTTTATTTAAAGAAATGTTGGCTGCCAACCTAGCTCAACGTGAATCAGACAAGGGGAACTTAGATGCGTGATTTACTCCCTTATCTAAAACTGTATAAAAAGCACTGGTTTGGTTTGTCTCTGGGGATGCTTCTAGCGTTTCTGACGCTGGCCGCTTCTGTTGGTCTATTAACGCTGTCCGGCTGGTTTATCTCTGCAGCCGCTGTAGCGGGTTTGACCATTGCTCGCGAGACTTTTAACTACATGCTGCCTGGCGCAGGTGTTCGTGGCGCTGCGATGGCGCGTACTGCTGGCCGCTGGGGCGAACGTGTTGTTAGCCACAATGCAACCTTCAAGCTACTGACGGATCTACGTATCTTCTTCTTCAAGAAGCTTGCACCGCTGATCCCTGGTCGCGTCTCTACCATGCGTGATGCGGATCTACTGAACCGCCTAGTGGCAGACGTAGATGCAATGGATCACGTGTACTTGCGTCTTATCAGCCCTGTGATTGTTGGCGTATTCGGTATCTTATCGCTAACCGCAGTACTTGCTTTCTTTGACTGGCATCTTGCCCTATTGCTTGGCGGTATCCTGACTGTGATGCTGTTGGTATGGCCGGTATTGTTCTACAAACTTGGCAAACATAACGGCGAACACCTGACACAAAATAAAGCGCAGCTGCGAGTGGCGACACTGGACTGGCTTCAAGGTTACAGCGAACTGAGCCTATTCGGTGCAGAAGAGCGTTACCGTAACGTAATTCTAGAGAAGCAAAAACAACTGCTATCCAACCAGTTCGTCAACGCTAACCTAACGGGTATGGCTTCTGGTCTGCTAATGCTAGCGAATGGTTTAACGCTCGTTGCTATGCTGTGGTTTGCTGCGGATGGCGTTGGTGGTCGTGCGCCAGATCCTTGGATTGCGCTGTTCGCATTTGCCACCATGGCAAGCTTTGAAATTCTGATGCCAATCGCCGGTGCTTTCCAATATCTAGGTCAAACACTGACATCAGCGCGTCGATTGAACGAAATCACCTTAGCGGAGCCAGACGTTATCTTCCCAGAACAATCGAAACGCGAAGATAAGCCGTTAGATATTGAGTTCAGCAAGGTAGATTTCACCTACCCTGATGGTCAGCAAAAAGTACTGAAAGATCTCACACTATCACTGCCACTGGGCTCAAAAACGGCGATTGTTGGTCAAACTGGTTCAGGTAAATCAACGCTTATTCAATTGCTTTGTCGCTACTGGGATGTAAACCAAGGTCAAGTAAGCATCGGTGGTGCGCCTCTACAAGATTGGAGCGAATCTGATCTGCGCGCTGCAATCACAGTAGTTAGCCAACGTGTGGATGTGCTTAATGGCACACTGCGTGACAACCTATTGCTTGCAGCTCCAGAAGCAACGGATGAACAGTTGGCTGACATTCTGACTAAAGTGGACTTGGCGAATCTGTTAGACGAACCAGGATTAAATGCTTGGTTAGGTGATGGTGGACGTCAACTGTCAGGTGGTGAGAAGCGTCGAATTGGTATTGCGCGCGCTCTATTGCGTGATGCCCCAATCCTGCTTCTTGATGAGCCGACTGAAGGTCTGGACAAACGCACCGAGCAAACGGTAATGGCACTGTTCAAAGAGCACTTTGCGAACAAGACCGTAGTATTTATTACCCACCGTTTGATTGAGCTAGAAAGCATGGACAACATCTGTTTGATGGAGCAAGGCGAGATCATCGAACAAGGTAGCCACCAAGCGCTACTAACTGAGAAAGGTCGTTACCACCAGCTACTACAATCTCTGTAGCCTGGAATTAACATAAACAAAGGGCTCATCCATTGATGAGCCCTTTTCTTTTACTCTCGCAGTTCCCAAAGCAAGAGCAAACTCGATTATCGACCAGATTTCGCAAGGTACGCCGACATTTCAGCCTCCGGCACCATGCCGCCACCCGTCGCCCAAACGAGGTGAATGGCGTTCTTCATCTTATCTTCACTAAATTGCATTCGAGCTTGGTAAACTTGGTCTTGTGAAACGTGAACTGCCCCCATCATGCCCGCCAGCGCAGACGGCTCTAAACGAATGTCTTCTTGTTCACTTAGCTCACCTAGATGATGATACATGCGCTCATCCGTCATGGTGTAGTAACCATCAAGAAGTCTTTCCATTGCTCGCCCAACAAAACCAGACGCACGCCCTACCGCTAGACCATCAGCTGCAGTAATGTTGTCGATACCAAGATCTTGCACCGCGATGTCATCATGCAAGCCAGTGTGTACACCAAGCAGCATACACGGAGAGTGTGTCGGCTCCGCGAAGATACAATGAACGTGGTCACCAAACGCCATCTTCAAGCCAAACGCCACACCGCCAGGACCACCACCCACACCACAAGGTAGGTAAACAAACAGAGGGTGCTCCGCGTCAACAATGATACCCATATCATCAAATTGTTGCTTCAAGCGTTCACCTGCAACGGAATAACCTAAGAACAAGGTCTGAGAATTTTCATCGTCAATAAAGAAGCAAGTTGGATCTTTTTCCGCTTCTTTGCGCCCCTGCTCTACAGCAACACCGTAGTCTTGCTCGTACTCCACCACGTTTACGCCGTGAGAACGCAGCTTGTTTTTCTTCCACTCTCTTGCATCCGCTGACATATGAACCGATACCGAGAAGCCGAGTTTTGCACTCATGATGCCGATAGACATGCCGAGATTCCCTGTCGAACCTACGGCAATGCTGTACTGCTGAAAGAACTGACGAAACTCTTCACTGAACAATTTGCTGTAGTCATCACTTTCATTTAGAAGCCCAGCTTCAATCGCCAACTTCTCTGCGTGTGTTAGCACTTCATAGATGCCACCACGCGCCTTTATTGAACCTGAGATAGGCAGATGACTGTCTTTTTTAAGCATCAAACGTCCAAGAATTTGAGTGCCGTATTGCGCTTCCAAGCAGGACTTCATCTTGTCGATTTCAACAACGTTCGATTCAATAATTCCGTCAGAAGCCGCCGTTTCTGGAAAGGCTTTCATTAAGTATGGAGCAAAGCGTTTTAGTCGTTCACTCGCGTCTTTGATGTTGGCAGCACCTAAGCCAACGTATGGTAGACCTTCTTCAAGTGTGGTGATATTTGGGTTGAACCAAACCACCTCTTCTAACCCAATGAGTCGCTCAACCAAAGGGAATTCTGCTACTAGTGCGTTTACGTTATGCGTAGTCATTATTGTTTACCTTTATTAGATCATGTACGACAGAAGGAATGTGCCTGCTAATGCAACAAAAGAGGCAATGAATGTCGCTGTCGTGTAGTACTTGAAGATTTCTGTCATCGTGGCTCCACAATATTGCTTCACCAACCAAAAGAGCGAATCGGTCACTATCGTACAACCAATTGCGCCAGAGCCTATAGCCAGAGTAATGATTTCTGGACTTACGTTCGGATAAAGTGGGAGTAACGGGGCCACAATTGCCGTCGCGCCCATCATAGCAACGGTGGCAGAGCCCACTGCCGCATGCAGAATAATCGCGACAAGCCATGCAAGAAGGATTGGATGCATATCGAGATTAGAAAGTAGCTGTGCCAATACATCCGCCAAGCCACTGCCCTTTAATACACCGTTGAATGCACCACCAGCGCCAATAATCAGCAAGATGTTGGCAATCGAAGAAAATGCACCTTCCGTTTTCTCAAGCAGCACACTCATGCCCATGTTCTGCTTAATACCTAACATGTAATAAGCAACAAAAGCGGCGATAAACATTGCTGTAATTGGGTTGCCGATAAATTCCAAAGTGGTGTACAGCGCACTGCCACTCTCCATATTGAGCTCTGCCGCCGTTTTCAACAGCATCAGCGCAATAGGTAACATCACGGTGAATAGCGTCGCCCCCAAAGATGGCAATTGCGCTTCATCTTTCACTTCTAGTGAGGTGAACTCTTCAGGTACGGTTTTGAAAGGTAGACGAGCACCCATCATCTTCAAGAACAGCGGACCGCCAACTAAAGACGCAACCAAACCTATGAGTAAGCCATAGAAAATCACAGAACCGATATCAGCACCAAGCTCATTGGTCACAAACAATGCGGCAGGGTGTGGAGGAACAATACAGTGCACTGCCATCAAGGCGGTACAAAGCGGAATGGCGAGATTTAAAAGTGAGGTATTGGTTTTTTTCGCAATCGAAAAAGCCAGTGGAATTAGCAGCACCACGCCAACTTCTACGAATAGAGTAATTCCGCAAACAAGACCGATTAACACCATAATTACTTCAGGTGATAGCCAGCGAATCTTTTGTAGGGTAAGGCCAATTCGTTCTGCCGCTCCAGACACTTCCATCATCTTGCCAAGTATGGTGCCTAAACCAATCACGACAGCAAGAAAACCAAGCGTTCCGCCAATACCACTTTCGATAGCACTGACCATCTCTAAAGGTTGCATGCCCATCATCCCGCCAACGTAAAAACTGGCGAGTAACAGCGCTAAAAAAGGATGGAGTTTAAACTTAACGATCGCAAAAACGATCATTAAGATACTCGTTATGAGGGTAGTAATGACCCAAAGGTTGGATTCCATGTTCAGACCTATGTTGTTGTTTTAATTGACTGCAATTAAACGAGGAATCCATAGCCCTGACAAACGATCAAAACTCACCTTTAGATGAAGTGAATTTAAACAAAAGCGTGATTTACACGACGTTTAGTGAATTTTTCGACCCATAGATGAGACCAACTATAACAACGCCGTTATTATGTGTTCTATCAAGTTCGACTCAATAACGCACATGTACACCAGAGACAATATTTTCGCCAAGAACCAACGCATCAATAGTTTTCAACTTTCCAAGCTTCATACTTTTGAAGTGGCAGCCCGACACAGTTCATTTTCTCTGGCGGCAGAAGAACTCTCCATGACGCCCAGCGCCATCTCTCACCGTATCAACAAGCTCGAAGAAGAACTTGGCATTGCCTTGTTTACCCGCTCTCACCGAAAAATCACGCTCACAGAAGAAGGGGAACGTATTTATCTCGCCTTGAACAGAACGCTCAACGAGTTAAACCAAGAGGTAATGGAAGTCAGAAATGGCGAAGTCTCCGGAGAGCTGACGATTTACTCTCGCCCTTCTTTTGCGCAATGTTGGCTTGTACCTAGGTTGTACCGATTTAAGCAAAAGCACCCTTCCATCGAGCTGAATATTCTTACTGGCAATGAGAACGTCAATTTCCAAGGCTATGGTATCGATGCTGCGATCTATTTCGATGAGCAGATACCAGAAAAGTTGTGGTCGAAAGAGTTGATGAGTGAAGAGATCATCCCGGTCTGCACTCAAGCGTATGCAGAGCAATTTAACCTATTTGAACAGCCAGCGAATTTGGTAAACGCCACCCTACTTCACGACAACCAAGCATGGGATTACAACTCCCACCACGATGAATGGACGCTGTGGGCAAAGGAAAATGGCATAACAGACATTGACGCTATTCCAAGCATTTCATTCGACCGATCCGATTTGGCAGTTAGTGCCGCAATGCACAATGCGGGTGTCGCTATCGGTCGATTATCACTTGTGGAAAAGCGACTTAAATCCGGCGAACTGATCACGCCTTTTAAAAACCAAACTCTGCAATGCAAACAGAAATATTATGTCGTTACGGCTAACGAAAAACATTCTCGAAAGCTTGAGCTTTTTATTGCGTGGCTAAATCAACAAGTTGGAAATATCTGACCTTTAAGCCCACAACGCTGTGGGCGCTAAACCGCCCGGTTTATACTCACATAATTTAGGGCAAAAATCGGCTACCACAGTTGGTCTATGAAGGTAATAACCCTGAGCATAACAAATGCCTAAACTCTTCATAAAGTTGAGCTCATCCGAGGTTTCGATCCCCTCCGCAACCAGATCAAATTTATATTGAAGCTTCCAACTCGCCAAACGTTGCCAAAACTTTTCGTATTGAGCCCCCTGTCTTCTCAACAAGCTTCGGTCGAGTTTAATGACATCAGGTGCGACATAGCGAATGATCGACTCGTCCCTATGGTTATCACGTCCAAAGTCATCTAGGGCGATCTTAACGCCCAAACATTGGCATAACTGCAGGTTCATTTTAAATACGGCTCTGTTCCAAACCTCAGCGGGATACTGCGTCCGCTCTGTGATTTCAAGCCAAAGTGTCACTCCAAAACGCTTACATGCTTTAAGTAGCGGAAGCGCATCAGAAAAAAAGGATAGGCTTGAAAGATAAGACGGTGGAATATTAACCGAAATAAAACTGATAGACTCAGGCAACTCTCCCAGACTGGTAGAGAGCTTTTTAAATAACCGCTGAGTAAAAAAGTTGGCATAGCCTTCTTCTTCGATGCAACGGAACGATTTTTCATTGCATCGAGGTTTATTCCATCGAGTTAAAACCTCGGCACCGATCTGGTTTTCGCGTTGTAACCCATAGATAGGTTGAAAGATAGGATAAAAAGCACCTTCGCGTATATCTGCAAAGACCGTTTTACATTCATCCTCCCTTGTTGAATTTTTCATAAGTATAACCGTCTACCATCATTGTCTAATATAAAGATTAACGGAGCGTATTGCACAATAGTAGGCATCAGAAAAGCCAATTTCTTGAGCTCTGCCATGCGGAACCTATAATGACATAGCAATCAATAACCTAATCCAGAGCTCGAAATGTGAGGAAGTGAATGTTCGGGGAATACCTAAAACGACTACGGGAAGAGGTTGGACTGACACAAAAAGAGCTCGCGACGAAGTTAAACCTTGCGAGCGTTGATTTTGCTTCGATTGATCCTGTAACGATTAGCCGCTGGGAAAGAGGAACCACTGCCCCTACTACCGTTAAAGCGATCAAGGTCCTCAGAGTGCTGACAACAGATCTAATGCCTTTTCTTAGCTCTCTTCCAGTGGAGTCAGGTAAAAGTATCTTTGACGAGATCGTTGAGTATCGATTTAAGTCTCCTTGGGCCAAATTAATGAGTGATTCTTATGAGGCTCCGACCCAATGTAAAGATGTCCTAGAGGCACCGCTACTCGAGAGCAGCCAGGATGATTATCTAAACAGCTTAAAGCACTTTTTTGCGAGTCTATCTCTAGACAACAGTGCATTATTTGATATCGATTTGTATCAATATCAACAAGAGCAAAAAGCCGTTACTCGTAAGTATATTGCCAAAGAAAGCGAAGAGATCCTTGGACACAATATCTCCTTCTTATTTGATGCAAACGAGCTACGCCAATATCTTTCATTTCCTTTCTTTCCTGTTCCGTTGCAGCAATCTCGACCTTATTCAGCAAACCGCACTATGGCCGTCTGCACCGTTTCCCGCTTCTCATCGAATGAAGCCGTGTTTTGGAAAAATGGTGCATTTGGTGCAAAGTTTGTTGCAACTCATGCGAATATTCATGATATGTATTTTTATGCAGTAGACCATTGGTCAGTAAGTTATATGAATAGCTTAGATGCAGAGAAAGTGGCCTTTGATACACCAAGTGACAACGGCATTGTAAAAATAGGTAACCAATCATTTAAACGCTGTTTATATCGCGTCGACAGTGCAATTTGGTTATCAAGGCCAGAAATTCTATCCCTACTAACATGCGAATAAGCAAGACCGATTATTGTTATCGCCTCCTATAGATGAACAGGATATAACCAAATTCAGACATATTATTGACATGAGTAAAGGTAACTCTGCCTAGCATAAAAACGGTTACTACTGTTTATGTGGTATCAAGAAAGAATGAAATACGATTCAAGTCATCATGAGGCTTATGTATGTTTGGGGATTACCTGAAACGACTTAGGACTGAAGCACAACTTACGCAAAAGGAACTCGCGGTAAAACTGAATTTAGCAGATCCAGAATTTGCCTCTATCGACTCCGTAACGGTCAGTCGTTGGGAACGCAATATTACGTCACCGAATCCCGTTAAAGCGGTGAAAGTGCTTCGTACACTCACAAACGATATTAGACCCTATCTCCTCTCTATTGAGTTCGATGAAGATAAAACGCTCATTGACCATTACCTCAATGAGCGTTACCACTCACCGAAAGATGTGCTCATGAATACGTCATACCGTTCTAATCAAGACGCAGAGCCAAGCGATGTCGTTGAAGCCCCTCTGTTTGAAACTAGGGGAAAAAAGTATGAAGAAAACTTGAAGAACTTCTTAAGCGGTATTGGCATTGATCATAACTCGTTTTTCGATGTTGACCTTTATCAGTATCAACAAGATCATAAGATTTACGGCAAAAAATATCTGGATAGCTTAACGGGAAAGTTGCATGGACATTCCTTGTCTTTCTTCTTTCATGCAGACGACTTGAGAGACTATTTTTGCTCCCCTTATCTCAAAGTACCGATAAGGAAAACCAAGCCCTATGCTGAAACGAAAAAGATGGCAATCTGCGCGTTAACCCACTTTTGCTCTGACGAGCCAACCTTTTGGATTGACCATCAAACTGGAATCGACTTTCTAGCTACACACGCTAACGTGCAAGATCTCTATTACTATGCCGTTGATAAGCTCACGGCCGACTATATGGTTGGGATTGGGGCAGAGAAAGTCGCTTTTGATGAACCTAGTGAGCATGGCATCGTCAAAATTGGGACAGAAAAGTACATGCGCTGCCTCCTCAAGCTTGATAGTGCAATTTGGATGACTCGCCCTGAGTTATTGCTACTATTGAAGAAACAATATTCTCAATAATCAACTAACCTAATTTAGGAGACCAAAGTAATGCAGGCCTCCTTTCAATAATAACAACAAGGTACATGTATGTTTGGAGACTATCTAAAACAGTTGAGAGTGCAACAAGGATTAACCCAAAGGGAACTGGCCACAAAGCTCAACCTTGCTAACCCCGAATTCGCATCCGTTGACTCAGTGACAGTAAGTCGCTGGGAGAGAAACACCACCACACCCAATACGATTAAAGCCATCAAAGTATTGCGTGAGTTAACACTGGATCTAAAGCCCTTCTTACTGTCCATCCCCTCCCCCGAAGATGAGACATTTCTAGATGATATTCTTTATACACGCTTTCGCTCCCAGCGTGCGTTATTGATGATGTCAGACTATGAAGAGTTGAAGCCCAGCGAAGAGATTGAGATTACCGAAGAAACGTTATTTGAAGACGAGGTTGACACTCACCTTACTCGGTTAAAAAACTTTTTCCTGAATGCAGATGCCCACTATCCTGGAATGATCGATCTAGACTTCTTAACAATGCATGAAGAAAAGAAACTGATTGCCAAAGTCTACAAAGACAGCGCTTCACAAAAAGTTCGCGGTCATTCCATTTCTTTTTTATTTCGCGTGGAAGATCTAGATACCTGCTTTAGTACACCGCATCAAACCTTACCGTTTAAGCTTGCACGGGCATACTCAGAAGCCAGAGAACTTGCTTTATGTTGTTTAAGTCGTTATGCGACCAGCGAACAGGTATTCATGATTCTTCACCCTACATTGGTCGATTACATTGCTCAGCGTTCTAACATTACTCAACTGTACTATTACGCCTTTGATAACCAGTTTACTGATTATTTGGTAAGCCTAGGGGCAGAAAAAATCGCTTACGATACTCCCGATAAAATAGGGTCAGTTAAAATTGGAAAAACAGCATATCGTAAATGCTTACTAAAAGTAGATACCGCAGTTTTATTAGCTCAACCATCGATTATTTCTCTTCTTCATCAACATCAAGCCAATATCATCAATGGCTAAAAATCGATATAAGTCATCCTTCTAATATAACAAGCACTATGAAATCGTATTAATTACCATTAAAAATTAGTGCTTGTACTCTAATTAATCCTGAGCGACTAACTCCTTAATAAATATCTAATATACTCATATGAAATATGTTCTCCCTGTCGAACGTTTCTCACTTTTAAGATAAGTGCAAAAAATAATTTACCGTATGGATAAGTGTATATATTTCATTAACCTATGGGATTCAAATCTAAAAAAGAGAGTAAATTCAAGGCATTTTTATTGTTATTTAGGACAAATAAGTCCTGAACTAGGCATCTTCTATTCCCTCAATAAGTACAATGCCTTCTCAATTTAACAACAAACATAATACGATTTGCGTAATATTTATGAACAAATACGACATAAATATTAATGCATTATCAGCCTCCCATACGCCATATCAATTTTTAAGGGCTGTGTGTAAATGGAATACCATTTCAAGTAATTGACATATTCGGCAGGGAAATATCATGCACATAACTTCTACCAAATATAACAAATTTAGCTATGGACATGTTTTAAACCAAAGGGGGAAAGTAAAGTGTTCGGGAGTTATCTAAAATCAATAAGAACCACATTAGGGTTAACTCAGGAGCAAGCATCGATAAGGTTAAACCTATTAGGTGGTGATTTAGCCAACATAGATTGTGTCACTTTCAGTCGCTGGGAAAGAGGCATCACTCAACCAAGCCTTAGTCGAAGGGTAAGGGTGCTTAGGGCATTTGAAAATAACTTGCTGCCTTATTTGTGCAGTTTGGGGGTAGACTCATCGTTAAAAGATGACGTGGAGCAATTTGAATTGTCGTTGAAGCAGCGATATCAGGATGCGATGTCTATTCTTTCAGGAATTGACTACAACACGCCATTTCCTATTGAGCATAACCATATTGACGAGGAAGAGCTCAGCCAAAGTAATGAGCAAGACTTCATCCATAGTCTCAACAACTTTCACAATCAGTTGAAGTGGCTTAACGTCAAACATAATCTCACTTCCATCGATCTGGTTGAATACCAGCGAGACGGTCGAGCAATCGCTTACAAATACCTTTCTAACAAGGAGTTAGTCGGCCATAACATTGGCATGTTCTTTACTGAACCAACATTTGAAAATGAGATTGATAGAATTAAAAAGAACCGCTTACCTATCGATTCAATCGATCTTAGGCTGACTAAGGGGATAAAAGACAAAGGGGTGTATTCTTATTACGCCATCAGTCAACACTCGAAGAACGAGCGTGTTTTTCGGAAGCAATTACATACAGAGTTTACTTTCTTAGCTCAAAACGCTCAGATCCATCATTACTATGCGAGTGTGACACTCAAAAGCTCGGTAGATGTCATGCTAAAAATGGGCTTCAGCGTAGCAGCCTATGAAGGCGAAAACCCTGTAGGAGCGATTAAGGTTGGTTCTAAGCGCTATACTCGAGCCATCATGTACATAGAGACAAGTGAATTGTTTACTCAGCCAGAATTTCTCTATCTGCTTACTTGTTGTGGTGTTTGTTCTCACCGAAACTGCGAAGCCTGTACAGAACGTTCTGGTTGCATCTGCTAAGTAAGCTTCCCCAATTTCATCATTGAGTATCCACTGCGATTAAAGGCCAACATTGCACCTCCCTCTTTCCTATGCCTCGTTGGTCTTTTCATTATTTCGTACTTGGTCAATAGGCCTTGCATCAGCAATCTTTGCCAAAGGGCACGAAATCAATGTGTTTATATTCTAGTTTTCTCAAATCTCATTTCGTAGGCAAATAACAGATTAGATTTCAATAATATGCTTATTGTTGACTACTTCGCCGTCACTTTAGTTCAATCTCATTCCTTGGCGTTTTCACATTTGCTCTGTAAAACCAACTTAGCAAACATGCTTTTATCTATTTCTTGGATGCTATCCCATGTTTCCATTCACTCGTTAATATCGGTAGGTAGAGTGCTTCCGATTTACCTACAGGTGAGAACCATGAAAAAAATTCGCTATCCATTTGATTTACATGGAACGCTATCGATTCGATACAGGGATAAAGTAAACCCAATTTTCTTGGATACTGATGAAGAGAATCAGTCCATTATCAATATCGACGACTTCGCTGTAAGATCGTTCAGTTACGATGCTGAAGATCGATTACTTAAGATCTCTTTACAAAAAGCCGTCAACCTCACTGAAATCTCTGACTGCGGCACCGTGTTTACCGGCGTGGAATTAGAACAAAGCAACATCAAACTGGATCTTGTGTACTGCCTATACAACGCAGGCATCATTAGTTCGAATATCTCTTACCCGCTTGATGATGCCTCACCCATCGCCTCAATTGCAGTCGCAAAACCCTTAACTCTGCACCTAAAGTAAATTTTCGGCATTAAAAAGCCCTCACTCCAACATGGAGTGAGGGCTCTCTATCACTGTTTACATTAGCCGTTATTCGTTGCCTGAGAGTTGATAGAAGGCTCGTTTTTTCTCATACATAGCCTCGTCTGCCATGGAAAATAGATTATCTAGTGAAACATTATCACTTGATGCCCCACCGACAGAGAACTTCACTGGATAACGAGTGCTTTCCGATAGATCAATCCATTTGTCTTCTTGCGCTTCTTCTAGCGAGTTGATCAATGCTTCCAATGATTGCTGACTTCGTTCAGGTGCAATGATCGCGAACTCATCTCCACCGATGCGATAAAGCATCAACTCATCTCGTAATACCGACTTGATCAATTGCGTAGATTTTGAAATCAGTAAGTCGCCTCGATCGTGTCCATAATTATCATTAAGCGTTTTGAGTCCATTAATGTCGATGATGATGACTGCCATCGAGTCCCAGCAGCCTTTCGCTACCGATTGGCGAGCGAACTCATAGTCATCATCAAACGCTTTACGGTTTAGGCACTTAGATAGTTTGTCTCTGCGCGCGAAATCTTCTAGCTCTAACCATGAGTACAACTGCTTTTTGAATAGTTCAAGTAAGATGCGTTCTTCTTCATCTAACGCATAGGTGCCGTAATCAAAATACCCCACCATAGTGCCGGTTGATGAGCGCATGGTTTTCACTCTCTCGCCTTTGGGCTTTGTAAAGCTAAAATGCATATCAGACTGAGGTAACAAGCGATTCAAACCCGAGTTAATCACTTCAGGAATAGCGTGATAACCGACACCAGCTTGACTGTTCGTGAAATTAATCAATATCATCAACTTGGCTTTGTGCGCTTCCTCTCGCGTTAGGTTCACACGCAATTCTGCCGTTTGCTCTTCTACTCGGTGCTCTAGAACTTGGTTAAAGTTCGCTAACTGCGCATTGGTATCTTGAACTTGTTGGTTAGCTTTACGTAACGCTTGGTTTCGAATCTCGAGCTCGTCCATGTGATTCGTCAATTGAACCCACAGTGAATCTAAAAGGTTCATAAGCTGTCTAAACTCTTTGAATTGAAAGCGTTTAGGTG
This sequence comes from Vibrio sp. LB10LO1, assembly GCF_010092875.1. Lineage (NCBI taxonomy): Bacteria > Pseudomonadati > Pseudomonadota > Gammaproteobacteria > Vibrionales > Vibrionaceae > Vibrio > Vibrio sp. LB10LO1. The sequence continues at coordinate 32,655 of NZ_JAADJW010000035.1, forward strand.
TGAGGTCTGGCCGCTTATTATTTTTAAAACTACGAACCACCATCGCCATTTCTCGGATTGGTAGGGTCAGCCAACGACTTGCCAAAATTGCGATAACAAGCGTCACTACTAACGTTGCAACAATAATGTTTAATAACTGCTGCTTGGATTGCATCAACTCTTGATCACGAGCAGCGTTAGAAACCGAATGGATCATTGAGATTTCGAGGGGCTCAACAAAGTTCCGGTTTGTAACCACGATGTCACTCATGAACTTTGAGTCATCTCCTTTAGTCAAGCGGACATCACCGTAGTGAAAATTGACCGATTCTTGCTTGTAGAGAAAAGGTTGAGAGATCTGGATCAGATCTTGGTAAGACACCAACACGACCAGATAACCTTGAGGCTCATATTCTGAACCAGGTAACAAAGTGTACGGCAAAAGTGGGCTAACAATCGCAATGCCACTCTGCCCGCCTTTATAAACCAAGCCTTCATCAAAGTAAGTGGTGTGGTACATTTTACCTTGCTTATAAAGCACATCTGCGGCTCGAATTTTGGTTAAAAGACGGCTGTTCTCTAGATGATAGACAGAGCCATTACTCTCATACATCGGCTGCCAATTCTTATCAATGATGTAAGTCGTACTGACGTTTGTTGCAAGCCCTTCGAAGGTCTCAATCATTTGCCAGATAACACTTGAATAAAGGACATTATCCATGCCTTGCACTAACAGGCGATCTTTTGAATACCAACGAGTTAAGTTAACAACGAATGTTAGATCTTCACTGATGGTTTTCTGAATACCTTGATTAGTGTTTTCCAACTTGATCTCTTTTTGCACCAAGAGGTCTGCTTGGTGCTTATCGATCATGCTGATCCCAACCCAATAGGCAGGCAAAAGAGAGCCTGCAACGACAATCAAAGTCAGTATGCTACGCAAACTAATCATGATGACTTCCTACGACGATGGATATGCTGTGAGTGATTTTGGATAAAATCGACCACAAATTGAGCTGCGCTTTTGGCTGGCATCCCCGAACGATAACGCTTATAACCGCGAATAAGCGCTTCCCATGTTACCGCCATTTCGACCGTACTTGGCATCGCATAGGCTGGCGTCAGCTCTTTGTACAACTCGCTATAATAGGTGCTATTTGCATCATACCATTTACGGTTTATGGAACGGTTCGTGGAAATAAGGTTCTGATTAATAATCACATCTTCAATAAACTCAGGGTTTTGTACAATGGTGGCCAAAGTGCGCATTGCTTTACGTTTATCGCTATTTGCCATGGCTTCGGCATTGAAAGCGAGCACCTTCCCACCACTCAGAGAATGCATATGATGGTTATTGTAAGTCGGTAAACTGCTGATCTTCAGCTCAGCTGAAAAATGCTGCTTCAACTCACCCAATGCCCAGTCTCCATCAATCAAATACGAGACTTTGCCTTGAATGAACTGAGCGCGCGCTTGCTCTTGAGATACTTCATCGTGCACCACCCCTTTTTCAGGCAACGCGCCATAGAATTTGAGTGCTGCAGCTAACGCAGAGACATCGATATCAGTAAGTGGTTCAGGTCTGTGATCAGAGAACATAGGAACGAACGACATAAGAAAGTACATGTTGGGATATTGCATCGCTAGGGCGTTTTCTCCCTGCTTCGCTTTTTCCAATAACGTTTCCCATGTTGGCTGTATGTCGTCCGTCAGTTTTGTATTTACGTACAAAACAAGGTGATTCCCCAAACCGAGTGGCACACCGTAGATAGCACCATCTACCGTCACTAATTCAAGAGCTTTAGGTTCAATACTCTTTTCCTCTATCCAACTCGGTGGAATCTTGGCGAGGTCAAAGTAATCGTGTAAACCAAGGAAGTCTGAAGGCACCCAAATTACATCAGGTACCGTAATCCCAGTTTGTTTGGCGAGCAGCAACTCAGAGCGGATATTATTAACATCAAATTCTCGGATGGCGAGTGTATTGCCCGTCTCTTCCTGAAATCGCTCATTGATTTCAGCAACCGTGGAGTACTCAATACCACTCCACACTTGGATTTCCTGCGCGGAAATCAAAGAAGGAAGAAACAAGAGAAGGAAACAGCTCAGATATCTCACAAGAACCCTCGAAAATGACTGACATCAAAACAAACATAGCGAACCACAAGTACCGATTCAAACAAGCGCCATGGAAATGTGCGAATGCTTCCATTGACGATTTCACTGTGCTGCAGAAAGCAAAAAGCGCCGCTTTTGCGACGCCTTTTTGGATTATATCACAGCAAATGTTTAAGCGTACTGTTGCTCAAACTCACGCATGAAATCGACAAGCGCTTGAACACCCTCAAGTGGCATCGCGTTGTAGATTGAAGCACGCATCCCTCCTACTGCTCGGTGACCTTTTAGCGCTTTAAGGCCTTTCGCATCAGCAAGCTCTAGGAATGTGCCGTCAAGCTCTGGCTTCGCAAGCTGGAATGGAACATTCATTAGCGAGCGGTTAGCTGAATAAACACCATTGCGGTAGAAATCAGACTGATCGATGTAATCGTAAAGCAGCGCCGCTTTCTCACGGTTTACTTGCTCAATCGCTTTCACACCGCCCTGTTCTTTCAGCCATTTGAATACCAGGCCAGACAAGTACCAAGCAAACGTTGGTGGCGTATTGAACATCGACTCTTTTTCTGCCAACACTTTGTAATCCAAAATGCTTGGTAGTACTTGCTTCGCCAAGCCAAGCAGATCATCACGTACGATGGCAATCGCGATGCCAGAAGGGCCAATGTTCTTCTGTGCGCCAGCGTAAATCACGCCGTACTTTGAAATGTCAATTTCACGAGAAAGAATGGTTGAAGACATATCAGCAACGATTGGTTTGTCCGTTACTGGTAGGTCGTTAATTTCAACACCATCAATGGTTTCGTTAGGACAGAAGTGAACGTAAGCCGCGTCTGGTGAGATGTTCCACTCTGTTGCTGGCAGCACAGCAGCCTTTCCATCGATGACTGTTTTTGCATTAAACACGTCAGGTTCACAGTACTTTTTCGCTTCTGCTACGGCACTTTCTGCCCAGTAACCACCATCAATGTAAGTCGCAGTTTCCGCATCACCTAGCAAGTTAAGTGGAACAGCGGCAAATTGAGCACGAGCACCACCTTGGCAAAACAGTACTTTGTAATTGTCTGGGATATTCAGAAGATCACGAAGGTCTTGCTCTGCTTCTTCCGCAACCTTGATGAACTCTTTACTTCGGTGACTGATCTCCATCACTGAAGTACCAAGACCTTGCCAGTTGATTAGCTCCTTTTGTGCTTGCTGCATGACTGCTTTTGGCAGACCTGCTGGCCCTGCACTGAAGTTAAATACGTTGTCCGTATTTTGTTCCATGATGCTCATTGCTCCTGCTAAGTAAGTATGACGAAATTAATATCACGTTTTTGCAGGGATAAAAACAAGAAAAGAGGTCTTACGACCTCTTTTTAAACTGAAAAAGCTAAAAACTTACTTTGTAAACTTCTCTATTGCATCATCGCTGGCATAAGCAGTGCGATTAAAGGAAACTCTTGTCCATTTTCGAACTTCAATTTCCCATCCGAAATTTGCGCTTTTAGTTCATAACCGTCGTCTTTTTTCTCGATAAGCTCCATCACCATCAACTCATCAACACTTTCTTGAATGAATGGGTAGAGATCCACCAGCTCATCCGAGAAGTAGGTGTTAAGTGAACCACTCGTTGCTGTCATCAACTTCATTGGGTCTTGAGTGATGTTGTCCGTGCCTTGAGGAACAGACAGTTGCCATTCGTTACGGAACTTACCTTCACCAAACGCCAAAGACAGTTCGTTCACAGAAAGACTAAAGCCTTTGCTGAAGAGCGCATCAATATGTGGCAACAGTTTTTGGATTTCTTGCTCATCAAGCATTGGCGAGCTTTGGTAAATCGACATGATCTCATCAAACGATTTGCTATCTACGTCGCCAATAGCAAAGTCCAGCTTGAAGTTATCAACATCTGTTCCATCCGTTAGACGCATTTGCTTCGCATCCAACACCAGTTTCGAACTCAGCTTATCACCCGCTTCGTTGAGAGAGGTATTGCCGCTGTAGCTAGCATTTTCAATCAGGAACAAAGGCGCCAGTTGCGCATCAACGATATCCAGCTTTTGCAGTGAGAAAGATTGCTCACCTAACCAGTAACCTTTCGCTTGTTTGCCTTTACCCTCGCCAGTCAATTCAGTGAGGTGAATTTCTTCGCCGTTTTCAAAATCAATCTGTACCGAAGGGATCGACACTTGGTAGTTCAAATCACCAAGAACTGTCACGTTACCTTTAACCTGAGCAGGACTTGATGAAAGGTGCATACCTTGAGCGTCGTTTTGGTAGTTCCAGCTCGCTAAATCAAGCGTGAAATCGGTATTACCGTTAAGCTGAGTTTGGCTGTGCATTGTCAAAGGCAAGAAATCCGCGTCTACTAATCTAGAATCTGCACTTAGGCTTGTTAAACCATGAGTTACGTCACTGGTCACATCAAATGCTGTTGGCAAACCATCACGTTCAAGCTGCGCTTTGATTTCTGGATCAACCACGGTGTAACGCGTCAAAACAACGGAAGATAAGTAACCGCGGTCATATTCAACAACCTCGCCTTTCACCATCTCATCGTTCATATTGGCAATGCCGTCTTCAATAATAGATTGACCAATCTGACCAACCGCTAACGGCCAACATAGCGCAAGAGAAATAGCGCCACCGATGGCACCCATTTTTTTTAGATTTTCCATAACGTCACTTATTGAGTATTTGTGCTCAGTCTAACCCAAACCCAAAGCGGATAAAACATTGAGATATATCAGACTATTGATGGTTATTTTAGTTCATTAATCGAGAACAATACCCAGCTCCCAACCATTCTTGTATTTAATTGATATGTTGTTAGTGCCAAGTTTTAACCGGAGCTCAAACCACTGTGAACCGCTACGCCGTATTGTGCCTCGACAACAATCCCATTAGTGCCGAGCAGTTTCGCTTGGAGTTGTCAGCTTTCTCGAGCAAGTTTGATATTCTGTCGGTAGAATCGATAGAAGAAGCCCAGAGTGCCTTGGAATATCTCGAAGAGAGAGAACAAAAAGTGGCGCTCGTTATCGCTAGCCATCACGCGCATTTCAACGGCGTCGATTTTCTTATCGGTTTAGATCGTAAACCCCATACCGAGCAAGCTCGAAAGATCCTTATCAGTTGTTCTTCTGATATTGAGGCAATCTTAACCGCCGTCAATGAAGGACGCCTAGATCATTGCTTAACGAAACCACTGCCAGACAAGGTGTTGCTCAATACGGCACAAAAAGAACTTACCCAATTTATTCTTCGTCACGATAGAGAAGACTTACTTAGCTACAGCCAAATTCTCGACCAGCACAAGTTGCTTCGTGCTCACATCGAAAATCAAATGAGCAACTACCAAGCAGGCTTCTTGAACGACTACCACTCTCTTTCTGACGAAGAGCTGGCGGAACAAGTGATCAGCGCACTACAACATTTCTTTGAACAAGATGACGATAGTGAAGCATGTCGAACCTACTCCCCAGAACACTTACTGACGGTAGAAGGTGAACCCAACAGTTTCTTGTGGTTTATCACCAGTGGTGAAGTTGCGCTGTACAAACGCGACGAGCTAGGAATGCAACGTGAAGTGGTTCGTCACTCTAAAGGTAATATCATTGGCGGCATGTCCTTTGTCACCGGAGAAAACTCATTTTCTACGGCACTGACCCTGACTCAAACAGAAGTCATTAAGCTAGATAGAAACGAATTCCGCAAAGTAATGCAGAGCGATTCAAACTTATTACCGCTCTTTACTAACCTGCTCCTCCGTCATTTCAACCGACGATTGCAACGCAGCATCAACACCAAGTTACAACTACAAAAAACTCTGGAGTCTCTAGAATCTGCCCACCAGCAACTTATTGAGAGAGAGAAAATGGCGATGCTTGGGCAACTTGTCGCCGGCGTTGCCCATGAGTTAAACAACCCTATCGCAGCCATTCTCCGCGGGGTGGAAAATCTGACGCAGACACTGGAGAATCTGCTCACAGAACTCCCTAGCCACGACATTCAAGAAAAGGGCGTTGATTTGTTGACTAGAGCCCAAAGGGTTAAGCCAGCCTCAACCGCGGAGTTAAGAGAGCGCGTTAAACAGCTTAGCAACTCCCTGCCAGATAGGAACCTAGCCAAAAAAGTCGTGAACCTTGGTCTCGAATCCGATAAAGCGTTGATAACAGATCTTACTCGTCAAAAAGCGGATTCATTACAGACATTAGGAACATTAGAGCAATATCATCAAGTCGGCTCATCACTTCGCTCGATAAATGTTTGTGCTGCCCGCATTGCCGACATGGTGAAGAGCTTGAAGGGATATGCACGTTCCGATGATGAAAGTTTGCACTTTGCTGATCTGCATGAAGGCATTGAAGATACGTTAGTGATCTTTGAAAACAAGCTCAAAATGCACAAGGTCACCACTGACTACGCTCCGCTGCCTCATACGCTCTGCCAACCCATTGCGCTGCAGCAAGTATGGACCAACCTGATTTCCAACGCGATTGATGCCTTCCCCGATAAAGGCGAGCTGACTATTCGATCGCGATCGGTCGAGAAAAATAATCAAACGTACGCTGTCATCTCATTCAAAGACAACGGATGCGGCATCCCAAAATCACAACAAAAAGCCATTTTTGAACTCAACTTTACAACCAAGAAAGAAGGCAATTTCGGCTTAGGAATCGGACTTTCTATCTGCCAACAAATTATGGCTAGCCATAAAGGCTGGATAGAGGTGGAGTCCGAGCTCAACCAGTACACTTGCATGACCGTCTGGTTACCTATCACTCAAGAAGGAGATGAAGCATGACTAAATATCTGATTTTGTGCGTGGATGATGAAAGAGAAGTCTTGGATAGTGTCCTTCAGGATTTGATCCCATTTGAAGATAACTTTGTGGTCGAGGGCGCGGAATCCGTCACGGAAGCCAAACAAGTGATTGAAGAAATGGCGGAAGATGGCATTCAGCTCGCCCTCATTCTTTGTGACCACATCATGCCAGAGCAGACTGGTATAAGCTTCTTAATCGAGCTCAGTCAAAATGGTGACACAAAATCGGCACGTAAACTCTTACTCACCGGGCAAGCAGGCCTAGAAGACACCGTTGAAGCTGTAAATCATGGAAGTCTCGATTACTACATCGCCAAGCCATGGAAAGGTGAAGAACTGCGGGAAGCCACCACGTCTCAACTGACTGCTTTTATGATAGAAAATGATGACAACCTGTTGTCGTGGACCTCAATTCTGGATGCAGAAGCCATCCTCAATGCAATGGCTAACAGACGAGCAAGCTTCGGCGAATAATCGTTTTGCGAGAAAAAGGCACCAAGATACCTCCTACATGGCGCGTTTTTTGCTGTGAACATGGCACAATTGACTCATTTGACAAAACATCGGCACTTTTTTGTTGGTCGTCGACCTTGGTTTTTATTATGATGTCGAACAAATCAGATTACGGTTCAAGTGGTTACTTGGATCCATGGAACTATAAGACAAGGTTTATCGTTAGTTATGCGTAAAACACTATTAGCCACTGCCCTTTTGCTGGCATCTAGCCAAGCTCTAGCTGCGAACGACTACAACGCTCCAGCAACAATGAGCAACTTTAGCTACGACTACATGGAAGCTCGCATTGGTGCAAGCCCTGTGACATTCGGTGCTGGTTTTAGCAAATCAATCCACCCAAATGCACACGTAGTTGCGCGCATCGATTCTGAATTCGATGGCGATTTCGACTCTGCTGCAGGTTTTGGTTTCCACTCTCCACTTAACAACTGGGCAGACCTAACTGGTGAAATGCTAATGCGTGTTGTGCAGCCATCAAACTCAAGCAGCACAGACGTGGGTATGGAACTTAACCTTGGTGTACGCCAGTGGCTTGGTCCTCAGCTAGAAGTGGGGGGTAAAGCAGGTTACGTATCTATCGACAACGATGACGATTGGATCGGTTCGGTTTACGCTCGATTCCACTCTACAGAGCTATTCTCTCTAGGTGCAGAAGCGCGTATCAACGACTTCTACGGTGACCAAGTAATGTTCACGACTCGCTTCAAGTTCTAATCAATCATTTGATTACGCTCCAACAGAAGCAAAAATACAAAAACCGAGGCATATGCCTCGGTTTTTTATGGGTAAAAACTAATTTGTTGCAATGACTAACTCAAATGAAGTGGTCAAAAACATCAACTTCCTTTTTGTCGCTTTCAACACTCACCTTTTATGACTCGCTAACTTCATCCTAAACGAGTCAATCATCGTGAAACTAAATAGATTTATTCACACATAGCCAGTAGCTGCTTCTTGCGTGGTTCTTGGATCAGTTTCCAATGGATACCATCAATCGCACCAGCAAACTTCCAAAGTAGCTTAACGTCTACATCACTGCCGTATGCCACTCTTACTTTGTTGAAGACTTCTACTGGGCCAAGCTCCAAAAACGTGTCTACGTCATCAATACCAGCTTTCTTTACCATACGCTCTAGCGTTAGCTGCATATTCGGTAGATCACGCAAACGTCTACTGGCTGAAGACTTTTGGTATTTGCGTTCCTTGATAGAACAATTAATTGATTTTTGTAGCAGCTCATCCAACCCGGCAAAACCGGAATCGAACAATTCTGTTACATCGTAATAATTTACCGTTGCCGTCGTTTGTTTTTTGACGTGCTTATATTTTTCACAGTTTAGTTGAGTAAACTCTTCATCAAGGCCATTGCCACCGCGCAAGTAACAGCAGTCGTTACTTACCAGAGCAAACATTGCGTCGTTGCTGAATAAACCAATACCGCCAAACATTGAACGTTTTTGGTACTCACTAAAATTGCTTACATAGTTAAAAAAAGCTTGGTCTGTCATGTCCATTGACCTCTTTAATTGGAATAAGTTACCCCGATTAGCGATGTCACCAGATAAACAGCAGCTTGTAGCGAATTATAAATTGTCGATATGTTGGCGTATTTTTTGTGAATTGCGCTCACCAACTGTCTTAATCATACTTAACGTTGAAAAATAAGTTAGGATCTATGTCACAGATGCCAAAGTACAAATTCAACATACGTGATTAGTTTCACACTTACAACTCCTAGACCGATGTTTTTTTGACGCAACCACTGCCAAAAATTAAGCATCATGGTGATTAATGCGGCAATTGCGAAAGCGAGACAGGTATTTAATTGATAACTAACATACTGTGAGGGTACACTGTACGAAAGCTCTCAAGCACAGCGTCGTAATGGAACATCTATCATTTTTCTGGCTACCGAATAATAAAGATAAGCTTATAAAAGCACTCGAATCTGAGTTCGCTCAGCTGGTTGAACAGTCTATTTCTACTGGAAAAATTTCCCTTCCTCCGATCCCTGATGTCGTACTCAGGATTCAACAGCTTTGCACTGAAGAACACACCACCATCGCAGACGTTGCCAATGCACTTTTAGAAGATCCTGGCCTAGCTGCTGTTGTCGTGCGTGTCGCGAACTCCGTTATCTTTAATCGTCGCAATATCACTTGTAATGACTTAATAACAGCGGTTTCTCGACTCGGAATTCTTCGAGTAAGAGACATTGTCACTGCACAAGCGATTGAACAATTAAAGCATTCAGTAAACTTAACTAAAGAATGTAATAGTATCTTGGTGAAAAGTGCCGCAGTTTCTCGTGAACTTGGCGCAACCATGGTTTTGGTGGTTCAAGAGTTTCGCAAGCATGAACCTGCGACTTATGGTCATCTAGAACAAGAGAAGGCATTGTTGGTTGGCTTATTGGCGGACATCGGCTTGTTCTGCTTGATAAACGAATACCACTTGTATCTTGATCGCGGTAATTACCTCGATCCAGATATCGCATTACAGATATTCCAAACCCGCTGTTCTGCAACGAGTAAATTAGTGCTTGAGAAATGGGGCTTTGATAACGATTTCCGCGAAGTTTCATCTAATGAGAAATACGAAGCTTCACGTCCAGAGGTCAGCTACCTCGATATTGCTCGCATTGCTAATCACCTCTTAATGTTCCGTAATCAAGATGACCGTATCGAAGATCACGAAGTAGAGTTCAATTTAACTGGCGCCGAGGTCTTGTACGATCTCAGCAATATGAGTGATACTGACTTCCAAAGTGAAATTAAAGAAGTGCTTAGCGCAAGCGGTCTTTAATCTCTAATACATCAAAATCCAGCCACGACTTCATTCAGATAGTATTCTGATTCATTTTTGCGTGGCTGAATTATCTTGCTTATCTCAGAAAGGAATCATTGAGTTTTATGTTCTCAGGGATGCTATTTATCTTCGCCCCATTAGTGGTGGGCTATTTAATTCCAGTTTCTCGCTCGTCAATACTGGAGAAGATCAATAAATCGACCTCTTACCTTATTTACGTCATCCTCTCTTTGATGGGATTGAGCTTGGCTGAGCTTGATAACCTTGGTAGCAACCTGCAAACCATCCTCCTCTACGCGGGCACTTTTTTTGTTTGCTTGGGTGTATGTAACCTCATGGCTTTGCCATTGGTTGATAAACTGCTGCCTTTGCAGACGGACCAAAATCAAAAGAAACTTCCTCTCTCTTCTATGGCATTAGAATCGGTCAAATTAGTGGTCGTTGTTGGCGGTGGTTTGATTGCTGGCTTAATTCTTCCTATTGGGCTTTCTTGGGTTGATACCGCAAGCGAGTGGATTTTATTTCTATTGCTGTTCTTTATTGGCATTCAACTGCGCAACAGTGGCCTAACGCTGCGCCAGATTCTTTTGAATAAACAAGGCATGGCAATCGCTTCAGTGATCATAGTGACGTGCATGATCGGTGGCGTCATTGCCGGAATGATTCTCGACCTACCACTCTATCAAGCGTTAGCAATGTCATCGGGCTTTGGCTGGTACTCTCTGGCGGGTATTTTGATGGGCGATGCATTTGGCCCAATCTTTGGCGGAGCCTCCTTCTTGATTGAGTTAATGCGAGAGCTGGTTGCATTGGTCGCGATTCCACTATTTATTCGCACTTATCCTTCGACTGCTATTGGCTACGCGGGTGCTACAGCAATGGACTTTACCCTACCGGTGATTCAAACCACTGGTGGTGTTCGATGTGTGCCTGTCGCGATTGTTAGCGGTTTTATCCTAAGCTTATTAGTGCCTGTAATGATGCTTTTCTTTGTGTCTCTTGCTAGCTAGATCTCAGGAATAGTCCTTAACATCCATTACAATACGGCAAAAATTCAAATACCCACGTAACCTCAAAATGCTCAATTCAAAGAGAATTTTCTGGTTTACCGCTTTGTTATCGAGCCCTTTGATTTTTAACTCTTGGATCGGTAATCAGTGACAGGCAAGGCATAGTGCCTATTAGGGTTACAAAGGGAATACAACCAAAAGGAATAACAATGAAACGCTTTGTCGTTGCGGCGCTCCTCGCTACAAGCTCAACTTTCACTTTTGCTGCTGATCAGCAATGTCTTGCAAACAAATACGACGGTTACATCGACGCTTCTCTACAGTGGTACCAAGATCTCGTTGACCTAACCGTTACGCAATACCCTGATTTGAAAGAAGTAAGCCAGTGGTTCTTAGAAGGTCGTAAGCACCACTTTGAGCTTAACCGTGAAGCGGTACATTACTTCTTGAAAAATGATCCTAGCCGTGTTGCAACAGAGCAACCTGTCGAAGCATGGCTGAAGCTAGAACAGCACGATGTAAAACAACTGGCGACACGCAGCGATGAACTAGGCCAAGCGGCACAAAAGACGTTCAGCGACCGCCAATCAGCAAACCACCCAAAGAACTATGACCTACGTTCTGCTTTTGCTGACTTATTAAGCCATCCAAAACAGATCGATTCTGCACTTAATAAGTACAATCAATCAATTGCTAAGATTGAAAAGCAGAAGTGTGAATAAACCTCGACTAAGAATTTCATTTCAGCAACATGGGTTTCAATAATTAAAACGGGACTTTGCGCCCGTTTTGGTTTAGATTGTGCCGCTCGCATTACCAAAATAACTACAAAGATTCTTTGCTATGGTTAAGGAACAAAAAACCGCTGACGTTAGCTTCGAGAGCTTGTTAAAGATCTTCACGATTCCTGAAGGTCCAGATTCGACGTTGACCAAAATCGACGAAAGTCTCTCCCAGAACTTGAATCAATTTCTTCGTGAACACATCGTGGCAGAAGAAAAGCCTTTACACGAAATAGAGAAAGACTTTTCTTCTGCTCAGATTCCTGAGCAACCTGAGTTCGTTTCAGACCACACCGAGCACCTGCTTGATACTTTGGTATCTCACTCGGTTCACACTTCTGCACCAAGCTTTATTGGTCACATGACTTCTGCCCTACCGTATTTCTTAATGCCGTTGTCGAAGATCATGATTGCTTTAAACCAAAACTTGGTAAAGATTGAAACTTCGAAAGCATTCACACCACTTGAACGCCAAGTGCTTGGTATGTTGCACCGCCTTATCTACGGACAGGACGATAAGTTCTACGCTAAGTGGATGCACAGTGCGAAGCACTCTCTCGGTGCATTTTGTTCTGGCGGTACCGTCGCCAACATTACTGCGCTTTGGGTTGCACGCAACAAGGCATTAAAAGCGAACGGCGCATTTAAAGGCGTGGAGAAAGAAGGTCTATTCAAAGCCATGAAGCACTATGGCTATGAAGGACTGGCAATTCTGGTTTCAGAGCGTGGCCACTACTCATTAAAGAAAGCCGCTGACGTGCTTGGGCTTGGCCAAGAAGGCTTGGTTGCTGTCAAAACAGATGCGAATAACCGCATTATCGTTGATGACCTTAAAGTGAAAATCGCTGAGCTTGAAGCACAAAACATCAAGCCTATCGCTGTCGTTGGTGTTGCAGGTACAACCGAGACGGGTAGTGTTGATCCTCTGACTCAAATCGCCGAAGTTTGTGCGGAACACAATTGCCATTTTCACGTGGATGCAGCATGGGGTGGAGCTACTCTGATGTCGAATCACCATCGTCACCTGCTTGACGGTGTTGAGCTTGCAGACTCGGTCACCATTGACGCCCACAAACAGCTCTACATCCCAATGGGCGCGGGCATGGTTCTGTTTAAAGATCCAGACGCGATGAAGTCTATCGAGCATCACGCGCAGTATATCTTGCGTAAAGGTTCAAAAGACTTAGGCAGCCACACTCTGGAAGGCTCACGTTCAGGTATGGCGATGCTGGTTTACGCAGCGATGCACATCATCAGCCGCCCTGGTTATGAACTGCTTATCGATCAGAGTATTGCCAAGGCTCGTTACTTTGCTGATCTTATCAACCAGCAGGAAGACTTTGAGTTGGTGTCTGAGCCTGAGCTTTGCCTACTGACCTATCGCTACTTGCCAACTCATATGCGAGCAGCGCTAGAAAAAGCACAAGGTACGCAGAAAGAGAAATTGAACGAGTTGTTAAACCAGCTGACTCAATTTATCCAAAAGCGTCAACGTGAAACAGGTAAATCATTCGTTTCTCGTACTCGACTGAACCCAGACCAATGGCAGCGTATGAACACCATCGTTTTCCGTGTTGTATTAGCCAACCCATTGACTACGAACGATATTCTAAGTGCTGTTCTGGATGAACAACGCGAAATTGCTTTGCAAGCTCCAAGTTTAATGGCGAAGATTGAAGAAACAGTCGAAGACATTCTCAATTCCTAAGCGTCAATGTGAGTTACATCAAATTGAAAATTTCTTTCGTTTTGGTGTAACTCAAACATCATTATTGTGCCACTAGAGCAACAAACCAACTATCCCACATCCAATTCTGTAGTTTTTACAACATTTTGTTTGAGGCTTGTCAAATTCTCACGAAATAGTAACCGTATTTGGTTTAGCCAGATTGAGGATCGGGTTTATACTGATTTTATGGCGCTGGTAGTTTTCGTTAACGCCCCTCTAGACCGAGAAGCCCTTGGGTTTCCACCCGTTAGCAGAGCCAGCGAGTTGTTCTCTATACCCTCGTGAACACTATGAATACATTAGAAAAAATTCAAAAAAATCTGGAGAATTTCAGTAAGTCAGAGCGCAAAGTTGCAGAAGTAATTATGGCGTCTCCACAAACTGCAATTCATTCAAGCATTGCAACGTTAGCGAAAATGGCTGACGTGAGTGAGCCTACTGTAAACCGTTTCTGTCGCCGTCTGGATACCAAAGGTTTCCCGGACTTTAAACTTCACCTTGCGCAAAGCCTTGCCAATGGTACACCTTACGTTAACCGTAACGTGGAAGAAGACGATGGCCCTGATGCCTACACGCACAAGATTTTTGAATCGACAATGGCGTGTTTGGATGTTGCGAAAAACAGCCTTGATGCGATGCAAGTTAACCGTGCGGTTGATCTGTTGACTCAAGCGAAGCGCATCTCATTCTTCGGTCTAGGCGCCTCTTCTTCTGTTGCGCGTGACGCTCAAAACAAGTTTATCCGCTTCAACATTCCAATTACTTGTTTTGAAGACATCGTAATGCAACGCATGAGCTGCATTAACTGCAGTGATAACGACGTGATCGTTCTGATTTCTCATACGGGTCGCACTAAGAGCCAAGTTGAGATTGCGAACCTTGCACGTGAAAACGGTGCAACCGTTATTGCTATCACAGCCAAAGATTCACCGCTAGAGAAAGCAAGCTCACTGGCTATTACTCTAGACGTACCAGAAGACACTGACGTTTACATGCCAATGGCAAGTCGCGTAGTACAAATGACGGTGATCGATGTGCTAGCCACTGGCTTTACTCTGCGCCGTGGCACTGGCTTCCGTGAGAACTTGAAGCGAGTAAAAGACGCGCTGAAAGACAGCCGCTACGACAAGCTGAGTCAATACTAACGAATCGACTTAGTCAGTAATAAAAAATAGAAAGGGGAGCTAAATAGCTCCCCTTTTCGTATCTGGTCAATCGTATTTCTATTGATTCACATCTGAGAGATCAGAACGTGACTCCAACACCTCTACTGAGCTTACATGTTGGCTACCCTCACTCTCGCCCACGCAGGCATCGCTGCAATCACATACTTGGCGAAGAATGTACACCAAACGATCCTGCGTGAGCGGTAATGGGTTGCCTTTGATAGCAACTGACTTAAGTGCATCGTCAGCGACTTGCTCAAACGACGTCTGACACACACCAAATTTTCCAAGCTGAGGTAACTCAAGCTTATCCAGCACCATTCTCACCCAAAGTACGCCGTCATGCTCGTTGGCATTGGTTCTTTCCGTGACGAGTTGCGCCAATCGCTTGTAACGGCTTATTACGTCGCTGCGCCCTGCCCTTTTTGCAGCATTGATGTTTTCTTGCATAACATGAGGAGCCAAACGCGCGGTAATGACACTGTGAGGAGCATCAAGCTTGCCACCCAATGCAGAAGCTAAACCGTGCGCAGCGCCTAGCTTAGCGTTGGTGATGGCCATTCCACCCAAAAGTGCTGCAAAAGAAAGGTCTGCTCTGGCTTTGTGACTGTCTTGCTTACACCCTGCAATGACCGAACGGCTTAAACGACGCAACCCTTCCTCACACACCATGTCAGTGAGCGGATTAGGATCACCACATACGTAAGCTTCCATAAGGTGAGTGAACGCATCCATCGCGCCGCGACCAGAGGTATATTGATCAGTGCCATAGGTTAACGTTGGATCGACTATCGCTACATCAGCAAGCATTTCCGGGCTTCTTAAACTGACCTTCACTTGATCTTGCCCCGACTTAAGCACCGCATTTCTGGTCACTTCAGATCCAGTACTTGCTGTCGTAGGAATTGCAATAAAATGAATCGGTTTGGTTTTTAAAGGTACGTTTCGCCCAACCACTTCGACGTAATCATAGACATCACCTTGGTTGGGGATGATAGCGGCAAGTGCTTTGCCCATATCAATGACACTGCCCCCACCAATTGCAATGACCATGTCCGGCTGAAACTTGCGCCCAAGCACGGCAGTTTCTTCCACCATGGTGATATTAGGTTCGCCATTAATGGCGACATGCTGATAACGCATGTTCTGCGCTTTTAGATAATTAATGATAGGTGTGGCTCGTTGCGTATCTTTACCCGTGACCAGTAAAACGCTGTAGCCAAATTGATTGATTACAGACAGCGAAGATTGGAGCGCCCCCTCGCCGAAGATAATCCGTGTCGCAGTCATAAACTGAAACATACACTTCCTCCCCAAACAACAACTCACACTAGAGTGCTATGCTTTCAGCAAAAAAAAGTTGACCGAGTGCACCTTGCCGCCATTAACCCTACATTAAGTATGTTTTTATGCGTCACTTCACATACTTAACACGCCATTTAAACGATTAAGAATTGCCCTCAAAAGTGACTTTTCTTGGCTATAAGCTTAGTGCGCGTTCAGTTTTTATACGATAGATTTCACCTATCGAGACAAGAGGTAATTGCTACTTTATTTCCGTAACTGGATCGGGCATAGTTATCTCAACAAATGAAGGCGTGTACCGACATGAAGTCTAGTGTCGCTTTCTACAAGAAGAGATTTTAGGAGAAATAAGATTATGTTCGTAGTTATCTTTGGTCGCCCAGCTTGTCCATTCTGTGTTCGTGCAAAAGAGCACGCAGAAACGCTAAAAGCAAAACGTGATGACTTCAACTACCGTTACGTAGATATCCACGCTGAAGGCATTTCTAAAGCTGACCTAGAGAAAACAGTTGGTAAGCCAGTAGAAACTGTTCCTCAAATCTTCATCGACCAAACGCACATCGGTGGTTGTGATGACTTTGAAGCTTACGCAAAAGAGCACCTAGGTCTGTTCGACGAGTAATTCAAATTACTGATTTTTTAAAGCCGCTATTAGCGGCTTTTTTATTATCTTTCCAAATTAGAATTCCCCTACGTCAAGTAATAGTAAAACCTAAAAAATTTCACTTATCTTTTTTCCATATTTAGTTACAATTCGAAATTCTTAACTATTTTATTTGGCACACACCTTACCCGAGCCACGCAGTGAACATAGACGTCGTACACCTTCTCGAACAAAACCCCATTCTTCTAATCTTCGTCGTATTAGCAATTGGCCTTGCCATTGGTAAAATTCGCTTTGGAAAGTTGCAGTTAGGCAATTCTATTGGCGTTCTCATTACTTCTCTCGTAATGGGCCATCTTGGCTTTTCTTTTAATGCAGAGGCCTTAACCATCGGCTTTATGCTCTTTATCTACTGTGTAGGTATTGAAGCTGGGCCTAACTTCTTCGGCATTTTTTTCCGAGACGGTAAACATTACTTTATTCTAAGTATGACCGTATTAGTCTCTGCGGTAGGTCTTACCTACTTTTGCAGCCACTATATGGGCCTTGATTTTGGTTTATCTGCCGGCATGATGGCGGGCGCTCTTACCGCTACGCCTGTTCTGGTAGGTGCACAAGATGCATTAAACTCTGGTCTTGCAACCATTCCGCGTAATATGGATTTTTCTTTGGTATTAGAAAATCTATCCGTCGGTTACGCGATGGCTTATCTGGTAGGTTTGATCAGTATGATCATGTTCGCCAAACTGCTGCCAAAGCTGCAAAAGCAAAACCTATCGGATTCAGCGCAACAGATCGCACAAGAGCGTGGACTTGGTAACTCTAGCCAACGTAAGGTGTACCTGCCGATTATCCGTGCGTACCGTGTTGGCCCTGAGCTGATTGACTGGACAGATGGTAAGAACCTTCGTGAGCTGGGCATTTACCGCCAGACAGGTTGTTACATAGAACGTATTCGTCGTAACGGCATTCTGGCCCACCCAGATGGTGACGCAATCCTACAAGAAGGTGACGAAATCGCTCTAGTAGGTTTCCCAGACAGCCACGCACGTCTTGACCCAAGTTTCCGTAACGGCAAAGAAGTATTCGACCGTAACCTACTTGACCTTCGAATTGTCGAAGAAGAGATCGTGGTTAAAAGCGATGCGATTGCTGGTAAGCGTCTATCTGATTTGAACCTATCGGAATTCGGCTGTTTCTTGAACCGCGTAGTACGTGCTCAAATTGAAATGCCGATGGATTTAGACATTGTTCTCGCTAAAGGTGATGTACTTCAGGTGAGTGGTGAAAAGAGTCGTGTTCATGGCCTTGCTGAGAAAATCGGTTTCATCTCGATCCACAGCCAAATGGCAGACTTACTCGCGTTTTGTAGCTTCTTTATTCTGGGCATTATGTTTGGCTTGGTGACCATGACGTTTGGTCAAGTGTCATTCAGCTTAGGTAACGCAGTCGGCCTATTACTTTCTGGCATCACACTGGGCTTCCTACGAGCAAACCACCCGACTTTTGGTTATGTTCCACAGGGGGCACTGAACATGGTCAAAGACTTAGGCCTGATGTTCTTTATGGTCGGAATTGGTTTGAGCGCTGGTGGTAAGATTTTTGAGCACCTTTCACAAGTCGGTCCGCAGATCATCGGTTTGGCGTTTATCGTCAGCGTTGTGCCTGTCGTGCTTGCTTACCTAGTTGGCGCTTACGTACTTAAGATGAACCGTGCGCTACTCTTTGGTGCCATCATCGGTGCGCGTACATGTGCTCCAGCAATGGACGTAGTGAACGAATACGCGAAGTCGACAATCCCTGCTCTGGGTTATGCAGGCACGTACGCGATTGCCAATATCTTGATGACGCTGGCAGGTACTATCCTGATAATTCTAAGCTAAAACCTTTGAATGAGCGTTGCTGTTTGGTTTTAGGTAGCGCTCATGATTCAACACAAGGCATTGAGACACAAAAAAGGCGCTCTATTGAGCGCCTTTTTTAATTCCGTTAGAAACGATTAGATTTGAGTGAAATCTGTTTCTACTGCTGGGTTCACGTCTGCTTCGTAATCCACACCGTCAACACCGAAGCCGAATAGCTTCAAGAACTCTTCTTTGTACTCAACGTAGTCAGTTAGCTCTTTTAGGTTTTCAGACGTGATCTGTGGCCATAGGTCACGACAGTGTTGTTGGATATCTTCGCGCAGTTCCCAATCATCCAGACGTAGACGGTTCACTTCATCTACTTCTGCAGCGCTGCCGTCTTCTTTGTAAAGACGCTGGCTGAACATACGGAAGATCTGCTCCATACAACCTTCATGTACGCCTTCTTCACGCATTTTCTTGAATACCATTGCGATGTATAGAGGCATAACAGGAATTGCAGAACTTGCTTGAGTCACAACAGACTTAAGTACCGCTACGTTTGCGCTACCGCCAGTTGCAGATAGTTTCTCGTTCAGTGCTGCTGATGCACGATCAAGGTCCATTTTCGCTTTACCTAGAGCGCCATCCCAGTAGATAGGCCAAGTTAGCTCAGTACCGATGTAGCTGTATGCGACTGTTTTGCAACCATCTGCTAGCACGCCAGCGTCTGATAGTGCGTTAATCCATAATTCCCAGTCTTCACCGCCCATTACGGTTACTGTGTCTTGGATTTCTTGCTCAGTTGCAGGCTCTACGCTTGCTTCGATGATGACGTCTTTGTTGGTATCAACAGCCGTTGACGTGTAAGTCTCACCGATAGGCTTAAGTGCTGAACGGATCAGTTCACCCGTCTCTGGCATTTTACGTACTGGAGAAGCCAGTGAGTAAACCACCATATCTACCTGACCAAGGTCTTCTTTAATCAGATCGATTGTTTTCTGTTTTGCTTCATTTGAGAAAGCGTCGCCGTTTAGGCTTTTCGCGTACAGACCTTCTTCACGAGCTAGCTTCTCGAAAGCAGCCGCGTTGTAAAAACCTGCTGTACCTGGCTTCTTCTCTGTGCCTTCTTTTTCGAAGAAAACACCGATAGTTGAAGCGCCGCCACCAAATGCCGCAGCGATACGAGAAGATAGGCCGTAGCCACTTGATGCACCCACAACAAGAACGCGTTTTGGTGCGTTTTTAATTGGGCCTTGTGCTTTAGTGTAAGCAATTTGTTCTTTTACGTTAGCTTCACAACCCACTGGGTGCGTAGTAGTACAGATAAATCCACGAATTCTAGGTTTGATGATCATATTCAACTTCCTTTAAAAAACGTTGCTAGGATAAAAGGTTCAGCCCTACTTCGCACCTAATTTCTGTAAAAATGCTGCGAAAATGCAAGTGGTTGGAGCACTCAACAGAAAAACCTAAAGGCTCAAACACAAAAAAGCACCTCAATTGAGGTGCTTCTCTCATTTTATACTCAAACGCTTCATGCTGCTGAGTTCAGGTGCGATTTCTTCGTCGTCACGTTGGTGCGAACTTCTGAGAAATCGTGACTAAAGTGGTCGACTTGAATCGCTTTGTAGCGCAACTTATCTGCCGCCATGATTTGGTCGATTTCTTGCTCTGTCAGCACCTCGGCTTCAAACGCTTGCTGTAGGCGGTCATGCAATAGACCTTTACGCGCTACTTTGCCATCTTTTGCAGCTTTCATCAGTTTACGCTCAAGAGGCTTCACATCGTACATCGCTAAGAATGCACGTTCCATTAGGCCAACGCTGTCGTCTTCCTCTTTGCCGATGTAGCACAGATGAGTCAGTCGGTCACGTTGAGCGCCTGGTGTCATCATCGCTTCTGCTAGGCTCACACATAGCTCGTCGCTTGGCGCATTGAAGTGGTTACCCAATGGGAACAACAAGCCTTTTAGAACGCCACCTACGTATTTCACAGGGAAGTTCGAGTAAGCCTCATTCAACGCCTTCGAAGCATTGTATAAACAGTGTTGTACTGCATAATGTACAAAGTTCAAATCACCCTGCTGACGACCTTCATCTTCATACTTCTTGAGTGCAGCAGAAGCCATGTACAAGTAGCTTAAGCCATCACCAAGGCGTGCAGAAATCATTTCTTTGCGCTTCAGGTCACCACCTAGAGTCAACATTGCGAAGTCTGCACTCACTGCCAGCGCGCGGCTGAGGCGAGTAATATCTTTATAGTATTGCTGCGTCGGCCCGCTCATGTGTGCTTTCACGAAGCGAGAACCAGTCAACGCTGCACCCAATGCGCCAAAGGTGTTACCCATTGCGTGTTTGATATGTTTGAACAGCAGATCATCAAACTCTTTCGCGCCCTCTTTCGGATCAGGATTGGCCGCCGCTTCCATCTCTTTCAGAACGTATGGGTGACAACGTGTTGCACCCTGACCGAAGATCATTAGGTTACGAGTCAGAATGTTTGCACCTTCAACCGTAATCGCGACCGGAATACCTAGATAGTGTTTTGCTAGGTAGTTCATTGGACCGTCTTGAATAGCACGACCAGCATGGATATCGAAAGAGTCATTTAGGATAGTACGAGCGATTTCCGTCATGTGGTATTTCGCAATCGCAGTTACAATGCCTGGCTTCTCCTTCATATCCAGAGAAGTGGTGGTTAGCGTTCGAGTCGCTTCTAGTAGGTAAGTTAAACCACCAATGCGCCCCATCGCCTCTGCAACACCTTCAAACTTACCAATCGACATACCAAACTGCTTACGAACATAAGCATAAGCGCCAGTTGTGCGTGTTGTTAGGTGGCCAATCGCTGTGCCTAGTGCAGGAAGGGAAATGCCTCGTCCAGCCGATAGACATTCCACCAACATACGCCAACCTTTGCCAGCGTATTCGGAGCCACCGATCAACCAATCCATTGGAATAAACACATCGTTACCGCGTGTTGGGCCGTTCATGAATGCAGAACCCAGTGGGTCGTGACGCTCACCAATTTCGACACCTTCGTGATCAGCAGGAATTAGCGCACAAGTGATACCCACGTCTTTCTTATCACCAAGTAGACCATCAGGGTCTTGAAGCTTAAACGCTAGACCAAGAACCGTAGCTACAGGTGCTAGAGTGATGTAACGCTTGTTCCAGCTAACACGGATACCTAGAACTTCTTCACCTTCATGCATGCCATAACACACAACACCTTGGTCTGGGATACCACCAGCGTCCGAGCCCGCTTCAGGACCAGTAAGGGCAAAACATGGAATATCCGTACCGTCTGCAAGACGCGGCAGCCAATAATCTTTTTGATCTTGAGTACCATAGTGAGAAAGCAGCTCACCCGGACCAAGAGAGTTTGGAACCATCACTGAAACCGCAGCACTGATACTGCGCGTTGCAATGCGAGAAACGATGGTTGAGTTAGCCAGCGCTGAAAACTCTCGGCCACCGTACTCTTTTGAAATGATCAGCGAGAAGAAACGCTCCTTGCGTAAAAACTCCCATACTTCTGGTGGAAGATCTCGATCGTCTTTCACGATCTTTTGGTCATCCAGCATTTCTAGTAGCGTTTCTAGCTCATTGTCCATGAAGGCTTGCTCTTCAGACGTTAGCGCAGGCTTCGGATAATGATGTAGCGTTGTAAAGTTTGGTTTGCCTGAGAATAGCTCAGCGTCCCACCATACACTGCCCGCTTCCATTGCTTCTTTTTCAGTACTCGACAATGGAGGCAATACTTTCTTAAACATTTTAAATGCTGGGTCACTAATCCATTTTCTTCGTAGAGAGCTCATAGTTCAGATCCTTTTGTTCACGTCACCGCTAGCGGCTTTAACTTATCTTTATTATTGATTTAATATGCTTTACTTTGCCGACATGCCAGCCGACAAGTATGGAATCAAAAGGTCGACGACAGACTTAACATCAACCTCTTTTTCAAACTTACTTTCTGCAATTTCTGTTAACGCTTGGCTTGATGCCATAGTGAAAACACAAGTGCCTAATGTGAAGTGTAATCGCCAGAACAATTGTTCTTCGGTTAATTCTGGGTTCGCTTTCATGATGGAGAACATGAACAAGCTCATCACTTCTTCATATCTTGTACTGATAAACCAGCGTAAATGACCTTGTACGTCGGTGTAGCCTCGACCAATCAGTAACATAAACAATGCCGTACCGTTCGGTCTTACCTCATTCAAAGATCTTAGCGGTAGACGCAACGATTCAAACACTTCATCCATGTTGTAGCTATCACGTGTGTTTAGCTCGATTAACGACGTCTTAATGCTTGGCATTAGCGCTTCTAGGTAACGGTCTAGTACTGCCCTTACAAGCGTTTTCTTGTCGCCAAAGTGGTAGTTAACCGAAGCCAGGTTTACGTTTGCCTTACCAGTAATGGTTCGTAGTGATGTGTCATTGAAGCCGTATTCTGCAAATAGTCCTTCTGCTACATCGAGTATTTTTTCTTTTGTTGTACTTCTCGGGGCCATTTCAATCACTCGTATTAAACAACTGTTTGAAAATATACTCCCGAAACCTGAGATTAACAAATGATTAACATCACATTTTCACGCATTGGTCTGACCAGAAAGAAAAGTGGCGCTTTAAGAGAATGAATTTAAAGCGAATATTATTTTGTGAAAAAAACTTCTAAAAAAAATGGAACTGTTTGGAATTAGCCCGGTCTGAATTACTGTAACAACTAGGGCATTTAAAGTTTTTCAGGCCGTCAAACTTGTTTCTATCTAGTTGCTACATTGCTGCTTTTTCTTATTAACTCCTATGTTTGTATCCGCCCAGACACTTTTTAGTCTGGGCTTTTTTTCGCCTGTCATTTGAACTCCCCTTTGGATGAGCTTTGTATTGTGCTTAGCAAACTTCGCCAACCTACAGATACAAAAAAGCCTCCCAGTCGGGCTGTCTCTTGATCACAAGTCTAGTGATCAAGAGACATTGCGAGTTCGTAGCCCTCAAGGATGGTTTGTAGTTTAAACCATCCTTCCCAAAGCACCTTTATTGAAGCTCTACCCGTCCT
>NZ_JAADJW010000036.1:0-55034 GCF_010092875.1 Vibrio sp. LB10LO1
CACCCAAGGGGTTTTGATGGACTCAAAGCAAGAACGAATTGAATGTGTAAGAACTGAAAACAGCTTTCCAGATTTTTTGCCTTCAGTTTTTAGAAAAAGCTGAAAGTAAAAGCAAGAATTTGCTTGGCGACCATAGCGATTTGGACCCACCTGATTTCCATTCCGAACTCAGAAGTGAAACGAATTAGCGCCGATGGTAGTGTGGGGCTTCCCCATGTGAGAGTAGGACATCGCCAGGCTTTAATATCGCTTTTAGATAGATCTAAAGGCAAAACTAAGAATTAGCATCATTAGTGTAAGACTAAATTTTAGTAACAATTTGTGGAGAGATGGCTGAGTGGTTGAAAGCACCGGTCTTGAAAACCGGCATACGTTAATAGCGTATCTAGGGTTCAAATCCCTATCTCTCCGCCACTATTAAGAAGCCTCGCTAGAAATAGCGAGGCTTTTTTCATTTCTGACGTTTGAGAATTAGACGGGATTTGCATTAAATCTCAAGTCAGTCGCGACTTAGGGTTAGTCGTCCTCGAACTCAGTCATTACAAAGAAAGCCTGTTGAGAAACCAATGGGCTTTCGTCGTTTCTAGTGCTGGCAAATAAATGAAGTGACTTCCTAACCGAGTGCAGTTCCAAACTAGCGCTTCTGCTCTCCACTCAATAAGTTGCCCAGGGTTTAGCCCTACCTTGAGGCTTTCTATTTTCTTTGCCTTGAAGGGTTATAGAAGCGCCGTCTAGCGAAAGTGATTGAGTTTCCCCTTATCATTCCTCTCTATATCGACGCAGTGTTTCTTTTAACAAAAGAGCGTTTCTACTCGCTGTGGTATTCAATGTGTATTAGAGCTTCTGAGTACCTTCTGATACTTGCTGTCCTTTACTTTATCTTTTATAACAAACGCTACCCAGCGCTGTATGGGGCTCTCACATCGAATAAGTGCATAACATTACTCCTAGTTACTTCTTTGGTCATCACTACGCTTTACTGTGCTCTGAAGGAGGTTTTCCCTCCTAACCATTTAAAGCCAATCGCTATGTCTTGCAGAAAGTGATCGCGGTTGCTTCACGTGCTTCTTAGTGACACGAAGAAGAGCAGCTTGGAATGAACGACATAAGCTTTGATGATTATTTCTAATCAGGTGCAGTCAGTAGAGGGAACTCTGCTCTTGGGGGAGTCAGTCGTACGATGATAGGGCATGAAAAATTGCAGGCAATAAAAAAGCCGACAGTAAACTGTCGGCTTTCTGCTTTCTGGGTCGCTTAGTTGTTTTGAACTAGCGTTAGCGCTTTACGAGAGACCTCGTGAGCCGCTTTTGTTAGGTTTTGCTTCTCTAGTGTGTCTGCTAGGTAAGCATAGTCAGAAACGTCTGAACGAAGTTTTAGCGCAACCTCGAAGTGCTCTTGTGCTTCTTGCCATTTTTCTTGGCGGAAGAAGAAGTGCGCTAATGCACTTTGCGCCGCTGCGTTTTCTGGTTCACGCTTCAAGACACCTTCCAAGAATACGATGACTGGGTGGCTATCCGGTAAGTTTAGCTCTGGCAGTAACTGGTACAGCTCTGGTGTTGGGCTCTTCTTCAGTGCTTCTTTGATTACTGTGAATGCCTCGTTATCTGCTTTACGTGAGATGAGCTCGTGAGCAAAACAGCCGATCAAATGAGCGTCTTGTTTTACCTTACGTGGCAGCCCGTTCCAGTGTGAGATAAGACCTTCACTGCCTTGCTGCTGAGCCACTTCGTGTAGCAAGCCGCATTGTGCTTTCTGAATCAGTTCCGCTTGCTCTTCTTCCGTTACCAGTTTTGCTTTGCTTAGCTGAGGCATCAGATCGATCAGCGGTTGCCATAGCTTAAGCTGCATGTAAGTGGTTTTCAGCAGGTTAAGAACGATCGAGTTATTCGCGTACTGACCTTTCAGTGCTTGCAGTGTATCGAATGCAGATTCGAATTCGTTATCACGAATGAACTGTTTCGCGCGAGTCAACTCTACCGCTAGGTGCGCGTTTTCTTGCTGGCTTGCCAGTTCTAGGTACTGGTCACGCTTGGCTTTGTCACCTTGACCTTGCGCAGCTTCTGAAGCCACTAAGTAACACAGAAGAGGCATATCGTGGTGGTTTGCCCAGCGTGTTACTTTCTTCTCTGCGCCTTTCCAGTCACCTTCAAGTAGCTTGATGATGCCTTCGTTGGTGTAGCGACGAGAGCGACGCATTTTGCGCACACTAAAGTAATTCCATGTGCTTGAGCTTGCGTAAACCACTTTCTTGACCACGTATTCTAGGAAGAACAGCGCCGCCAAGGCAGCAATCACGAAGATCACTAGAGTGGTTACACTCATCTCAATGGTTTTGTTGGCAATTGAGATCAGGACATAACCTTGCTGACCTGAGAATTGAGTGCCAACGAACAGACCGGCACCAAGAACAACAAATAGGAAAATAAGACGAACCATTACTTATCCTCCGTACCTGTCATTGTGGTCACTTCACGACGTAGGCGCTCACGAATCACGTCAGAGAGTTGGTTTTGGCTTTCTAGCTTCGCAGGGTATTCAACTTGAATGTCTTGCTTGCTCAGTTGGCTCAGTGTTTTGTTGAATTCTTTCACCGAGTTGTCGTCTTGGTTGAAGAATGCCATTGCCCATTTGTCTGCTGTCTCCAAAGAGGTGGTGTAGATTTCGCCTTGCTCTTGGTAAACCGCTTTAATTGCCGTCTCTAACTTCGCTTTGATGTTTTCTTTCAAGTAGAAGTGTTGTTGTGGTGACAATAGAGGAATTACGTTGCCGTCACGAGTGCGAAAGGTGATGAAGTTTTCTGAGAAGTCTTTTAGTGACGTCATCAGGTTATCTTGCCAGTTTGCAATGTCTTCAGACACTTGTTGTTTCTCTACCGCAGCCGCTTCTGGTAGTAAAGCATTCGCAAGTGGCAGTTTGTCTACTTGCTGTTGTAGTGCAGTGAGGCGCAATACCAAGCCATCACGGTCTACTAAAGGAACAACACGTAGCTTAGTAATGTCGTTTGCCATGGCTTTACGCAGACCGACCAAGCTTGGGTCGTTCAGCGCTGCGATACGTTGATCCGCGCTTTCCATCAATTGAGTAGCACTTTCTACATCGTGCTCTAAGAACAATTTACGACCTGCCAGTTTTACTAGGTAGTCAGCTTCTGCCAGTAACCAGTCGTTTGGACGACGACCTTTCACATCAGCGACTGCCAGTTGCAGGCTTTCGATGCTCTTTTGTTGCTGACCCAGTACCACTTCTGCTTTGTGAGTGACGGTGGTCGCTTTTTCAATGGTTTCTTCTTTTAGTTGGCTAAGCTCTTGCTTCATTGCTGATTGAGCTTGCTCCAGTTGGCTTTGCAGCTGAGCGATCTGAGTTTGGTATTCAGATTGCTGCTCAAGCATTTTGTAAGTGAGACCGCCACCAAAAATCAGTGATAAGACGATAGCGACAGTACCCAGCTTGACGCCGCGTTTGCCTTGCTTCTCTTCAAATTCAACTTTGTTTGGTTGTTCTGGCTTGGTTGGCTCAGATTCCTTCTTAGGCGTGTCTTTTTCAGCTAGCGGTGCCGATGTGGTTTCTTCGGAAAGGTTTTTATCGTTATTCTTTTGGTCGTTATTTTTACTTGTCATGCCTATATCCTGTGTAGCTAGGGCTGGAGAGCAGCCAGTAATTCTTGGTTGGATGCGCTTCCTGTGCACCTGACCTGAGTGAAGCCCCGTTGAATTGCGATGTCAGCGATTCGCTGACTGGGGATATACAACTCTTGTTGATTAAGCCAAGTCAATTGCTCTGACGTCAATTGGCTGCACAAATAATCCAGTTGTTCACCACTGGTGACGATAATCTGGTCGATTTGTTGGGTTTTCCATAGTGAGACACAGCTTACTGGATCGAATGGGATAAATTCTCTCTTATAAGTCTCACTATAGTGAACTTTTGCTCCACGTCTCACCAATGCATCTTTTATCAGCTCTCTACCGCCGTTGCCACGGAGGATCAGAACTGTTTGTTTTTCTACATTGTTTAGCTCGGGTAGCTGCAACAAGTGCTCACTATCACTGACTTGTGGATAGTGTACTTTTTGTTGGGTACATTTGCTTAAATAGTGTGCGGTTTTTTGACCAACGGCAAGGTATACAGCCTGCTTAGACCATGATTTAGCGTGGTTCTGCAAGATTTGCTCCGCGCATTGCACCGCATGCTGGCTAACAGCAATGATGATTTGAGCGGTTTCAATGTATTTGGAGAGTTGTGTGTCGCTGAGATCGGCAACGATGTCGATCAGAGGATGATGAATTGCAGTTTTGCCGTGCCTTTCGAGCAGAGAGCAAAGCGCCGCGCCTTGCTCTCCCGGACGAGTGACCAACACTGCCATGATTATTCGTGGTCTGCGTACAGTTTGGTTAGGATGTCGCGCGCACCGTTTTCAAGTAGCTCATTAGCCAGTTGAACACCGAGTGCTTCGGCATCGTTGCGGTGACCACGAATTTCACCACGCACAATTAGGCTGCCGTCAGGTTCACCAACTAGTGCGCGAAGCCAGATGTTGTCGCCATCAAGCAGTGAGTAACTGCCGATTGGCACCTGACAACCGCCTTCAAGGGTGAGGTTCATCGCGCGCTCACAGCGTACGCGATCTGCCGTATCTTGGTGGTTTAGTGGCTCAAGCAGCTTAAGTAGACGCTCGTCATCCACACGGCATTCAATACCTACCGCACCTTGACCTACTGCTGGCAGTGATTGCTCTGGCTCGATAAAGCTACGGATGCGCTCTTCTAGCTCAAGGCGTTTCAGACCTGCTGCAGCAAGAATGATCGCGTCGTATTCACCTGCATCTAGTTTTCCTAGACGAGTACCTACGTTGCCACGCAGCTCTTTGATAACTAAGTCTGGGCGGTATTCTTTTAACTGACACTGGCGACGCAGGCTACAAGTACCTACAACTGCGCCTTGTGGCAGTTCATCAATGTTTTTGTAAGTGTTAGAAACGAAGGCATCGCGTGGGTCTTCACGCTCACAAATCGTCACCAAGCCAAGACCTTCAGGGAAGTCTACTGGTACATCTTTCATTGAGTGCACCGCAAGGTCTGCACGACCTTCAAGCATTGCCACTTCTAGCTCTTTAACGAACAAGCCTTTACCACCAACTTTGGCTAGCGGCGTATCCAAAATGATGTCGCCTTTGGTCACCATAGTGACGAGTTCTACTTCCAAACCTGGATGAGCGGCTTGAAGTGCGTCTTTTACAAAGTGTGCTTGCCATAGTGCAAGAGGGCTTTTTCGAGTTGCAATGCGAATTGGCGTAGATTGTGTCATGGTCTTCTCAATGCTGTTTTAGTTTTGCCTAATCCTACCACTCAACGCGTGAAAATCTTAATGTTAGTTAGTCTTCTCTGAGCGTCATGAATGGAATTACATAACGTTATGGAAATAGTGTGACTGGATTCTCATTTAGACTAAGGACTATTATTAGTTATAGGCGAATACAAGCGACACTACTGCGCTATCAATTTTTGCGACTAGTGTGGGGTTTTTAGACCACAACTATTTGCAGGTGGAAATCTTTACCAACCCTGATGAAAGTGTTAAATTGATCACGTTTTTAAGCCGTTTTGGTTTAAAACATCAGCAGATTTTCGTGATTGTTCAACCAAGGAACTTCCCTTGCAGGCTTACACCCAAAAACTTATTCAGCGATTAGATAACCTGAACCAGCAACGGATCGACCGTGCGCTGGCGCTTATGGATTCGCAAAGCCAGCAAGTCTTCCACTTGATACCTGCCTTGTTGAACTACAACCATCCTGTTATTCCCGGCTACTACGATGCAGACGTCCCTTATGGTGTGTATGGTCTAGAGCTGAACGAACTCCAACAACGATTCCTTGATGATACTCAACTGACGATTGGTCAAGCGCTTAAGACAGCAGAGCAACCTGCGATCTTAGGTTTGTACACCATGGGCAGTACCTCTTCTATTGGTCAAAGTACCTCAAGTGATTTGGATATTTGGGTGTGTATCTCACCAGGGATGGATAACGACCAACGTGAACTGCTGACCAATAAATGCTTGCTGATCACCGACTGGGCACAAAGCCAAGGTGTAGAAGCGAACTTCTTCTTAATGGATGAAGAGCGTTTTCGTAGCAACCGTTCAGAAGAGATGACCGGCGATAACTGTGGTTCTTCTCAGCATTTATTATTGCTGGATGAGTTCTACCGTTCTGCGGTACGTCTAGCTGGACAGCGTTTGTTGTGGCAAATCGTGCCACCAGAAATGGAAGAGTGTTACGACGAGTACGTTGCACAGCTTTGTAAAGATGGCTACATCAACTGTGATGAGTGGATCAACTTTGGTCAGCTTAACCGCATTCCTGCTGAAGAGTACTTCGGCTCGAACTTGTGGCAGCTGTACAAGAGTATCGATTCCCCTTACAAATCCGTGTTGAAAGCGATTTTGCTTGAAGCTTACTCGTGGGAATACCCGCACACACAACTTCTTAGTATCGACACCAAGCGTCGCTTCTTTGCCCACGAGCCGGACTTGTACGGCATGGATGCGTACTACTTGATGCTAGAGAAAGTAACGCGTTACCTAGAGCGAATCCAAGACGACACGCGTTTGGATTTAGTTCGTCGTTGTTTCTACCTTAAAACCCATGAAAAGCTGTCTCGTGAACCTGATGTAGGCTCTGTAGCTTGGCGTCGTGAAGCTTTGAGCGACATGATTGCGAAATGGGATTGGGATGAAGCGGTATTGGCGGAGCTCGACGATCGCCGTAACTGGAAAGTAGAACAAGTGAAAGTAGTGCACCATGCACTGCTGGATGCTTTGATGCAAAGCTACCGTAACTTGATTCAGTTTGCGCGTCGTAATGACATTACCTCGGCGATCAGCCCGCAAGATATTAGCATTCTTGCCCGTAAGCTGTACGCAGCATTTGAAGTGCTGCCGGGGAAAGTTACCTTGCTTAACCCTCAGATCTCGCCAGATTTGCACGAACCCGACTTGAGCTTCATTGAAGTAAAAGAAGGTGGGGTGAACAAATCAGGTTGGTACTTGTACAAGCAACCACTGATTGCGCACCGCATTCTTGGTCAACCTTGTCTTGAGCACCATGAGTACCTAAGTAAGTTGGTTTCTTGGGCGTTCTTCAACGGTTTGATTACCGAGTCGACGCGTTTGCACGCGGTGGTGCGTGAAGCGCAGTTAGACATCGATAAGTTCTACCAAATGGTGAGTGACCTACGTAACACCTTCTCGTTACGTAAGCGTCGTCCATCGATGCAAGCGTTGGGCAGTCCGTGCGAAATTAGTCAGATGGCGATGTTCATCAACTTTGAAAATGACCCAACCGCAGAGTTGTCTGGTCGTTCACTTAAAGTGGATGTGAAGAACACCGATATCTTCAGTTTTGGTCCTGAGCAAATTAATTTGGTCGGCAGTGTTGATTTGGTTTATCGCAACTCATGGCACGAAGTGCGTACCCTGCACTTCAAAGGCGAAACCGCGATGCTAGATGCGTTGAAGACCATCCTTGGCAAAATGCACCAAGATGCGATTCCGCCAGAGTCGGTGGATGTGTTCTGCTACGCGAAGAACATGCGTGGCGTGATGCGCAATATGGTTTACCAGCTATTGGCAGAGTGTATCGACTTACGTTTGAAGCCGGTTGAACAAGAGAAACGCCGTCGCTTTAAAGCCATGCGTCTTGCTAACCAAACTTACGGCTTGTTCTTTGAGCGTCGTGGCGTATCGGTTCAGAAGCTAGAAAACTCGGTCGATTTCTACCGCAGCATTTCAACCAATAAGCTGAAAGGTTCACCGCTGTTGATGCTGGATCGTGAGCAAGAGTACCAACTACCAGAAGTAGTGGATGGCTTTGCCAGTGAAGGTTTGGTGCAGTTCTTCTTTGAAGATACTGACGATGGTTTCAATATCTATGTATTGGATGAGTCAAACCAAGTTGAGGTTTACCATCAATTCAGTGGCTCTAAAGATGAAATGATTGCGTCAGTGAACAGCTTCTACACCTCGGTGAAAGACGACAGTCGTGTATCGTCGAAGTTTATTAACTTTAACTTGCCGCAGTACTACCAAATTATTCATCCGGAGGAAGGGAATACCTACATTATCCCTTACCGCAATGATGGCTGTACGCCGACTCGCCCAACCAAAGCGGTTAATGCGTAAAACGAACAACAAAAAGAGCACCTTGGTGCTCTTTTGTCGTTTAGGTGACTGGTCGCCACGAAGACCCATTTGGCTTATGCCCAATCGATCGTTTCGCCAGCGTGTTTTTCACATTCTTCTTTCACCATTGCAAACAGTTCCATGCCCGTTTTAGAGCAAGTCCATTTGCTATCGACTAGCTTGAAGTGGAAGCCACCAGACTTCGATGCTAACCAGATCTCATGCATTGGCTCTTGGCGGTTAATGATGATTTGGCTGCGGTCTTCAAACTCTAATGTCATTACGTTGCCAGTGACTTCGTAATCAATGTCTGCACCTGAATCATCGATGGATTCTTCGATGAGTTGCATCTGCGCATCCACCAGTTGATGAAATTCAGTATCGTTCATCCGTCTATCCTATTGCTTTTCCTGAGTGTGGTGCGATTATAGGGGGCATTGGTTTAATAATCACGATATGCAAAATGAAAAAATTACTTACGGTGTTGTTTGTGATGGTTGCAGCGACCCTTGCTGGTTGTGGTCAATCAGGTTCACTTTATATCCCAGATGACGCTCAACAAAACGAGCAGTCACAATAATCAGCCACACCTTCGGGTGAAAACAGGGTTTAGCAGTCGAATTAATTAAGGGAAGCAAATTTTGGATTACTTCAACTATCAGGATGATGGCCAGCTTTGGGCCGAAGACGTCTCACTCCAAGCTCTCGCCGAGCAACATGGCACTCCTCTTTATGTTTACTCACGAGCAACGCTAGAGCGTCACTGGAATGCGTTTGATAGCGCTGTGGGTCAGCATCCTCATCTTGTTTGTTACGCAGTAAAAGCAAACTCTAACCTTGGCGTATTGAATGCACTGGCTCGTTTGGGTTCAGGTTTCGATATTGTATCGGGTGGTGAGCTTGAACGCGTTATCGCGGCTGGCGGTGATGCGAAGAAGGTGGTGTTCTCGGGTGTTGGTAAAACGCCAGCAGAGATGAAACGCGCACTGGAGCTGGGCATCAAATGCTTCAACGTGGAATCAGAACCTGAACTTGAGCGCTTGAACAAAGTCGCAGGTGAGTTAGGTGTGGTTGCACCGATTTCTCTACGAATTAACCCTGACGTAGACGCAAAAACACACCCTTACATCTCGACTGGTCTGCGCGACAACAAGTTTGGTATCGCTTTTGACCGTGCTCCGGCAGTATATAAATTTGCTCAGAGCCTACCAAATCTCAACGTGCAAGGTATCGACTGCCACATTGGTTCTCAGTTGACTGAGATTGAACCGTTCATCGACGCGACAGATCGCCTCTTGGCTCTGATTGATGATCTGAAAGCACAAGGCATCAACATCCGTCATCTGGACGTTGGTGGTGGTCTGGGTGTGGTATATCGTGATGAATTGCCACCACAGCCTTCTGATTACGCGAAAGCACTGTTAGGTCGTCTTGAGAACCATCAAGATCTTGAACTGATTTTCGAACCAGGTCGTGCAATTGCAGCTAACGCTGGTATCTTGCTGACGCGTGTGGAATTCCTAAAACACACTGAGCACAAAAACTTTGCGATTATCGATGCGGCGATGAACGACTTAATGCGTCCTGCGCTGTATCAAGCATGGCAAGATATTGTCCCAGTTTCACCACGCGAAGGTGAAGCACAGACTTACGATTTAGTCGGACCTATCTGTGAAACGGGCGATTTCTTGGGCAAAGATCGAGCACTAGTACTGCAAGAAGGTGATCTACTCGCGGTTCGCTCTGCTGGCGCCTATGGTTTTGTGATGTCTTCGAACTACAATACTCGTACCCGAGCGGCGGAAGTGATGGTGGATGGCAACCAAAGCCACCTTGTTCGCCAGCGTGAGGAGCTGACCAGTTTGTGGCAGCTGGAACAGATTCTACCGGAGTAACACACAACAAATGCATTTCCACTTTTCCAAAATGCACGGTTTGGGCAACGACTTTATGGTCGTCGACTGCATTACCCAGAACGTGTTTTTCTCGCAAGATTTGATCCGTCGTTTGGCGGATCGTCACACGGGCGTCGGTTTTGACCAATTGCTCGTGGTTGAAGCGCCTTATGATCCAGAAACCGATTTCCACTACCGCATTTTTAATGCCGATGGTAGTGAAGTTGAGCAGTGTGGTAATGGCGCTCGCTGTTTCGCGCGTTTCGTCCGTTTGAAAGGTTTGACGAATAGGTACAGCATCAGCGTTAGCACCAAGAAAGGTAAGATGATTCTTGATGTTGAAGATGATGGTGAAGTCACGGTGAACATGGGCGTACCTGAATTCGAGCCGAACAAGATCCCTTTCAAAGCGAAGCAGAAAGAGAAAACCTACATCATGCGTGCAGGCGATAAGACCCTGTTCTGTGGCGCAGTGAGCATGGGTAACCCGCACGTGGTGACTGTGGTCGACGATGTGGATACTGCAGAAGTGGAAACACTCGGACCGCTATTAGAATCACACGAACGCTTCCCTGAGCGTGTGAACGCGGGCTTTATGCAAGTTGTGAATCGCAATCACATCCGCCTACGCGTGTATGAGCGTGGTGCGGGTGAAACACAAGCTTGCGGCAGCGGTGCCTGTGGCGCAGTTGCGGTGGGCATCCTGCAAGGTCTATTGGATGAAAACGTGAAAGTTTCACTTCCTGGTGGTGACCTACGCATCTCTTGGCAAGGTCCAGGCAAACCGCTGTTTATGACTGGTCCTGCAACTCACGTGTTTGATGGTCAATTGTCGTGCTAGTTGAAGAGCAAGAAAACCAAATCTCAGAAGTTGAAGCGGATGCGCTGACTGCTGAAGTGGTGGCGCAATATTTAAAAGACCACCCAGACTTTTTTGTTCAGCGTCCAGAGTTGGTCGATCGCCTATCTTTGCCACACACAGATTTAGGTACGGTTTCTTTGGTTCACATTCAAATGAACCGCCAGCGCCAGCGTATAGAAGAGCTAGAAGAAGAAATCACTACTCTAATGTCTTTGGCGGCGAATAACGATCGCACCTTCTACGAGTTCATGGATCTGCAAGGGCAAATCCTTAAGTGTGGTGACTTCAAGCAAGTTGTCAACGCCATTGAACTGAAAGCCAAAGACCTTGGTTTGAAGGCGTATGTGCGTCTATTGAGCCAGTGTGATGCTGCGACTCAATTGAGTAAGGAAAGCTACCAACGTTTTGCTACTAACCACTTAAACGGCAAAGAGGCGTACTTAGGTCGTCTGCGTAAAGTGGATCGCGAAGCGTTGTTTGGGGATATGGACGTTCCAGAAATGGGTTCCTATGTGGTGTTACCGCTTGTGAAAAAACAGACGCTTGGCGTACTGGCATTTTCTAGCGAGGATGGCGGTCATTTCCAACCAGATATGGATACCTTGTTTTTGCGTCACCTATCCTTAGTAGTGGCACATCTCGCTCAAACATTGGTATGGCAAAGTCACGATGACGACAACTCCCAACACTCCTCTGCCAAATAGTCTTCAAAAGCCTCTTGAACGCTTCTACGAATTCCTGCGAAGCGAAAAGGGGCTTAGCCTGCACACCCAACGCAACTACAAACAACAATTGGAAACCATGGCTCACCACTTGGCTGAGATGGGTTTGAAAGATTGGTCGCAAGTCGATGCGGGTTGGGTGCGTCAACTGGCAGGTAAAGGCATGCGTGAAGGCATGAAAGCCAGCAGCTTAGCGACGCGCTTATCTTCTCTACGCAGCTTTTTCGATTTCCTGATCCTACGTGGAGAAATGTCAGCGAACCCAGCCAAAGGGGTTTCGGCGCCACGTAAGCAACGCCCACTGCCGAAAAACCTCGATGTGG
Organism: Vibrio sp. LB10LO1; assembly: GCF_010092875.1. NCBI lineage: Bacteria > Pseudomonadati > Pseudomonadota > Gammaproteobacteria > Vibrionales > Vibrionaceae > Vibrio > Vibrio sp. LB10LO1. The sequence goes on from NZ_JAADJW010000036.1 coordinate 11,984, forward strand.
ATGAAGTAAACCAATTGCTCGAAGTGAACGAGGACGACCCGTTAGCGGTGCGCGATCGTGCCATGATGGAACTGATGTACGGCGCTGGTCTGCGTTTGGCAGAACTGGTGAGCGTCGATGTGCGTGACGTTCAGCTACGCAGTGGCGAATTACGAGTGATTGGTAAAGGTGACAAAGAACGTAAAGTGCCGTTCTCTGGTATGGCAACCGAATGGGTTGGCAAGTGGTTGCGTGTGCGTGGTGATCTAGCCGCACCGGGTGAACCTGCACTGTTTGTTTCCAAGCTGGGTACGCGAATCTCACACCGCAGTGTGCAAAAGCGTATGGCGGAGTGGGGGCAGAAACAGTCGGTAGCGAGCCACATCAGTCCGCACAAACTGCGTCACTCGTTTGCAACGCACATGCTGGAATCGAGCAACAACCTACGTGCAGTGCAAGAGCTATTGGGGCACGAAAATATCTCGACCACCCAAATCTACACCCACTTGGATTTCCAACATTTAGCGCAAGCTTATGATCAGGCACACCCGAGAGCGCGTAAGAGAAACGACGACAAGTCGGACTAACCCAAGGAATCCCATGAAATTCTACCGCCGTATCGCGCCTGTAAAGGCGATGACGTTTGACCTTGATGACACTCTCTATGACAACTACCCAGTGATAGTTCGTATGGAGCGTGAGTTGCTATCTTGGCTTAAACACCATCATCCGGTGATCGCTCACATGGATAAAGCCGATTGGTTTGCACTCAAGCAACGTGTTCTACAGCAACAACCTGAGCTGAAGAGTGATGTCACTGTGTGGCGCTTAGTGCAACTTAAGCAAGCCTTCTCCCAAGTTGGTTACGATGACGATGCAGCACATTCTGCCGCGCAAGCCGCGCTAGAGGTTGCTTTAGATTGGCGTAACCGCTTTGAAGTACCACAGCAAAGCCTCGATGTACTTTCTCAACTGGGGCAAGAAATCCCGCTGGTGGCCATAACTAACGGTAATGTGGATTTAGATAGAATAGGGCTCAAACCTTATTTCCAACAAGTGCTGAAAGCAGGGCCGGATGGCAGCGCGAAACCTGCGTCGGATATGTTCACCAAAGCGCAGCAGTTTCTGGACTTACCAAGTGAGCACATTCTTCATGTTGGCGATCACCTGGTGACGGATGTTCAAGGTGCAAAACTCTCGGGTTTTGCCGCATGCTGGTTTAATGATATGAATAAAAATGTCATTAATCAGGCAAAAATACGAACCTTACCTGATGTTGAAATCAATAACTTGCAGTCGTTGCTTACGCTTTTGTAATCACTTTCGCATTAATCCATTCAATCTTCATTCTGACCCTAGCAAAGCCACGTAAAGCCACGTAAATTACTCTCATAACAGTAAAATAATAAAAGCACTTTTCATGTATTTTGGCTTGATGACGGCAGTGGTAGGGTAAATGCGAGCATTCTCTCAACTGGTTCAAAATGTGGATCAGCTTAATGACTTTTTAGTCACTTCTCAGTGTTGTGCGGATAAACGTTATCTGGTGCAACTGCTATCCACACAATCACGCGATACTGCAACGGCACTCGCTCGAGCAATTCTAGAAAGACTGCCTGATACCCACATTATCGGCCATAGCACGCGCCACGTTATTCTAGAAGGTGAGATCATCAACCATGGCTGCTTAGTATGTGTGATGGAGTTTGAACAAACCACACTCACTTCTGCGGTTCAGCATTATTCCTTCTCGCCAGATATTGATGGCTACGACCTCAAACAAGCCTTAGAACTGCAAGATAGCTCCAAAGCCATTATTAGCTTTTCTGTCCAAATCGAACGACGTGACTACCCCGTGTATCGCGTATTTAATACCGAAGGCCCAATGGTTTCTGGCGGTTTGGCTCAAGCCATTGATGATGGTTGCTGGGTCCTGCATCAAGACCAAGTTTATGATGAAGCGGTTGTAGCGGTTGCTTTACATAGTGAAAGCTTAAAGGTATGGACCAACGCGTATTCCGAGTGGAACCCGATTGGTATGCCCCATAAGGTGACTCATGCCAAAGGGACGCGCTTGTATAGCTTGGGAGAGCGTAAAGCACTCGATGTTTACAAGCACTACCTTGCTGATGGGCACGACCTGACGCTTAATCAGCTGCTGAATTTCCCACTTTATCGCGAATCCATTGGGCGCAAAGAGGTGTGTGCGGTGACCGAGATTCATCCCGATGGCAGCATGAGTTTCGACCGTCCTTGGTGTTTGGGTGATGAAGTTCAGTTCTGTTACAACCATCCTTCGTTAACGCTTGAGCAAGTGCGCCATGGGGTGGTAGAGCTTGCTATGCACCAGCCTGAAGCGGTGATGATTTATAACTGCGCATCACGACTCGATTATATTGATAGCAGCGATGAAGTCCGTGCCTTTGCTGATATCTCTAGTACGGCCGGTAGTTACTGCATGGGTGAACTGCATGGTGGGAATGATCATCAAGAAATTCTGCACCACAGCCTGACTTACCTTGCGATGCGTGAAGGGGACGAAGTTGACGAGCTCAACTTGCCCACACAGGAAATGACCGCTTCGATTTCACCGTTATTTAGCCTGATACGTAATGCGATTGGCGACCTGAATAACATGAATGCACACATGGGCTATCAGCTCGACCGCCAAGCCAAGAAGCTAGAACAGAGTTTTCGTCGAGATAGCCGTACAGGATTACAAAATCGCGTTGCGTTGCAAGAGCGCTTAATCACTATTAATGCTGAAGAGCACCTACTGACACTTAAGCTGCTTAACTTCAGCCATATCAACGAAAAGTATGGCTATCGCGTTGGCGACCAACTATTGAAAGACTTGTCGATGCACTTTAGCAACCGCCTACGTAAACGTCTTGGTAAACCTGCCGCGCTGCAACTGTATAGTATTGGTGTGGGTGAGTGGGCGTTCTTATTTAAAGCCGACACTAGCAGTGAAGCGATCAAGCAACACTTTACTCGCTTTGCTGATGCGGTTGAGCAAACCAACTTTGAGCCAAGTGGCCTACGAGACATTGATTACCTTTCGATTTCATTGTGTGGTGGCTTAGTTAGCCGTCGTGATTTTCCAACCGCATCGCCGGATGAATTGCTCCTCAAAGGCATTGAAGCGCGAAGAGCTGGGGTGCGAAGTAATACTCATATCTGTAATGCTAAAGATATTGAGGTCAATGAAGATGTGCGAAAAGAGCAGCTGGGTTGGTTGAGCTGTGTGAGTCGTGCCATCCTCAAACAGAACATCATTACCTACAGTCAGCCAATTGTGCACGCTTACAACCATCGCCCCGCGAGCCAAGAGTGTTTAGTGCGTATCATCGAAGAGGATGGCAGCATCATTGCGCCGGGGCGTTTCTTACCCATCATTTCTGATACGCATTTGTACACACGTTTGAGTCGTCACATGATCCGTTCCACGCTGAATTACATGAAGGACAAACAAGGTGACTTCTCAATTAACTTGTCACCTCAGGATTTACTCAGCGATAAAACCTTGATGTTGCTTGAACATGCCATTACCCAACTTAACGACCCAAGACGGATTGGTTTAGAAGTGTTGGAATCAGAGCAAATCAAAGATTACGGACGAATGATAGAGGTGTGCAGTCACTTTAGAAGCCTAGGCGCTCGGATCATTGTTGACGACTTTGGGTCGGGTTACTCCAATATTGATGAGATCCTCAAGTTAGAGCCGGAAGTGATTAAGCTCGATGGCAGTTTGATTCGCTACATCGACAAAGACCAAAAGCAGCGCAAGATTGCCTCGCAGTTGGTGCGTTTGTGTCAGGTATTTAATGCGAAGACTGTCGCGGAGTTCGTGCACAACAAAGAGGTGTGCGATATTGCTCAGGACATGGGGGTGGACTATCTGCAAGGTTATTACTTAGGTGAACCGACACGTTTGTTTTAATGTGCTTTGCTCTAATTGTGCTTAAGTGCTCTAGAGTTTTGTTTCACGTGAAACAGCAGCCGATAAAAAACGCAGCGTTAAAGCTGCGTTTTTTGTTTTGATAGGCACTAGGCTTTGAGCTCGTGACCACTTTTCTCGGCTTGGAAACGAGGAAGGTATTGCTCGAAGAACGCTAGCATCTGTTGCTGGTTTTGCTCTTCACCAAGTTGTCCCAGCAATTGAGCAGCAACTTCAAAGGTACATAAGTTGCCTTCTTGTTGATTGCGACGCAGTTGATACTGGGAATCGGCTTGAGTGGCTAAGCCCATCATCGCGATGCCCTTTAGCCATCGGCTTTTATTGATCATTTTGCGCGCTTCTTGCCAAGTTGCATCAACAATGATGTACAGCGGTTGTCTGTTTTGCTGATTACTTTGTTGCTGCACTTGTTCAAGCGTTAGGCTCTCTTCACTTGGGAATAGCAGTACCGGCAGCAGGCTTGGATTAGCGAGCGTTTCTAATAACTCAGCTGGTGGCGTTTTTCGGTCCCAAACGACTTGAGTGACATTCAGTTGGCACTGGGCGAGCAGTTTGCCAGTGTTGGTATCGCGCGTCAGTTCATTAGGGTGCATCAACAGTATCAGCGAGTGTTCACTGCTTAACTTAGGCAGCAGTGAACAGATGCAGTTGAACTGGAAGCCACAATGTGGACAAGGCTGCGCCATTACAAGCGCACTCCATCACGGACAGGGCTGATACCATCTGAGAACAGACGCACGCCGCTGACTTGTTCTTTGCTCGCTTTTGGCGCCAAGCTTGGGTTGATTGGGTAACTTACGCCAGAGTATTGCATCACGTGTTGACCAGGTGTTGCACCGCCGCCGCTCACATTGAAAATCAGATCTCGCCAACCGTGTGAAGTTTGTTGACCGAGCATGATTGGACTTTGCACTAGCGTCATACGGCTGTTGAAACGCCATTCTTTCTCGTGGTTTTCGAATACCAGCAGAGTACAGCCGCCAGAACCACACCAATCAAGTTGCACCAGTAATTCTTCATCACCATCGCCATTCAGATCGTAGGTCAGCCAACGGTATTGGTTGTTACTAGGGTTGGTTTGGTGAATGAAGAAGTAGTTACGTACCGCAGCGTCCACTTTTGAGTTGAAGTCCGCACTAGAAGGAACATCAGCTGCGCCAATTGGATCGTGGTTGCGCTCGGCTGCTGGTTGTTCTGTGCCTGAGTTACGCACTGTTGCTGGGTATAGCACTAAACCGCCATCGGCAATGGGATAAACCAAATTGCCTACTTTCTCTTTGACTGCTTTCAGCTGGCTGCCTTCGCGAGTAAACAGGCGCTCGGTCATTAAGCGTTGTTGCTGGTGGTGAGTCATCAATACTTGGACTTGCGATGGGCTTAGTTGTTGCCAGTAGCCGCGTTCAATCAATGGCGGTTGTCCGTCTGAGTAGCTGTATTTGGTGATGGCACTGTGGTCGCTGTTAAGTGTCATCTGCACTTCGAAGCCTTGCGATTGGGTCGACGTCGCGACGTAAGTGTTCACCCATTCTAATGTTGAATCTACGTTGGCTGTCATACCACAACCTTGATAGGTTTTATCGCCATGCTCCAGTGTTGCCTTCCAGCCGTAGAGAGAGTTGCTCATGGTGTCAGAACACAAGTTCTCGGTCATACGCAGCTCGCCGTCATTCAGTTGGTATGTTCGCTGACGAGGTTGCAGTTTGCTGCTTTCAATTTCGAGTGTTTGTGTCGATTTGCCCATTTGCTGGAACTTGAGAGAGTTGCCTTCAAAGCTGGCTGACCAAGATGGCTCGTTACCAAAGACTCGTGTTGGTTTACTGGTTTGTTTGCAGCGTTGCGGGTTTTCTGTGGTGAGGAAGTTTACTTGTTCTACCACGAAGTTTGCGTCGAAATCTGCAGAGAAACCGTCAACACCAGGTGGATTGAGGTGACCAATCACTTCTCCATACATGGTCTGATAAGGCTGATTGGTTAATGCGATGGCTCTTTGCACCTGTTGTGGTGACAGTTGCAGCCAGTACTGTTTGTCGCTGCCACAAGGAGTGATGTACTGGCTTTCATGCCCAATCACGACTTCACCACGCAGCATAAAGGTTTGAGGTAAGATGGTTTCTGGCTTATCTAAGGACGCAGGCGGAGTTGTTGGTGCGTCTGCATCAGACTGCTGTGGTTGCATGCTACATGCTTGAAGGACCAGCAGTGTGGCTAATGCCACTGGGTTTTTCAAAGCCTTCATGTTATATCTTCCTCATTACTCAATCTGCATCGGATGGCATTATGGCATATTGGTTATTTAAAACAGAACCAGATACCTTTTCTATTGACACGCTTCGGACCCAAAAGGTTTCATGTTGGGAGGGAGTTCGTAATTATCAGGCGCGTAATATGATGCGTGACCAAGTCAAATTGGGCGACTTGGTGCTGATTTACCATTCCTCTTGCAAGAACGTAGGAGTGGCTGGTATTGCCAAAGTGACCCGTGAAGCATATCCCGATCATTTCCAGTTTGACCTAGAGAGTGATTATTACGACCCGAAATCCGACCCAGAAAATCCGCGTTGGATAATGGTGGATATTGAGTTTGTGCGTAAGACTGAACGCTTGATTCCGTTGTCAGTCATGAAGGCGATGCCAGAGCTAGAAAACATGCCATTAGTGAAACGCGGCAATCGCTTATCGATCATGCCGGTGAGCGAAGAAGAGTGGCAAGCAATCCTCGGTAAAGAGAAGTTGCCGAGTCAAAGATAAAAGAAAAAGGGCTGCATAGTGCAGCCCTTTGTGATTTTGCCGATAACCTGCTGTTGATAGCTAATACAGGTTATAGCAGATGATCTTGCAGGTAGTGTGCAACCGCATCGTCGGCGTTGCTGCCGATCACTTCATTGTTTGGTAGTGCTTTCATCACTTTCTCGTGAGAGGTGCCCATCACCAAACCTTTACCCGCCATGGATAGCATTTCTACGTCGTTCATGCCGTCACCAAACGCAATGGTGTTTTCTAGTGTCAAACCAATTGATTCTGCCACTGCTTTTAGAGCGTCACCTTTAGAAACACCCGCACTCATTACTTCCAGACACCAAGGTGTTGAGAATGCGATGTTTAGTCGATCGCCAAATTGTTCACGCAGCTTCGTTTCGAAGGTAACAAGGTGTTCATGGTCTTGTGCTGGGTGGGTGAAGAACACTTTTGCAATGCCGTCTGTTGGCGCATTGTCTTGGTCGTACAACTTGTAAGTGAACTCTTCATGGAAATCACGCAGTTGTTCGTCGTCTTTGTTCAGCAACCAGTCGTCGTTTTGATACATGTGGATAAGTATTTCAGGATCCGTTTTGATCGTGTCGATCACTGGTTGAACCAAATCTTCCGGTACGTTCTGGCTGTACATCTCTTGATCATTTTGGTCGTGCACACGAGCGCCGTTTGAAGTGATCATGTAAGCCGGAATACCTACCGTGCGACGAATGCTTGCGACGTCTACGTGGTGGCGACCCGTTGCAAAGACAAATGTGTAGCCTTGTTCATGCAGCGCTTTGAGCGTCTCTTTCGAGTAAGCGCTTAGCTGGTGGTTTGGTGCGAGTAAAGTGCCATCCAGATCTGAGGCAACGATTTTAGTGATCTCTTTGCAAGGTAGCGATGTGCTCATGAAGCCCTCGTAAACGGTTCGGATTGAGTAGAACAGGTTGATTGCACACGGAGCGCAGTAGATTGACTAGGTCGTACTGCTCCGAGTGCGGGGAACATGATGAAGTTTACGCCAAAATAAGGAGGAAAAAGAGGGTAAATCGCAGACCTCGTATTTCCTCTTTAATTCATTTTATGCGCTTTGAGCACGCATAAAGGAAAAGATAGCGTCCAGAGCTTGGTTACGATACTGGTCTTTTTCGAACAAAATTTCGTGCTCTGCACCAGCAATCGAAACTAGGCTGGCATTAGGGTTGGTCTTACTTAGCTTATCGATAAAGCGTTGCTGCGCGGCGTTACTCACGATGCGATCGTTGCCTGACTGAACCAATAAAACCGGAACTTTAATTTGGCGTGTCAGCAAAATACATTGCTTGGCAGCCATTAAACCTTGCCAAACCCAGCGGGTGCTTGGCCCACCGACTTGCAGCTCGGGTTTGTCACGGTATAAACCACGGAACCAATGATAACGATCGTAGCTTTGGCTAAGTGGGTTATCTTCAAACGGTTTTGGGTAGTATTCTTTATGACCCGGCGCGTAGCTTGGCTTTGTCGAGACTGCCGCTAAGATTTGGCTGACCGGAATCGCGATAGGGCTGAGATACCACGGTAGGTTGATACCAAACATTGGGGAACTCAGAATCAAACCATCAAAGTTGTGTTCTGGATGCGTTTGCAGGTAGCGCGTGGCGATCGCACCGCCCATAGAGTGGGCAATGATAAAACGCTGTTGGTATCCGCTTAAATCAAGCTGCTGCAGCACCAATTCCATATCTTCAATGTAGTCATTAAAGTCATAGACGTGACCCATGTCTGAGTCTGGAATTAGGCGATCTGATAAACCTTGTCCTCGGTGGTCAAACGAATACACGTCATAACCTTGTCGATATAGGTCATAGAACAGTTCTTGGTATTTCCAGGAAGCTTCAATGCGACCGTTGACGATCAGCACGGCTTTTGTGTGCTCAGGATTGGTGAGTTTGCACCAGTAGATTTTCTTTTTCTCTGTCCCTTTTACAAAGCCTTCTTGGCGTTCTTGCCAAAGTGCTGCGATCGGACCACCTATTGCTTGCTCAAATAAAGTCTCTTGAGTATAAGTCAAAGGTGAATGGTTAATAGCCATTAGTCGATTACCTGAAGATACGTTGTTTACGCGATGTATCATCGAAGAATTATTGAGGAAATGCAATGGATACCCACGTTTGGTTAGCCTATGTGGTAACAGCAATCGTTTTTAGTCTGGCTCCGGGATCTGGTACCGTCAACTCAATCAGTAATGGTTTGAGTTACGGCACGCGCAAGTCATTAGGTGCTATCGTTGGTTTACAAATCGGTTTGGCGATTCATATTGCTCTGGTTGGTGCTGGCATTGGCGCGTTGGTGGCGCAATCGGCAACGGCATTTACCGTGATTAAGTGGGTGGGTGCGGCTTACCTTGTGTGGCTTGGCATTCAAAAGTGGCGTGATACGTCTGGTTTAGTTGCAACCGAAAGCCACAAAGCCATGTCAGGCACTTCTCTGTTGTACAAAGCCATTCTTATTAACCTGACAAACCCAAAATCGATCGTCTTCTTGGTGGCACTGTTTCCACAGTTTATCGATCCAGCGAAAGACCAGCTGACTCAGCTGTTGGTTTTGGGTGTGACCACAGTGACCATTGATGCGTTTGTGATGCTGGGTTACACCAGTTTGGCCGCTCAAATGGGTCGCTTTATTCGCTCAGATAAGATCATGGGCAAAATTAATAAAGTATTCGGTTCAATGTTCATGGGATGTGGTGCATTATTAGCGGCAGCTAAGTAACAAATTATAAAAATCACAATAATTTCGAATGAAAAATGCGTATGTCGCCCGCCAGCCTATCTTTAATCGTAAAAGACAGACGCTGGGATATGAGTTGTTGTTCCGCGATGGTGAAAGTAATGCCTATCCTGCACACATCGATTCAAACAGGGCGACATACCGATTGATTGTAGAGAATTTTCTCTCTGTCGGAACCAATCCTCTGATTGCATCGTCACGATGCTTCATCAATTTCCCTCAACAAAGTTTGTTGCGTCGGCTACCAAGAAGTTTGCCGAAAAACAAAATCGTGGTTGAGGTACTCGAAACCTGCCAACCGACCGATGAACTGCTTGAAGCCATTCGCGAACTTTACCGTGAAGGCTATTTGATTGCGCTCGATGACTTCACTTTGACTGATGAATGGCGTCGCTTCTTGCCTTATGTCCACATTGTAAAACTCGATATCATGGCAATGGGGCTTGAGAAAGCATGTGAATTGGTTAAGCAGCACACCAAAAAGCGCACCAAGTATCATTTCTTAGCCGAGCGAGTCGAAACTGAAGCCGAGTTTGAAGCGACCAAAGAGGCGGGCTTTAAATTCTTCCAAGGCTACTTCTTCAGTAAGCCCGAAGTGATGCAGACTAAATACGTCAGCCCCGAGCAAGTGTTGGCGCTCAAGTTATTTAGAGAAGTGTGTGTTCCCGATCCTGACTTCGACCGGATTGAAAACATCATTACTCAAGATGTCACGCTGTCGTACAAGTTACTGCGTTTTGTGAACACGCAATCGACCACATTAGAAGTGACCATTACTTCATTCCGCCAAGCTTTGATTTACCTTGGGCAAGAGAAGCTCAAAATGTTTGTCTCACTAGTGGTAGCGTCTTATATCTCCAGTAGCAAGCCACGTGAGTTGTACAACTTATCTCTGCAACGCGCTCAATTCTGCGAAGCCATGTCGCGCTATCAACCTCTTTCGCATCTCAACGAGCAGGGTTTTATGGTTGGCTTGTTGTCGATTCTCGATGCCATGCTCGATTTGTCTGTCGAATCTTTAGTTGGCCAGTTACCGTTAAGTCCTTCCGTGCAGCAAGCTTTGTTGCATCGCCAAGGTGAATACGGCGCGTTACTGGCAATTGAAGAGTGCTACGAGCGTGCAGACTGGGCGGGTGTGGAGCAATTCTCCCAGCAACTCGGTCTTTCTGTCGATGACGTGAAGTCTGAACTTGGCGAAGCCGTTCGCTGGAGCCAGACCTTTTCTGGCGCCTAATCTGATCAAATATTAAACTTTTATTACAGTCGAGCGCGATCGCTTGACGGCATCTCAGTTTTAAATAACTATATATGCATATCCATATATAGGTATGTATTTATGCTTCCACATCAGTTCTTCAAACTTCTTTCCGACGAGACTCGTGTGCGCTGCTTAATGTTGGTGGTTCGTGAAGGGGAAACCTGTGTTGGTGATTTGGCTCATGCATTACAACAAAGCCAGCCCAAGATTTCTCGCCATCTGGCCCAGCTAAGATCGAATGGTATTTTAGTTGATAGACGTCAGGGGCAATGGGTGTACTACGAGCTGTCCGATCAATTACCGGGATGGATGCAAAAATTGATTGATGACTTGGTGGCCTCGAACTGTTTGAAGAAAGAGTACCAAGAAGACATTTCACGATTTCACGATAAAGTTCGTGCAGCTTGCTGCTAATAGTAAGTGTTACCAGTTTATAGGTTTAAAAAGGTAGAAGATTATGACGATTAAAGTAGGTATTAACGGCTTCGGTCGTATTGGTCGCTTGGCATTACGCGCAGCGTTTGATTGGCCAGAGCTAGAGTTCGTACACATCAACGATGTAGCGGGTGATGCAGCGACGCTTGGCCACTTACTTGAGTTCGATTCAGTTCAAGGTCGTTGGAACCATGCAGTGCAAGTTGAAGGCACAGACATGGTGATCAATGGTAAGCGCATCACGACTTCACAAGAGCGTGATATCGATGCTGTGAACTGGGGTCAATGTGATGTTGTGATTGAAGCAACGGGCGTTCATCGCAAAACCTCATTCCTAAACAAATACCTAGAACAAGGCGTAAAACGTGTTGTTGTTAGCGCACCAGTAAAAGAAGACGGCGTAGCTAACATCGTAGTGGGTGTGAACGACCACATCTTCGACCCAGCGCAGCACCGCATCGTAACCGCAGCGTCTTGTACAACGAACTGTATTGCACCAGTAGTGAAAGTGATTCACGAGAAACTGGGCATTGAACAATCGTCATTCACAACGATTCACGATTTAACTAACACACAAACGATTCTGGATGCGCCGCACAAAGACCTACGTCGTGCACGTGCATGTGGCATGAGCCTAATCCCGACCACAACGGGCAGTGCAAAAGCGATTGTTGAAATCTTCCCAGAGTTGAAAGACAAGATTAACGGTCACGCGGTTCGTGTTCCTCTAGCAAACGCATCGCTGACAGACATCATTTTTGATGTGAAACGTGATACCACGGCAGAAGAGGTTAACGCACTACTGAAAGAAGCTTCTGAAGGCGAGCTAAACGGCATCCTTGGTTTTGAAGAGCGTCCATTGGTTTCTATTGATTACAAAGGCGACCAACGTTCAACTATCGTTGATGCACAATCAACCATGGTAGTGGGTTCTCGTATGGTGAAGATTTACGCTTGGTACGATAACGAAATGGGTTACGCGACGCGTACTGCGGAATTGGTTCGTAACGTTGGTATGGCATAAGGAGTTTTAAGATGTCTCATCCTACATGGCAATTAGATTTAGAAACGGGCGCTTTGGTACTGACTCCATGTCCTGGTACCAAAGGTGTTGAACTGCAAGCTTCGCTAGAACAGATAAAAGCGCAAGGCGTAGAAGCGATTGTTACTGCCCTTGATAATGCTGAACTAGCGTCCAAAGACGTGTCTGCATTGGGCGAATTAACCCAACAGTTAGGCATGAAATGGTTCCAAATTGAGATCGAAGATGACTGTGCTCCGAGCGAAGAGTTTGCTGCAAAGTGGCAACAAGCGAGTCCTGAACTGCACGCGATTCTTGCTCAAGGTGGCAAAGTTGCAATGCACTGTATGGGTGGCTCTGGTCGCACAGGTTTGTTTGCTGCGCACCTACTGCTAGAGAAAGATTGGCCGCTAGAAGACATCGTACGTGAAGTGCAAGCGCTGCGCCCTGGTGCCTTCACAAAGCCAGTACAAGTTGAGTACATCGAACGTGTAGCTCAAAACGTTTGATCAGCTTATAGAGCTTTTGGAACATCATGATCCAAAAGCTCTCTTTATGCCGTAATGGCTTCCCAATTTATGTGATTCTTGCTTACTGGGATTGTGCTTAACTTATTGTTTATTAACAAGTAATGTTTGGTTGTTTCATCAGTTCCTGTTTCACAATTTAACGCCAGTATTGAGATGGCTCAATGCTGGTGTTCAGTTCATAGAGCATTTGGAACATCATGATCTAAATGCTCTAAACGCTGTACATCTGAGGTCGTTATGATTTCAAAACTAAGCAAAAGTATCCGTCAGTATATGCTGGTGACGTTCAACTATTGGAACTTCACTGTGACGGATGGTGCACTCCGTATGCTGGTGGTGCTTTACTTCCATGACTTAGGCTACTCAAGCTTAGCCATTGCTTCGCTGTTCCTTTTCTATGAATTTTTTGGCGTAGTGACCAACTTGGTTGGTGGCTGGCTAGGTGCTCGACTTGGTTTGAACAAAACCATGAACGTCGGCTTAGGGATGCAGATTTTTGCCTTGCTGATGTTGGCAGTGCCCAATGCTTGGTTGACCATCTCTTGGGTAATGGCGGCGCAGGCAATTTCAGGTATTGCCAAAGACTTAAATAAGATGAGTGCCAAGAGCGCGATCAAAACTTTGGTGCCAGACGAGCAGCAAGGTGCACTTTATAAGTGGGTTGCGATCTTAACAGGCTCGAAGAATGCGCTGAAAGGTGCGGGTTTCTTCGTTGGTGGTTTGCTGCTATCGGCGTTTGGCTTCCAAACTTCGATGGTCATCATGGCAAGTGTACTGGCTGTTGTGTTTGTATGCAGCTTGATCTGGCTAGAAGCGGATATGGGTAAGGCGAAGAGCAAACCTAAGTTCCGTCAAATTTTCTCTAAGTCAGAATCGGTGAACATTCTTTCCGCTGCACGTATGTTCCTATTTGGCGCGCGTGATGTGTGGTTTGTTGTTGCACTGCCGATTTATCTTGGCAGCGTGTTTGGTTGGGATCATCTGATGGTAGGAGGCTTCCTTGCGGCTTGGGTGATTGCTTACGGATTCGTTCAAGGTTTTGCGCCTCGTATTACTGGCAAAGCTCAAGGTCGAGTGCCAGATGGCAGCGCGGCTCTGATTTGGGCGGGTATCCTTGCTGTCATCACTGGTGCGATTGCTTATGGCGTGCAAATCGGCTGGCAGCCAGAGCTTGTTATTGTCGTGGGCCTGATGATTTTTGGCGCAGTGTTTGCGGTGAACTCATCTCTGCACTCTTACCTGATCGTTAGTTATGCGAAAGGCGATGGAGTATCACTGGATGTCGGCTTCTACTATATGGCGAATGCGATGGGACGTTTGATCGGTACGGTTCTGTCTGGTTGGATTTACCAAGAAGCAGGGCTTGCTGCATGTTTGTGGGTGTCCTTTGCTTTCTTAGCGCTGACAACGGTCATTTCTATCAAGCTACCAAAGGCCAATGTGGCGACGGCTTAAATCGACTTACGATTCAGAATAAAAAATGGCTCCGCTTTGGGAGCCATTTTTGTTTTTACGATTCAGTATCGCAAATCAGCAAGTCTTGCCTATGGGCAAATGCGGCCTTGTTGTGCTGGCTGCGTCATTTCCATATCACCTTTCAGTGAGCGGTAAACGATGGTGTTCCAAACTTCACCATTGTCCATTTCGAATTCAATCGCGTAGTTAAGGCCATTCACTACTTGAGTGCGTACGCTTAAGATCTCTTTTAGCTTAGCCGCGGTATTCATCTGACCAAGTACAAAGTCGAGTGCTTGCTGAGCTTCAGGTGTGACTTCACCTTGTGACCAGCCGCCAGCAAGGTTTTCAGCGCTACAGATAGGGTTCGCTTCCGGTTGCGATTGTGTTGGTGCCACGGCCTCTTCCTTTTGATTACATCCAGCTAAAGCCACTACACAAACCAGTGACGCTAATAATGTTTTCTTCATAAAGACCTCTCTTAATAATCTGTCCAGCATCCTAAAGGAATGAAACGGTTAGATCTGTTTCATATCCGAGAAAGCTTAGGGCTAGTGATCCCATTTGTACAATAGGATTTGTCATCAACCATTTTGCAAATCAATGATATTGGTGCGTCATCGTTGAGTTAAAAATAAGCAAAAACAGATTGTTAACTATTTAACCGGATGAAAATTGCCCTATGCTATAGACGTGAAGTTACGCAAATTAGGAAAGGGTATGAGAGAAAGGGTTCTGTTTTTCGACTTATTACGTTGTGTTGCTGCAGTGGCAGTGATCGCTATTCACGTGTTAGCGCCATATCGTAATGAGTTGGGCGTGATTCCATTTGACCAATGGGCAACGGCGGTCGGTGTGAACAGTGTGACCCGTTGGGCGGTGCCGGTATTCATTTTGATCACGGGAGCTTTGATGCTCAGTGATACACGTCCTTTTGATGCCAAGTACTACGTCAAACGGCGTTTAGGTAAAGTGTTGGTGCCTTTTTTGGTTTGGTCGATGTTTTATGCGTATTTGTCAGGCTGGACGGCACAAGGCTTTGATTTTTCCACCGTTGAAGAAGTGGTGAGCAACAGTCCGCATCATGCAACTTACTACCATCTTGGATTCTTCTATTACTTTATTCCGCTCTATTTTGTGATTCCGTTGTTTCAATGGGTAGTCCGCAATTGTGACGACAGTGTCCTCTATGCATACTTGGCGGTTTGGTTACTCACCAGCACTTTATTCTTATTCAAAATTGATGGACCGTGGAGCAATCGATACTGGCTTTATATGGGGTATTTACCACTCGGTTATGTATTGTTTCAGAAAGTCCCACTTAATCGTTCAGTCGTTACGGGGTTTACGGCATTAGGGCTGGTGGCTCTGGCTGTGACCTTTACTATGGTGGTGAGCAACAGTTTGGAAGCGGACAAGTACACAGTGGGGCGTTGGTTCTCATACAAAACATTGAACGTGATTCTCGCCGCGTCGATGATTTTTATGCTGTGTCGTTACTTTGGAGAAGGCCTAGCGCCCAAAGCACAGAAAGTGGTGAGTTTTATTAGCCAGCACAGTTTGGGTATTTATCTTCTTCACCCAATTTTCTTGTGGCCGATGAAAGCGTTCGGTTGGTATCAAGGTCATCCAGCATGGGTGATTCCGGTGTGGATTGTAGTGAGTGGTGCTGGAGCCTTGGCGATGAGCTATCTGTTCTCTAAGTCCGCCAAGACTCGCTGGTTGTTGCCGTAAATTAGCGGTTTAGGGCGAAGTGCAGAAACTTATCGCCACGATAGGTCAATGTGCCTTTATCACCTGGGTTCAGCGCGTGGTAATAGTGCACACCGATTTGAAATTCGCGCTTGGGCCCAATTGAGCCGCGTTGTACATAAATCCAATATTCTTGATCGTCTTGGCCAGGCTCGGCATCCGGTACTTCTATCGCTTGCTTGTCTAAGATGGTCACTTGAGCACTCTGCTCAGGTGCATCCTCACCAAAGTAATGTTTGCTGTAGAAGCGGAAAAATGCCCATGCGCCAAGCGCAATCAGAGCGAACAGAGCCAAAATAAGTGAGATTGGCATGATAACCTCCAATGTTTCATTGGCGCCTATTTTACAGAACTCCCTGATTAAACTATGAGTTGAGATAAATTATTCGTGATCTAGTAAAAGTGTCTTAGATTTTATTCGGCGCACTTCACATTTTATATGCGTTCAAGAGCACAATTTAAAAGGAAATTTGCACCTTTTGGCTCGAAAAAGTTCTAAATTTATAGAAGAATGAAACAACGGACGAAGGAAGGATCAAGTAAGGAGGGTTACGATGTCAGATATTGAGAAAGTAGTCATGCGTACCCGAACGATCGAAAAACTTCTGCGAACGCAATACCACGCAGAAGGGAAAGGGTTACATCAACTGATCACCAGTTGTGAAGAGCGCTTGCCGCATGATGTTGTTGCTAAACTGCGATTTATCGCAACTGTGCGGAATAAGGTTGTTCACGAAGAGGATTACAAGTTGGACGATCGAAAAGGTTTCTTGGCGGCATGTGATGCCTGCGAAAAGGAACTGACGCCGAGGAGTTCCCGCTTTATTTGGCGAGCAGCGATTTTGTTAATGGCCTTGATTACGCTTGCTGCACTTGGCTTCTACTACATGCATTGGGACATTCTGGTTAAGCATTTGTAGAACACACAATTTGAATAATAAAAAAGGGACGCGAAAGCGTCCCTTTTTTATTTTAAACAGTAACTTAGTACATCATTGGCAGTGTCATTAAACCAACAACCACTGCAATCATTACCAGCCCTTGTTTTTGAGAAGAAGAAATCATAACACTACCCCTAAAATCATTGATGAACTCGATGTAAATAATATAGCACTGTTTTTGAGCTTTGATCAACTTCAAAGAGGAAAAGTTTTCAAAACTCGAACTTAACTTGGGCGTTTTAACCCTAAATTGACTAATAAAACTGTGTTTTTTGTGCTGTTCTTTAAGTGTTCGACTTGTTGCTTTTCTCTTCTTTTTTATTTTAAGTTATTGATTTTAAGGTGTTAAATATGAGTAATTTTATGCTGGAATAGTGTTTCTTGTTTCAGTGTTATGGTTGGTGGGCTATTTTTGCTGAATTTCTCAAAAGTTGAGAAAAGTTGGTTTTGTGCTAATGAGGCTGATGTAGATGGACGTCTATTTAGTTCGCCTTTTCCTATCTGATGAGAAAATCTCGGTCTCAAAAGGGTTTAGATTTTAGCTAAGTTATCTAAGTTTATTTTTTTGTGCTTTTTTGTCAGTATGTTTAGCTATATCAGTTACTTATGTCTGGTTGTTTGAATTTTTACTCTATCTTATCGCTGGCTTAGCAGACATTTGTATTGTCATGAGGTGCCTGTTTTAGCTGTTTTAGAGGTCTGAGGAGGTGGATTTGGTTTTTGTGTTGATAATTTGCCCACAGTGGTTGTATGTCGAACAAATTGACGGTTTGTTTTTCAATTTATAATGGTTGGTGCTTTTGATGAGATTATCGATAACATCGAGAGTGAGATAGCTGAGCTCAATGGTTGTGAGAAAAAACCTAATCAGTAATTGACTAAGTTACGTCTACAAAATGTTGCGATTCGCTATCAAGATCCAACTTTCATGGATTATGCCTTTACATCAAGATTGGTCTACCTAGACTAGCGGCGAGATTACGTGAAAGGTGTATCGGCATGTGGAGTTGGTTAGCGATAGGGCTATCGGGGATGTATTCCGTGTTGGGGGCAAAACAGTCCAATCCAACGCAGTCTCTGACATTTAAAATCTTTACTCTGCTTTTATTGCTGATTTTAGCACTGACTGAGGGCTCCTCTGCACCTCACACCTATTGGATCGTTGGTGGTCTAGTGGTATCGATGTTTGCTGATACGCTCCATTCTTTTAAGTCTCGTAAGCCTCTCTATTTTGCTGGTTATCTACTGGCACAAATCTGCTATAGCAAATCGTTCTGGGTTCAGCTCAATGGTGACATTGTTTGGTGGCTATTAGCTCTGCTGCTAGCCGCGAGTATTGTGGCGTTCTTCCTCTTATTGCCGCAATTGGATTCGATGGTCTTCCCGGTCGTGATCATGGGGATTATGCTGGTCCAGTTGGCGTGGGCTGCGGGTGAGGTGTGGTTACAAGTGCCTAATTTTGCCAATGCGCTTGGGTTTAGCGGAACTGTCGTGATGATTTACTCCGCCTTGGCCTATGCGATACATGGTTATCGTAAGCCGATGAAACGCGCCTATGTTTGGGTGAGCGGCAGTTACTTTTTAGCTCATGCATTAATTGTTGCCTCTATCATTTACTAACTTAGGTCAAAGTAAGCGGTCAGGTTTTAAGTAAACTGGACGAATTCAATTTGATGACTGGAGTCGATGATGACTGAAATTCATGCTCATAACTTACTGAACCTACTTCGTGAAACCCCAATGAATCGTGATGAGCTTGCGGCTCATTTTGGTTCTGAGGCACGCTTTTATACCTGTAAGCTGAATGATCTAGACTTAGATGCATTGCTAGAGTTTTTGCTAAAGCGCGAAAAAGTACGCGAACTGGAAGGTCAGTTTGTCGTAAATATGGTGCGTGTTTGCAATCACTAAATCGCGGCTAACTGATTATTTATGAAGGCGATAAACTCATTTCGCCTTCAGTCATATCTTCACTCAATCACTTTGCTATACTGGCCGCCAATTTTTCCGTCGAGGTCAGAACATGGACATTCTTTCTGCAGCGACCATGCTGTTTCTTATTATGGATCCGCTCGGCAACTTGCCGATTGTGTTGTCCATTCTCAAACACTTAGATGCGAAGCGTCGCCGAAAAGTACTGATCCGTGAGCTAGTATTTGCCTTGATGATTCTGATGCTGTTCTTATTCGCAGGGCAGAGCATCATGAGCTTCCTTCATGTTCAACCTGAGACCTTGAGTATTTCTGGCGGTATCATCCTATTTATCATCGCGATTAAGATGATTTTCCCGAGCGCAGGCAGTATTACTGGGCTTGCTGCGGGTGAAGAGCCGTTTATTGTGCCGATGGCCATCCCTATGATTGCCGGGCCTTCGGTGATTGCTGCGCTGCTTTTGCTCTCTTCTCAGCATCCAGACAAGATTATGGAGCTGTCTGCCGCGGTGTTGATTGCTTGGGGCGCCACTTTCTTCATTTTGATGTTTTACAGTTTCTTCCACCGCATTTTGGGAGAGCGCGGCCTGAAAGCGATTGAGCGTTTGATGGGGTTGCTGTTGGTAATGATTTCTACCCAGATGTTCCTAGATGGTGTGAAGAGCTACATGGGTTAAGTCTTTGCCTATCGAATGATACAAAAAAGCCGCTTTCGTGAGCGGCTTTCGTTTATCTGTCAGTTACATCATGTGCTTACGACGAATATCGAGCAGAGCGAAAATACCAAAAATCAAAATTGAGTACTTTTCCCATGCGCTCATCTTAATCTTGTCACCAAACGCGCCGATGAAGATCGCCATTTGCAAACCGTGCATGATGAACAAGAAAGCGGTCATGATGTACAACGCAATCGCTGCTTTGCCCGGGAATGGCATAAAGAAGTTGAGGATCAATACGAACCAGACAAAGGCGATGGCCGCTTTAGCCAGTATCAATAATGCTTTCATTTAACTATCCTTTTAAATTGAGGCTTTAAGCAGGTGAGCGTTCGTACAAGCGGTAACTCACTTGACCTGCGGTTTTCTCGCGGTGCAGGTGCCAGTTTTCTGGTAGCCCAGCAATGTTCAGCTCTTTTTCAGTTTCAATATAAATCATCGCATCTTCAGCAAGCCAGCCGTTTTGCTCCAGCAAGGTCACGGTTTCATCCAATAATCCTTTGCGAAACGGCGGATCGATGAATACTACGTGGTGAGGCGTACCCGGTTGCTGTAAAAAGCTGATCGCATCGGTGTTCACGACTTGAATGTTGTTGGCATTCAAAGACGCGACATTCTTTTGCAGTTGCTGAAATGCTTGTGGGTTTAGTTCAATCATCGTCACTTGATCGGCTTGGCGCGAAGCGGATTCAAAGCCTAAACCTCCTGAGCCGGCGAACAAGTCGAGACACTTCGCCTGCGGCACATCTTGAGCTAACCAGTTAAACAGGGTTTCTTTTACGCGATCCGTGGTTGGGCGTAGGCCTTCTGCATCATGAACAGGGAGCTTTCTGCCTCTCCATAAACCACTAATAATGCGTACAAAGCCTGTTGTTGGCTTTTTTTGTGATGAGTTTTGCTGGCGACGTCTTACCATAGATTTTTTGACCGCTAATAAAGTGATACTATACCCAATCGCCCAAGCTTTGAGCTTGGATACAGCCCAGAATATTCAAGATGACAGAGTGTAACACTAATAAGATTAGATTCACCTAATTGGAAAGTTTTCACAACTTTGTCATTCGCCTTTTCTGTAAAGTTAATATTCTTGTCAGAAAAGAGTCATTAATAGATAAGAAGACAATCTAGGATAGCCCCAGATGACGGAAAAAAAGAAGCGCGGATTACTTTCGTGGCTAGGTTTTGGTGATGAAGAGCAAAGCCAAAAACCGACAACTGAAGAGTCAGTAAAAGAAGAAGCAGCGGAAGCTCCTGCCGCCGAGCAACAACCCACAGAAGAAGTTGCCGAGCAAGCAGAAGAAAAAGCAACGGTTGAAGCTGAGCCGGAGAAAGCCGAGGCTGCCCCAGCAGAAGCAGAAGCAGAAGCAGAAGCAGAAGCAGAAGCAGAAGCAGAAGCAGAAGCAGAAGAGCCACAAGTAGCCGTTGCGCCTCGAGTTCAAGAACAAGAAAAGCCAACTGAGAGCTTCTTTGCTCGCCTTAAGCGCAGCCTAAGCCGAACCAAGGCGAACATCGGTGCGGGTTTCTTTGGTTTGTTCAGCGGTAAGAAGATCGACGATGACCTTTTCGAAGAGCTAGAAGAACAACTGCTGATTGCTGATGTGGGCATGGAAACCACAACAAAAATCATCAACAACCTGACTGAAAAAGCCTCTCGTGGCGATCTTAAAGATGGCGAAGCACTTTACGGTCTGCTGAAAGAAGAGATGGCAGAAATTCTTGCGAAAGTAGAACAGCCTCTCGAAATCGACAGCAGCAAAACCCCTTACGTTATCTTGATGGTCGGCGTGAACGGTGTGGGGAAAACCACTACAATCGGTAAGCTGGCTAAGCAATTCCAAAACCAAGGTAAGAAAGTCATGCTTGCGGCGGGCGATACTTTCCGTGCGGCAGCGGTTGAGCAGCTACAAGTGTGGGGCGAGCGTAACAACGTTCCTGTGATTGCTCAGCACACTGGCGCAGACAGTGCCTCGGTTATCTATGATGCGATTGAAGCGGCAAAAGCGCGTGGCGTCGATGTTGTGATTGCCGATACTGCGGGTCGTCTACAAAACAAAGCCAACCTAATGGAAGAGCTACGTAAGATTGTACGTGTGATGAAGAAGATTGATGACTCTGCGCCACACGAGATCATGCTAACGCTAGACGCGGGCACAGGCCAAAATGCGATTAGCCAAGCGAAACTTTTCAGTGATGTTGCCCCTCTAACCGGGATTACATTGACTAAGCTGGATGGTACAGCGAAAGGTGGCGTGATCTTCGCTATCGCTGATCAGTTCGAAATTCCAATTCGCTACATTGGTGTAGGCGAAGGCATCGAAGACTTGCGTCCATTTGAAACTCAAGAGTTCATTGACGCTCTGTTTAGTCGTGAAGAGTAACAAGAGTTAGAGGAAATCAACGGTGATCAAATTTCAGCAAGTGAGCAAAGCTTACCGAGGTGGTCGACAAGCCTTACAGAAAGTCGACTTTCACCTTCGACGCGGAGAAATGGCGTTTTTAGGCGGGCATTCCGGGGCAGGTAAAAGTACCTTGTTGAAACTGATATGCGCGATAGAGCGACCAACGGATGGCAAAATCCACTTCAATGGTCATGACATTACTCGTATCTCAAACAAAGACATTCCGTTTTTGCGCCGCAACATCGGGATTGTTTTTCAAGATCACCGTCTCTTAATGGATCGCAGTGTATTCGACAACGTTGCACTACCGATGCGCATTGAATCGATTTCTGAAAACGAAATCAAACGCCGTGTTTCTGCGGCGTTAGATAAAACGGGCTTGCTGGATAAAGCCCGTTGTTTGCCAAGCCAACTGTCGGGTGGTGAGCAACAACGCGTTGGTATTGCGCGTGCAGTCGTAAACCGACCAACCTTACTGGTGGCGGATGAGCCGACTGGTAACCTAGATCCTGAACTGTCTAACCGTGTGTTACGACTGTTTGAAGAATTTAACCGTGCTGGCGTAACGATCCTTCTTGCGACGCACGATATCGGGTTAGTGAACACTCGCCCACAATATCGCCATTTTGAATTGAACCAAGGCTTCCTAAGTGAGGTAGAAGACTATGGTAGGTAACAAGCGCACCCAGAAAAAAGGGAAAGGTCGCAGTGCCAAGCGTGCAAATACCGATGGTTTTTTCTCTGTCCATGCAAAACAAGCAAAATCTTCTTTCGGCGCGTTATGGCGTCGTCCTCTCGGTAACATTCTAACCCTAGCCGTAATTTCGGTGGCATTAGCGATGCCGGCATGCTTGTACTTGCTGGGTAAGAACGTGGCGAGTGCTGCGCAAGATGTCGCATCACCGTCGCAAGTTAGTGCTTACTTAGTAGAAGGCATGCCCGATGCTCGCGTGATGGTGTTAAAAGACCAAATTGAGACTTGGCCTTTAGTCAAAGAGGTGGAATATATTTCGCCGCAACAAGGTCTATCTGATTTAAGCCAATACGCCGGCTTTGACCAAGCGTTGAGCTTGTTGAGTGGTTACGCACTACCAGGTGTATTGGTAATTACACCTGATTCTGAGGTGAAGAGCGACATTCAGTCGATTGCCAAGCAAGTTCGTGAGCAACAAGATGTGACCGACGTGAGGCTTGATGAAGACTGGCTAGCACGCCTTGATGCCATCAAAACCCTTGCTGGCATTATTGTCATCACCCTGACAATACTGATGTTAGGTGCTGTATTTTTAATCGTCGGCAATACATTGCGCTTTAATGTGCTGGCGAACAAAGAAGAGATTCAAACCATGAAGCTGATTGGTGCGACCGATAGCTTCATTCTGCGTCCTTACCTTTACACTGGCATGTGGTTTGGTGTGTTGGGAGCGTGCATCGCATGGCTGGTTACGGCGTTGATCACGGTTGTGATGAACAATGCTGTTGAGCAGCTAGCCTCGCTTTACGATAGCCAATTCCGTTTAATTGGCCTGAGTTGGGATGAATCTCTGCTATTAATTATCACTGGTAGTTTACTGGGCTGTATCGCCGCACGAGTATCCGCGCAGCGTCACCTGAAAGAAATTGAACCAGTTTAGGTGATAAAGGTCTTATAGTTGGAATTTATTAGCACAAGCTAATTTTTATCTCTTGTTTAGACAATTTGTTTATGGATAATTACTCGCCCTTCTTGAAACTTGTTCATTTTGAGTTCAAGATGGCCAAGCTAAATTGCAATGTAATGCTCCAGATCAGAGATTGATGAGGAATTGAATGACAAAAGAAGCGTATCCGATGGCTCTAGTCACGCAAGATAGCCTTGATAGCTATATCCGTTCTGTAAACAGCTACCCAATGCTGACACCAGAAGAAGAGCGTGGGCTGGCAGAACGATTACACTACAAAGGTGAGATAGACGCGGCGAAAGGCCTGATCTTGTCACACCTACGATTCGTTGTTCACGTTGCTCGTGGCTACTCAGGCTACGGCTTGCCAATGGCAGACCTAGTACAAGAGGGCAACATCGGTCTAATGAAAGCGGTTAAGCGTTTCAACCCTGAAGTGGGTGTACGTTTGGTGTCTTTCGCTGTTCACTGGATCAAAGCTGAGATCCATGAATACGTACTGCGTAACTGGCGCATCGTTAAGATTGCGACCACCAAAGCGCAACGTAAGTTGTTCTTCAACCTACGTAAGTCGAAGAAGCGTCTAGGCTGGTTCAACAACGGTGAAGTAGAAACCGTTGCTCGTGAGTTAGGTGTTGAGCCTTCAGAAGTACGTGAGATGGAATCACGTTTAGCGGCAGTGGACTCTACGTTCGATATGCCAATGGACGATGACGACAATTCAAACTCGTACACCGCCCCAATGTTTTACCTAGAAGACAAATCGTCTGATGTAGCGGATAACATTGAAGCGGCAAACTGGGAAACGCACACCAATAACCGTCTTGGTCATGCGCTAGCAAGTCTAGATGAGCGCAGCCAGCGTATTGTTCGCTCTCGTTGGTTAGACGACGACAAAGCGACACTGCAAGACTTAGCTGATGAGTTTGGTGTTTCTGCTGAGCGTATTCGTCAACTAGAAAAGAATGCGATGAAGAAACTGAAACTTGCTGTTGGTGAGTTCTAACTTTCGCTTCTAATCTAAAGTAAGATTTTCATAGAAAGCCGAGATCATGTGATCTCGGCTTTTTTATTTTCGATCGAAAATCGATAGCGTTTGCGATCTAATTTATCTGTGCTACCTGTGTATAACTCTGTGAAGTAATTATTCATCAACTGTTCGAAAGCCGGACAAAATAAGGCTTTGAGGCAGTTTTACTCTTGGGGATAGTTGTGAATATACACACAGTTAGATCAAGATCATCACTACATATTGTGGATCAAAGGATCCAAATACACTTTATCAACGCAATCCACAGATTTATCCACAAATGGTGCGAATATGTACAGCGTTCAATGCCCTGACTATCTCTGTGTCTAAGTTTGGCTTTGGATAGGTTACAATGGCGTCAATAACGAAAAACGACTTAGAGAAAGTAAATGGACCAGTTTCAACACATCGATGTACAGGGTGCTCAAGCATTGCTCGAGCAGAGTGAAGCCAAGCTTGTAGATATTCGTGATCCTCAATCTTTTGCTGTCGCGCATGCAGAATCCGCTTTCCATTTGACCAACGATTCGATCGTTTCTTTCATGAACGATGTGGAATTCGAACAACCAATCCTAGTGATGTGCTATCACGGCATCAGTAGCCAAGGTGCGGCACAATATTTGGTTAACCAAGGCTTCGAACAGGTGTACAGTGTGGATGGCGGCTTTGAAGCCTGGCAGCGAGCAGAACTACCGATAGTGAGAAGTTAATGAAGAGATTGGTAACGTTAAATAATCCACGTATGGCGCAAGCTTTTATTGATTACATGGCATCACGCCACATTGATATTCAAATGATGCCGGAAGGCGAGGGGCAATTTGCTCTTTGGCTGACGGACGCGCAGCATGAGATTGAAGTCGAAGCTGAGCTTAAACAGTTCTTGGCCAATCCATCTGCTTCGAAATACAGCGCCGCCTCGTGGGACGTTGCCGATTCGCGTAAGAGCAAATTTCATTACTCCAGCCCGAGTATCATGGGCATGGTGAAGGCCAAAGCTGGGCCAGTGACCTTACTGATCATGGCTGTTTGTACGGTTATCTACTTTTTGCAGATGTTCGGTTTTGGTGATGGCGTGTTTGCTCTGCTGCATTTCCCAGCTTTCGAAGGGCAACAGTGGCAACTTTGGCGCTGGATCAGCCATGCATTGCTGCACTTCTCCGTTACCCACATCGTGTTCAACCTATTGTGGTGGTGGCAATTGGGTGGTGATATCGAGCGACGTTTAAGCTCCGGCAAGTTACTGCAAATTTTCCTGATTTCTGCCGCGCTATCCGGTGCGGGCCAGTTCTATGTGGAAGGTGCGAACTTTGGTGGTTTATCTGGTGTGGTTTATGCCTTGCTTGGTTACTTGTGGATCCTTGGTTACCGTTGCCCACATCTTGGTTTGACCCTACCGAAACCGATCATTGGCTTTATGTTAGTGTGGCTAGTGCTTGGTTTTGTTCAGCCATTTATGGCGATTGCCAACACGGCGCACTTAGTGGGCTTGCTTTCAGGTATGGCGATTGCACTGTTTGATTCTGGTAAACAGAAATACCAACAAGCTTCATAAGTGGATGACGTACGGATACCAACAAAAAAGACCGCCAATCGGCGGTCTTTTGTTTATCTGTCTTTCTTTCGTCTTGGGGCCGCTCGTCAGCTTTAGCTGTCCACACTACTGGTAAAGGTATTTGGTAAACAGCAAATCAGCAATGATGGTTTTGCCAGTCTCTGGCAACAAGGTTTCATTGAGCTCTTTCACCAAGGTTTTGCGCAGATCTTCACGACCAGACAAAGACTTAATCGTATCTTCAGTTTGCTTACCCAGAAGCTCAATCACCGCATCGCGGATCAGCGGCTGGTGGTGCTCGATAACGGTAAGGTCTTGTTGGCTCATCACCATGATGTCCATACGTACTTGCACATAACCTAATTTGTTGCCCTTGGTGTAAAAGTTCGTGGTCAAATCGGGTTCGAGCGTAAAATAGGCTAATTTAGGTGCAGCTTCTTCTGATTCTGCCCAACTTGGTGCTGAAGCAAGTAGACTTAGCGCGAAAATAATTTGGGCTATATAACGTTTGTACATATTTCTAACTTTTCTTTCTCTGGATCGCGATATTCGAATCGCTTCAGTCTTGTTACAATAGACCGTCTATAACAAATAACGGAACTTACAGTTTCAATAAGACGGTAAGTTGTTGCTTTATTGTACGCATAAAGCCTCCAATTGAATACTAGTATGAATCAGCCGACATCACTCTATCTTGCTTCTTTATTGGAAGTAGAGTGGCAAAACCCCGAAGATTTTGAATTCCCTAACGAATTCGCTCAGCATTGGCTTGAAGAACAGGGCTCTTTGTCACGTCGTTTAGGCCAGCATTGCCAACACTTAACGGTGGAATTGCTGCACAATCAGATCGTCACTGCCAAGACGTTAAAACAGGATGAGAGCCAGCTATTGTCTGAGCAAGATTGCCTACTGAGAGAGGTGATTTTATGTGGCGACAATACGGATTGGGTCATTGGCCGCACGCTCATTCCTCGTTCAACCTTGGTCGATCAACAATATGACTTAGCTCAGCAAGGAGATATCCCGCTGGGTTTAACTGTGTTCAGCGCCGATAACGTTGAACGCGATGCTCTGCAAATGGGATGGGTTACTTTGCCACAGGGGCGCTTTTTAGCGCGACGCTCAAGACTGTGGATGAATCACAAACCCATGCTGGTTGCTGAGTTATTCTTACCAAATTCACCTGTTTACGCTAAGGAGAAGGTGTAAATGTCCGCAGAAAAAGCCAAAGCATATTGGCAACTGATGCGAATGGACCGCCCAATTGGCTCACTGTTGTTATTGTGGCCGACGGTTTGGGCACTTGTGATTGCCGCCCAAGGCATGCCAAGTTGGAATGTACTCATCGTGTTTGTGTTAGGCGTATTCTTAATGCGTAGTGCTGGTTGTGTGATTAACGATTTTGCTGACCGCAAAGTGGATGGGCATGTAAAGCGCACCAAACAGCGTCCTTTGCCATCGGGTAAAGTGACCTCGAAAGAAGCGATCGGCCTGTTTTTGGTTCTGGGTATCAGCTCGTTCTTGTTAGTGCTGACTATGAACCCGCTGACGATTAAGCTCTCCTTTGCTGGTATCTTTTTAGCGTTCATTTATCCATTTATGAAGCGTTACACCCATTTGCCACAGCTGTTTTTGGGTTTGGCTTTTAGTTGGGCGATTCCGATGGCGTGGGCTGCGCAAACTGGCGACCTGCCTTGGATTGTGTGGTTTGTGTTTGTGATTAACGCGCTGTGGACCATTGCCTACGACACTCAATACGCGATGGTTGACCGAGACGATGACTTAAAGATTGGTATCAAATCGACGGCTATCTTGTTTGGCCGTTATGACAAACTAGTGATTGGTGTTCTGCAGTTAGTTACTTTGGCGATGTTAGTGCTGCTAGGTCAACACTATGAACTTGGACAGAGCTACTACTGGACGATTCTGGTTGCGGCTTCTTTGTTTGTATACCAGCAACACTTGATTCGCCACCGAGAGCGCGATTTGTGTTTTAAAGCCTTCCTCAACAATAACTATGTGGGCATGGTGATTGCGATCGGTCTTCTTATCGCTTTCTGGTAACGGCTTCGTACAAACATTCAGATAGAAAAAAGGCATCCAGTTGGATGCCTTTTGTTTTTTGTCGAGATGAATATCGAGCTTAAGCCAATTATGCTTGCAGCTGGTGGATACTCTCTTCGATGGTCAATTTCACTTCTGGGTAGAGCAAAGCAAAAAGCAGTTTGGCAAATTGCTGTGTTTTCTCAAGATCACAGTTACCATCACAGTCTAAGTATTGTTGCTCTTTCAGCGTATTGAACATTGCAGCAAATACACCTTTGTCGAAGAACTCTGGCGCGTTGATGCCGTGTAGACGTCCCAAACGCTGCGCAATATCTTGGCTCTTCTGCTCAAGGTCAGATTTACCCAGCTCTTGGTCTGCCACAAGTAGGTTCATTGCGATAGAGTAACGTTGCAGTGTTTCGGTGATAGTACGACCTAATAGAACCAATGATTGGTTGTTTGACTGGTTAATTTCCAGCTTGTCGCCATCTTGGCAAATCATCTTCTGCTCAATGAACTCGTTCAAGATCTTCACGACCAGCTCGTTCAATTCTTCTTCTTTGTAGCTTAGGAACAGCTCTTTTTTCAGGAATGGGTAGATTTGAGCGACGTTGGCTTGAATCTTCTCTACAGTCACGTTGCGCTGACGAATAATCATCTGAGCAATCAGTGAAGGGAGAGCAAACAAGTGAATGATGTTGTTGCGGTAGTAAGTCATCAGAATCGACTGGCTACGATCCAGTGAAATGATGTCACCCATAGTGTCAGTTTCAATCACAAACTTATCAAGTGAGATAGCGTGATCTACCAACTCTTCAGCCGTTTCTGTTGGAACCGTTGAAGTGCTTGAGTATGGGTTGTTCTTAAGTAGCTTCAGGTAGCATTCGATCTGATTAATCAGAGAGTCACGAGATAATGCACGCTGACGAGACGCCAATAGTGCAGTCGCACATAGGGTCAGAGCGTTGGTCGCAGCTGCATCGTTAATGTGCGTCATCATCTTGTTCGCCAGACCGTTCACCACAGGGTTCATCCATTGTGGTTTGCTGCCGCCCATATGGTCGATGTCTTTGGTCCACTCTGGCGCGTGTTCATTCAGGTATTGGTTTAGCTGAATCGGCTCACCGAAGTTCACGTAACCAAGGCCAAAGTTGCGCAGCTTACGTAGAGTACGCAGAACAAGACCCGCGTTCTCTTTCTCTTTGCGAGAACCGCGAAGCTCTTTGGCGTAAGTACCCACTTCCATTACGTGCTCGTAACCGATGTAAACAGGCACTAACGTTACTGGACGGTTTAGACCGCGTAGCATGGCTTGAATCGTCATTGCCAACATACCGGTTTTCGCTTGAAGCAGACGACCAGTACGTGAACGACCACCTTCACTGAAGTACTCAACCGAGTAACCTTTAGCAAATAGCTCTGATAGGTACTCACGGAAAATTGTTGAGTACAGCTTGTTGCCTTTAAAGCTACGACGAATAAAGAATGCACCACCACGGCGGAAGATTGGACCCGCCGGGAAGAAGTTCAGGTTAATACCCGCAGCAATGTGCGGTGGCACCATACCTTCATGGTATAGAACGTAAGAAAGCAGTAGGTAGTCCATGTGACTGCGGTGACACGGCACGTACACGATCTCATGACCATCTTGCGCTAAGCGACGAACGGTCGAAGCGTTGTTGATGTGCAGACCTTGGTACAGCTTGGTCCACAGCCAGCCAAGAATACGATCGCCGTTCTTCACTAAGCCATACGAGAAGTCCGCTGCAATCTCATCCATGATGTCATGGGCTTCTTTGCGTGCTTTCTCGATAGAAATGTTTTTACTTTGCGCTTCGTCTTCAATCGCTTTTTCAATCGCTGGCGATTTCATTAAGCGTGCAAACAGCACTTGGCGTTGAGGCAGGTTTGGACCTGATGCCGCAAGCTTCTGACGAGAGAAGTGGATACGTGCAACGCGCGCTAGCTTGTGTGCAATAGCGCTGTCGGTACCGTGAGAATCTGCCATGTAACGCAGTGAAACCACTGGGCTAAAGCGCACCAAGCAGTCACGACCTGCTGCCATTACCGCTTTTGCTTTTTGCGGACCATTCATTGGTTGCAGGTACGGCTTGTGGTTTTCTTCTTTACCTGGCTTACGACCCCAAAGCACGGTTGCTGGGATCATTTGCACGTCTAGCTCACTGTCGAGTTTGTGCAGTTCAAGTAATTCAGTAAATAGAGAAACAGACTCACTCGGTACGTCGTTATCATTGCTCATCACGGTCGGACGAGAGGCAATAAACACGTAACGAGTCAGTTTTTTGCCATTGATTTCTAGCGGGCTAAGCGGGTCTGGTAGACCAAGGCTCAAAGCTTGTTTTTGTAGTGTCAGCAAATCCACGTTCGAACGGAACGGTAAGGCGTACACAATCGGTTTCGCTAGGTCGATGTTGAGATCGTCAATCGGATTCGATGGAATTGTGGTGCCCTTTACCATTACCGATAAAGGTAGTTTTAGTAATGAACGTGAAAATGATTGTCCAGAAGACATAAAGTTCACAGCCTCAATAGGTATTCAAACAAGCCTAACCTTATTTCTGCGTCCGCTTCCCCATCTTCTATAGGAAAGGAAATAGATACGGCAATAGAAATAAGCCTAGGCGATAAATTTTAAGCGCAGCAAGGATACCAGAAACTGGTCAAACCTTTTAATTTTATTGAGCGGAAATTAGTCTAACCCCTAGGTTGTTGCCTTCATTAGACGAATTGGTTGTTTCGTGTTTAAAACGCATGTTCGCTTAAGGTTTGTGGGTAGGATCTGAAACTGGCGCAAATAAATTAAAAAACAACCAATTGGGTTTTCATTTGTCCATTTACTGGATATACTCACAGTTAACTGTATAAAAAGACAGGTGACATATGAAGCCGTTAACGCCACGCCAACAACAAGTCTTCGATTTGATTAAAAGCAAAATCGAAGACACCGGAATGCCACCAACTCGTGCAGAGATTGCGCGTGAGCTTGGCTTCCGCTCTGCGAATGCCGCAGAAGAACACCTAAAAGCGCTTGCTCGTAAACAAGCGATTGAAATTATTCCAGGCGCATCTCGCGGGATCCGAATCCTACTTGAAGATGCGGCAAACGACGATCAAGGTCTGCCTTTGATTGGTCAAGTTGCTGCTGGTGAGCCGATTCTGGCTCA
The DNA here is from genome assembly GCF_010092875.1 of Vibrio sp. LB10LO1. Taxonomy (NCBI): domain Bacteria; kingdom Pseudomonadati; phylum Pseudomonadota; class Gammaproteobacteria; order Vibrionales; family Vibrionaceae; genus Vibrio; species Vibrio sp. LB10LO1. Next base: position 43,338 of record NZ_JAADJW010000036.1, read on the forward strand.
AGAGCATGTGGAGTCTCACTACCAAGTGGATCCTGCGATGTTCAAACCAAAAGCAGACTTCCTACTTCGCGTAAACGGCGAAAGTATGAAAGACATCGGTATTATGGACGGCGACTTGCTGGCCGTGCACAAAACTCAAGATGTACGCGACGGTCAAGTTGTGGTTGCACGTGTTGATGATGATGTGACGGTGAAGCGTCTAGAGCGCAAAGGTTCTACGGTTCTGCTGCATGCAGAAAACGAAGAATTTTCACCAATCCAAGTTGACCTAACGTCGCAACACCTGACGATTGAAGGTCTAGCGGTTGGCATCATCCGCAACACTGATTGGATGTAGGTTTCTTGCTTCAAGCATTCTAATAAAGCCCAGCTCACTGCTGGGCTTTGTGTTTTCTAAGCTTTCTATCTTTGTTTTCATTCCCTTCAAACTTATTACGCTCGCCAACGGTTGAGAATTTTGTTTATGCTGTAAAACTTGCAAGTGATATTGAGATTTATTATCATCTAAATCCATTTAATCATTTTCTTTTCGGCGTAAGGAAATGCCCATGTCCAAGCCTCAACATCACGTACCCAATCATCTGTTGAAACCGTTGTTTTTGCGCAGCCGCGAAAGCATGGTCGACAATGGTTTGGTGTACGATCCAATTGCCGCAAAAGCGTGTTTGAGCTGCAAGATGGCACCAGATTGTATTAGTGGTGATGTCGATCAGAAGCAACTATTGCACGTGACCTTAACTCAGCTGTGCGATCAGCAGGTCAGTCACTTTCTTCAACAACACTCAGACGCTTGGATCATCAACGTTGGTGCAGGTTTAGATACACGCTTCTACCGTTTGGACAATGGTCGTTGTCACTGGATTGAACTGGATGTCACTGAGAATCTAGTTTGGCGTCAGCGATTGTTCCACAAAAATGAACGTTACGAGCATCGTTGCGGCAACGTAGAAGACATGAATTGGTTAGATGAACTACGCATTCCCGAAAAAGCACCAGTATTGATTCTGTGTGAGATGGCTTTACTCGATTGTGATGAATCACGCGTCGCAACCTTTATCCAAACTCTGGGGCGCCATTTTGTTTCGGCAGAAGTGTGCATGGTATTAGCGGGTGATCTAACCGAAAGTAAATGGGGTCAGAAGCTCGGCTCAGATACGTATGCACATGGTTTTGAAGCACCAGCACAACAAGTACTGCATTGGTTACCATGGGCACAATGGGTGAAAGCTTTCTCGCCATTCGACCGATTCTGCTCACGCTGGAAAGCATGGCAACGTTGGCTAAATAAGATCCCAATGTTGAAACATCGCCTCACGCCAGTCCTCGTTCACATCAAGTGGTAATTGGATAGGTATTGGACACTCAGGTACACTCGCTGATCTAAACAACGAGGTGCCTGTGACAAACTCTATCTTCTCTCCTTTATCGAATCCTCAAGTGCATCGCCAAGTGTTAGCGCTCGCTATCCCTATGGTGCTGTCGAATATTACTGTTCCACTCTTGGGCTTGGTTGACGCTGCGGTGATCGGTCACCTTGAACACGCTTGGTATCTAGGCGGTGTTGCCCTTGGTAGTACCATGATCAGTGTGACATTCTGGTTACTTGGCTTCTTACGTATGTCGACTACTGGATTAGCGGCGCAGTCCTATGGCGGTGAAGACCGAAAACAACTTGCTTTAGTGTTTATGCAAGGCTCACTCATGGCATTGCTGTTTGCGTTAGTCTTTCTTATTGCCCATAACCCAATCGCGGATCTGATATTTGGTTGGAGTGATGCCAGTGCTGAGGTGAAGCACTACGGCATGCAATATTTCTCTATTCGTGTATGGAGCGCCCCCGCAGCGTTGATGAACTTTGTGTTGCTAGGCTGGCTGCTCGGAACACAAAACTCCAAAGCCCCAATGTGGATGGTGATCATCACTAACGTGACCAACATCGCGCTCGATTTACTGTTTGTGATTGGTTTGGGCTGGAAAGTCGAAGGCGCAGCGCTTGCGTCGGTGATAGCTGATTACTCAGGTATGGCGTTTGGCTTGATGTGTGTGTGGAAAACATGGCATGCCCGTCAATTGCCATCGCCTAAGAGCCTTCTCACCGATACTCAACATGGACTAGGGCGGTTCGTAAAACTCAATCGCGACATCTTCTTACGCTCGTTATGTTTACAAGCTACGTTTAGCTTTATGACTTTCCAAGGCGCGAGCTTTGGTGATGATGTGGTTGCGGCCAATGCAGTATTGATGAGTTTCTTGATGATGATTTCCTATGGCATGGACGGTTTCGCTTACGCCATGGAAGCCATGGTAGGCAAAGCGATTGGTGCCAAAGACCGAGCGCAACTCAGTGCTTCGTTGATTGGTACTTTCTTTTGGAGCCTGATCATTTGTTTAGGTTTGACTGTGGTATTTGGTTTGGCGGGATCGCACTTGATCGCCATGATCACGTCGATTGACGCGGTGCAGCAGCAAGCTTCGGTGTATCTGCCTTGGTTGGTGGTCATGCCATTGGCCTCGATGTGGTGCTTCCTGTTCGATGGTATTTTTGTTGGTGCCACGAAAGGTAAAGATATGCGAAACAGTATGTTCGTAGCGACGTGCTGTTTCTTTGCGATTTTCTTTTTGTTCTCTGGTTGGCAAAACCATGCGCTGTGGTTTGCGATGACCAGTTTCATGGCAATGCGAGGGATTGGACTCGGCGCTATCTTCTTCTATCAATGGCGCAAGGGAAGCTTTCTTGCCTAGTTACACATAAAAAAACAGCAGGTCGAAACCTGCTGTTTTTGCTTTTGGATCATGGCAACCCAATTGAATTAGAATAATCGGTTCAAACCGTTCAGTGCCGCTACGCGATACGCTTCTGCCATCGTCGGGTAGTTGAAGGTGGTATTGACGAAGTATTCAATCGTATTGGCTTCACCTTTTTGTTCCATGATGGCCTGACCGATGTGGATGATTTCCGCGGCGCGCTCACCAAAGCAATGAATACCAAGAATCTCTTTGGTTTCACGATGGAAGAGGATTTTCAAACTGCCGATGTCTTTACCTGCAATCTGTGCACGAGCGAGATGTTTGAATGAAGAGCGTCCCACTTCGTAAGGCACTTTCGCTGCAGTCAGTTCTTGCTCGGTTTTACCCACTGAGCTGATTTCTGGAATGGTGTAGATACCCGTTGGGATGTCATCAATCAGATTACCGTCAGCTTGTCCTTTAGTGATGGCTTGTGCCACGAAACGACCTTGGTCATACGCTGCACTCGCTAGGCTAGGGTAGCCAATCACATCACCGACGGCGTAGATGTGTTCCACCTCTGTACGGTAGTTACCATCCACTTTGAGCTGTCCGCGTGAATCACCTTCAAGTCCAACCGCAGGTAAGTTGAGTTTGTCTGTGTTACCCGTTCTACCGTTGGCATACAGTAGGCAGTCGGCTTTCATCTTCTTGCCAGATTGAAGATGCACGATAACACCATCTTCGGTGCCTTCGATTTTCTCGAACGTTTCATCGTTACGAATTACCACGCCACTGTTCCAGAAGTGGTAAGACAATGCATCCGAGACTTCGTTATCTAAGAAAGAGAGCAGGCGGTCGCGAGTGTTAATCAGGTCGGTCTTCACACCTAGACCACGGAAGATTGAGGCGTATTCACAACCAATCACGCCCGCGCCGTAAATGATGATGTGGCGAGGGTCGTGTTTCAGGCTCAAGATAGAGTCACTGTCGTAGATGCGTTCATGCAAGAAGTCGACATCATTTGGTTGATATGGACGAGAGCCCGTAGCGATAACAAATTTATCTGCTGAGTACACTTCTTCTGTACCGTCACTTTGCATCACCGCGATGGAGTAGTTATCGATAAAGCGCGCAGTACCAAACAACAGTGTGCATGAATTGCGGTCATAAAAGCCCTGGCGAAGTCGAGTTTGCTTATCAATGACCGATTTCGCATGACCTAAAATGTCAGAAAATGTTGCATGAAGGCTGGTGTTATTACGACAGAATAGAGGGTTGCTATTGAATTCGATGATACGGCTAACCGCGTGACGCAATGCTTTGGATGGTATGGTTCCCCAGTGCGTACAACCGCCACCAACACTGCTTTCCTTCTCTACGATAGCGACATTCAGTCCGGCTTTGGTCAATCCCATTGCCGCCCCTTCACCGCCCGGGCCACTACCAATTACGATCACGTCATAGTGATTAGCATGCGCCATGATGTCTTCCTTGTTATATTTGCTTAACATTGCTGTAGCGGGATTTTAACTCATTTACTCTATTGGGAACATGTCATGCCTGCTAGAGAGTGGAAGTGATCACGCAGAATCGCCCAAAAGAACTAATTGGCATGCTGCATGTCTACTATTTGAAGCGAGAATATTGCAATTGGATGCATGGCAATAGTAACGTGCTCGCCGCTTATCGGTAGATAACGTCGCTTTATACGTGGGGGCGATATGCGTTATATTGAAGCTCTCGTACCCAATAGAAAAAGAGCAAGTTAAAGAATGAAATCGATGGGAATCCGCGCGCAGCAAAAAGAAAAAACACGTCGATCGTTGATCGATGCGGCATTTAATCAACTCAGTGCGGATCGCAGCTTTTCCAATCTCAGCTTGCGTGAGGTTGCCCGAGAGGCAGGGATTGCACCAACTTCTTTTTACCGTCACTTCAAAGATATGGATGAGCTGGGCTTAACCATGGTGGATGAAGGCGGTTTATTGTTACGCCAACTGATGCGCCAAGCGCGTCAGCGTATTGTTAAAGAAGGCAGTGTGATTCGAACTTCAGTTGAAACCTTCATGGAATTCATTGAAAGTAGTCCTAACGTTTTCCGCTTATTGTTGCGTGAGCGCTCTGGCACTTCTTCTGAATTTCGTACTGCCGTCGCTCGAGAAATTCAGCATTTTGCGGCAGAATTAACTGAGTACTTAATGAGCACGGGCATGACCAAAGAAGAGGCGTTTACTCAAGCTGAGGCGTCGGTCACTTTGGTGTTTAGCTCCGGTGCAGAAGCTTTAGATTTAGATCGACGTGAGCGCGATGAACTCGCCGAGCGATTGATCATGCAATTGCGAATGATAGCCAAAGGGGCCTATTGGTATCGCAAAGAACGTGAACGTAACCGATTAAAAGGCGGAATAGAATAATGTCGAATGGAAATAAATCTGAAAAGAAAACGCTGATTTTGGCACTGGTTGCAGGTATGTGTGGTGATGCTTTGTTGTCATGGTTGACCATGAGCGAAGTGTCTTTTTCCATCTTCCCTCTGATTGCACTCGTGCTAGCTGTACAAGCGCTTTACCAAGAATATCTTAACAACCCAGTATCAGAAGATATCCCACTTGTTGGTCTGGCGTGTTTCTTCGTGGGTGCATTTGGTCACTCTGCGTTTATCAAAGCGCAATACCCAGAAGCAGGCTCTAACTTCTTCGCGATTCTGGTTTCAATGATTCTCCTAGCGTGGATCGGTAAGAAACTGGGTTTCATGGAAAAGAAGACCACCGCTGAATAAGCAAAACGAATCCAACAAAAAAGCGAGCCATTGAGCTCGCTTTTTTTATGCCTTAGGCTGGTGGATTACGCTTTACGTTCCAACAGTACACCTGCTTCCATGTGGTGTGTGTAAGGGAACTGGTCAAACAGAGCAAAACGCGTCACATTGTGGGTTTCACATAGAATGTCCAAGTTCTCTTTCAGAGTATCTGGGTTACAAGAGATGTACATGATGCGCTCGTAACCTTGCACCATTTTACAAGTGTCGACATCCATACCAGAGCGTGGCGGATCGACAAAAATCGTATTGCAGTTGTAGCTCTTCAGATCCACGCCTGCATCTTGTAGACGACGGAATTCACGCTTACCTTCGATTGCTTGAGTAAACTCTTCTGCTGATAGACGTAGGATTTGTACGTTATCAATCTCGTTCGCTGCAATGTTGTATTGCGCAGAAACCACAGATGGCTTCGCTAGTTCTGTTGCAAGTACGCGATCGAAGTTTTGAGCCAACGCCAGAGAGAAGTTACCGTTACCACAGTAAAGTTCTAGTAGGTCACCCGTACTTTCTTGAGTACAGTCAACCGCCCATTCCAACATCTTCTCTGCGACTTTGCCGTTTGGCTGAGTAAAGCTGTTTTCAACTTGTTGGTAGATGTAGCTCTGGCCATTTACGTCTAGCTTCTCGATTACGTAGTCGCGGTCTAAGACAATCTTCATCTTACGAGCACGACCAATGATGTTTAGGTTGAAGCCTTCATCATTTAAACGCTGCTTGAGTGCTTTTGCGTTTTCAATCCACTCTTCATCAAGTTGGCGATGGTAAAGCAGTGAAACCAGAATCTCGCCGCTGAGCGTTGATAGGAAGTCCACTTGGAAAAGTTTACGACGTAGCGATTCGTTGTCTTTCATCGCTTCAACCAATAGTGGCATCAGGTCGTTGATCAGACGGCTTGCTGCTGGGAATTGGTCAACGCGGTATTTCTCACGAGTTTCTTGGTTGAACATGATGTAGTAAAGGTCTTCACCTTCATGCCAAACACGGAACTCAGCACGCATGCGGTAGTGCTGCTCTGGTGATTCAAACACTTCCAGTTCTGGCACGTTGTATGGCGCGAACATATCGTTCAGACGTTCGACTTTTTCAGCCAGTTGTTCTTGGTAGCGTTGTGGGTTTACATCAAGAGTAGCCATGATCTTACCTTTTATGGTGCATTCAATTTAAGAGCGCAGATTTTATTCAATCTCAATAGGATGTCCAGTTTTGTACCCTAATTGATTTAAAGATAGTGTGTTCTGTGTCAGTTGATACACCAATGAACCAAATCGTTACAATTGTCAGGGGTAATATTGGCTGGACAAATAATCAATAGCTTAATAGTATTTGCCCCAAGCTGGTGCTATCTAGCAATCTAGATGGCTGAAATGGGAATCTGGTGGAAATCCAGAACTGACGCGCAGCGGTAAAGGAGAACGAACGCTCAACAAGACACTGCATTAGTTTATGTGGGAAGTCGAGCAAGTAGGTGATGTAATCTCGCTCTTAAGTCCGAATACCTGCCAGCAACTGAGCCACAGCACTGGACTGCTCAATATGAGTAGGGCTCGGTAGGAATTACGCGATTTAGGACAATACAATGAGAAAAACACTTCTTGCGATCACGTGTGTATCGCTGCTTTCACCTACCTTTTATTTACAGGCCCAAGAAGCCTCTGCAGACGAAACGGTTGTGGTTACCGCAAACCGATTCCAGCAAATTGATGGTGCGGTTCTCGCACAAACCGTTACGGTCACTAAAGAAGATATTGAGCGCCTGCAAGCAAACAGTCTGTTTGATGTGTTCCGTACACTACCGAGTGTTGAAGTTGCCCAGTACGGTGGGCGTGGCCAATCCGCCTCTATTTATGTGCGAGGTGGTAGTTCATCCCAAGTTCTTGTTTTAGTCGATGGGGTTCGTATGCCTCGTGCGATTATGGGCGGCGTCGATTTTAATCAGTTTCCAATCAATTCTATTGAACGTATCGACTACATTCGTGGTGCACGTGCTTCTATTTATGGCTCAGAAGCGATTTCTGGCGTAATCAACATTATTACTCGAGCGAACATTGATAGTGATGCGAGCCGTGTGACCGCAGGTTATGGGTCGGATAACCATAAGAAAGGGACGTTTGTTGTCTCTAAGCCGGTAGGTGACGGTAAACACTTTAAAGGTGTTCTAGGTTACGAGAAAACCGATGGTTTTAATGTGAAACCGTTGCCGGGTGTAAATGATGGCGATGAGCACGGCTTTGAAACGCTCAACCTGAAGTTAGGTTACCAACAAAACTTTTCTGACAACTTATCTGGTTATGTTGGGGTGAGTGCTTACAACAATGAGTACGACTACGACAACAGTAGCTATGGTAATCCTGCATGGGGCACGGTTGATAAGCACGAGAAGAAAACCGGTGAAGTAGAGTATGTAGGCGCCGATCTGTCGTTGGAATACAACAAAGACGTTTACTCATCTGAATTGAAACTGGCTTACGGCCAACAAGACAACTATGACCATAAATCAGGTCAAAGCAAATCAACCGGCGATCACGTTGCTATTGAGCAGTTCAATGCGATTTGGTTGAACTCGTACAGCGTAAACGAAGAGTGGAGCGTTGGTGGTGGTTTGGACTACCGCACAGAAAAGCTCGCTAAGGGCTACATTGCGCCAAGTGATTGGGGACCTTCCCAGAGTTACGATCCAGAAAAGAACCCAAGAACCAACTTTGGTATAAGCGCCATTGCTCAATACGCTTATGACGTATGGACGTTAGAAGCAAGTGTACGTAATGACGACAACAATCAGTTTGGTAACAACACCACGTGGCAAACTGCGGCGGGTTGGAGTTTTTACGAAGGTTATGAGTTAACCCTGAGCCATGGTACTGCTTTCCGTGCGCCGAGCTTTGTTGATTTGTATTACCCAGGCTACGAAATGCCAAACCTAAAACCAGAAGAATCAGAAAATACCGAGCTGTCGCTATCTGGTGCTGTATCGATTGTTGATTGGACGGTAACGGGTTACTACAACCAAATTGAGAACATGTTGATTTGGGAAGGCGCTGGCATGCAAAATGTTGGTGAAGCTGAGATCAAGGGTGTCGAACTAGAAGTGAAACTCGATACAGATATCGTATCTCATGAGTTCTACCTAGATTATAAAGACCCTGTCGATAAATCTGGCGCAGAAGATACGCAACTCGCTTACCGCTCTAAGCGTGGTGCTAAGTGGAACGCTTACGCGACGTTTGACCAATGGACGTTGGGCTCGCAATATCTTTACCAAGGTGAACGCTTTAATGGCAGCACAAGGTTGCCGAGCTACAGCCTATGGAACTTTACGGCTTCTTACGCAGTAAACCAAAACTGGGATATCAACGCGAAGCTAAGCAACGCTTTTGATAAAGATTACGAGATGTACGTGGGCTACGCGACACCAGGGCGCCAGTACTTTGTTTCGGCAGACTACCGCTTCTAATCAAATCTAATAAGACCGCCACATCGGCGGTCTTTCTTATTGTGAGTCAGGTCCGAGTGGAAATAGGTAACGAGGAAAGTTAATGACAAAAGCAAAACGTGTCGTGGTCAGCTGGTCGAGTGGTAAAGACTCTACGCTAACGTTGGAGCGACTAAACGAGAATCCGCTTTATCGGGTGGTTGGCTTGTACACCACCTACGTTGATAAAGAAGTGCCTTTCCAAGCAACCCCGCTTGAGGTCGTGCAAATGCAGGCTGACTTACTTGGTCTTCCGCTCATAACTATCGAACTACCAGAAGTCTTCCCGAGTAACGACATTTATCAATCGACTATCGTTCATGCATTACATAGTAGTGGACTAAACATTGAAGCTGTCGCGTTTGGCGATATGTTCTGTAATGGTATTGCCGATTATCGACGCAGCTATATTGAGCCTGCTGGTTGGGAGTGTGTCTTCCCTTTGCTAGGAGAAGAGAGCAGGGTGTTAGCAACTGAAATTGTCGATCGTGGCATTCAAACCATGCTGGTAACGACCGATGGAGAATTATTGCAGTCGGAGTGGTGTGGACGTTGGTATGACAAAGCACTAATAGAGTCATTCCCCGGTCATATTGATCCCTGCGGAGAAAATGGCGAATTCCATACATTGGTGACATCAACCCCTTCATTTCAAGGACATATAGAATTGACTATGCTTGAAGTGGAAATAGGGGAGCGATTCAGTCATCAAAGATACCAAGCCAAAGCATTGCCAAAACAAATCTAACCAGTATGATCGCCGAGTCTCTAATTTGCAGGTAAGACTCGTGCGAGCATCAAGTAAGAAAAAAGTCCTAGTGTTTGATTCCGGTGTCGGAGGGTTATCGGTCTTCCAAGAAATCCACCGACTTCTGCCACATATGGATTACTTGTATCTGTTCGATAACGAAGCCTACCCGTATGGCGAACTCGATCAAGATGTGCTGATTACTCGTGTTAATAAGCTGGTGGCAGCGTTGGTCGAAGAGCATCAAGCTGACATCGTGGTCATCGCCTGCAATACCGCAAGTACCATAGTGCTGCCTTCACTGCGTGCTAATCTATCTATCCCAGTTGTTGGTGTAGTTCCTGCGATAAAGCCGGCATCACTACTTGCTTCTCAAGGCGTTGGGCTAATTGCTACGCCAGCGACCGTGACTCGTCAATATACCCATGAACTTATCCGCGACTTTGCTCAAGGTAAACCTGTCGAGTTATTAGGCTCGACTCGACTAGTGGATATGGCAGAAGAAAAGTTGCGCGGTGAACGCATTTCTCTTTCAGAGCTGGAAAGTATTCTTCTCCCACTGCGTAATAAAGTAGATGTCGCAGTACTGGGCTGTACTCACTTCCCTCTAATCAAAGAAGAAATACATCAAGCATTGGGTGGAGAAGTAACGTTAGTTGATTCGGGTGAAGCCATCGCGCGTCGTGTGAAAGCATTATTGCTTAGTGACATGAAGCAAGCGAGTAGAGAAGAGGGGAGTAAGAAGATTTATGCCAGTGCACCTCCTTGGCAAGAAGATGCACTGAATACCTGTTTGGCGAACTTAGGCTTTAATCCTGTTCAGGTTTACCGCCTTCCGGGTGTTTAGGGTCGTTTGCAATACGCACTTTAAGCGTACGCTCCATATATTCCTTCTCATTAAGTTTAGCGATAGCAGGTTTTGCATCTGCCGCTGCCATCACTACGAAACCAAACCCTCTTCTTTTACCTGTACGCTTATCTTTCATTAAGCGTACCGCGTAAACCTGTCCGTACTCAGCAAACAAATCACGAACGTGACTCTCATTAGCCTTATAAGGAAGGTTGCCGACATACAGCGTTTTAGTTGAAGGATCGGAATCCGAAGATTGAAGAACAGGTGTTTTGCTAGAAAGTGAAAAAAGAAAAGCAGTAGCGATAACACCGATAACAAAGCTCAAGGCAGGTGGCACAGGTAACTGAGAGAAGATGACTCCCCCAATGACCGCCAACCCAGCACACAAAGTCAGATTTTTTTTAGACGTCATTTTGATTACTACATATAGATGATAAAGAGATTGTCTGCCTATTAACAAAATAGACACATGGATCTTACGTATATGGTTGGTGTTTTTCCAACCAATTGCTGTGATATGTCTCAAATGTGACGAAGAAATATGCAGATATAACGCATTTGATGGATTAGTGACCGCTTGGTAAGTTTTTTTCAAAAAAAGAGTTGCGCTCATTTCTGGATTCCCTATACTGCGCATCCACCGACACGGAGTGAGACGAAAGTCACACAGCGAGTCGGAAAAAGAGAAAAAAGAATTTGAAAAAAATGCTTGACTCTCAAAATGGAAAGCGTAAGATACGCACCCCTAACGACGAGGCGCTGAAGCGGCAAGTTAGTTAGAAAAGCTCTTTAACAATATAGACCTATCAATCTGTGTGGGCACTCGTTGATGATAATCCAATTAGATACCTCGGTATCAAATTAGGTTTCAATGAAACGAAGTGACCAATCAAGTCTTAGGACTTGGCACAGTCAATTCATTATCGTTCTGTTGGGACGATAATAGCTTTAAAATTACATAAGTAGTTTTGAAGTCAGTATTCATTGAGCCTCTCCCTATTTATTTAGGGAATCAAAAACTTTAAATTGAAGAGTTTGATCATGGCTCAGATTGAACGCTGGCGGCAGGCCTAACA
>NZ_JAADJW010000037.1:0-53270 GCF_010092875.1 Vibrio sp. LB10LO1
TGTTAGGCCTGCCGCCAGCGTTCAATCTGAGCCATGATCAAACTCTTCAATTTAAGATTTTGTCGGCTCAATGAATACTGAACATTACATAAGTAATGTTTGAATTGACTGTGCTGAATCTTTCGATTCAATGGTCACTTCGTATCATTGAAACCTAATTTGATACCGAGGTATCTAATTGGATTATCATCAACGAGTGCCCACACAGATTGATAGGTCTATATTGTTAAAGAGCTACTCTTCTTTGTGATTCACATCACTTCGGAAGAGGCGGCCATTCTAGCGAGATAATTTTCTGTGTCAAACACTTTTTGCTATTTATTTTATTTTTTAAAGTAAAAGCAATTAACTATTTCGTTTTTTCTTTCTGACCTTGTCGACTTTGCTTTTAAGCCTTGTGAGCTCTGCCCTGTCGACAAGGAGGCATTATAGGGATCGCGCTCACATTGGCAAGCGTTATTTTGCAAAAATTGCAAAAATAATGGTTAAACGATGAGTTTTCGATCAAACCTTTATTTATCCAACTTTACCCCAAGAAAGCAAACAACTTATCCACAGAGTTATCCTTTTTCACCCTCTTTTTCTTCCTCTATAAATAAAGAAAGCTGCTTTACAGCAGCTTTCTTTATTTACTCTGAACACGGCTTTCGCCAGATTAGCATCTAAATGCCTGAGCCATCCTGCTCATTACCGTCGTCTTCATGTAATCCACACTCACGCTTTAAGCCAAAGAAACGGGTTTCTTCTTCTGACATACCCGGCTCCCACTTTCTACTGGTATGGGTATCTCCTACTGATAAGTAGCCTTGCTCCCAAAGAGGGTGATAACTCAAACTATGCTCTTCTAGGTAGTAGTGCACTTCCTTATTAGTCCAGTCGATCACTGGTAAGAATTTAAATACGCCATTTTGAATCGACAAGATTGGTAGACCTGCACGAGATTGACTTTGCTCTCGACGCAAACCTGAAAACCAAGTACCGACGTTTTGCTCACGTAGAGCTCGTCGCATTGGCTCGACTTTGTTTATCTTGTTGTACTTTTCAATTCCCTCTATACCTTGTTCCCAAAGTTTTCCATAGCGTGCTTCTTGCCAATTGGCACTTTCTTTTGCTCGGTACACTTTAAGGTTGAGGTTCAGTTGCGCTTTCAGCTGGTCGATAAATTGATAAGTCTCTGCAAATAGATAACCGGTGTCCGTTAGGATAATTGGAATGTCCGGCTTGTGTTGTGTCACAAGATGTAGCATCACTGCGGCTTGGATACCGAAACTGGAAGAGACTGCGAACTCCCCTTCTAAGTTCTCCAATGCCCACTTTACTCTCTCTTGTGCCGAAAGCTGTTCGAGCTCGACATTGATTTGAGCAAGACGGAGGATTTGCTCCGTCTTTGTTAATGTCAGTAACTCTGCTAGCTCCGGTTTGGACGCTACAGAATCAAGCATGGAAGTCCCTCTTTGATACGAACACTTCTTGGATAATGCCAGCTCGAATTGTGAAGTCACCAAATGCTTCGCCTTCTTCACGTTCAGCAGCCCAACGAGCCACCAGCTGATCAATCTCTTCTAAGATTTGCTTATCCGTAATGTTCTCTTTATACATCTTCGGTACTCGAGTACCACCGCGGTTACCACCTAGGTGTAAGTTGTATCGACCTGGTGCTTTACCAACTAAGCCGATTTCTGCCAGCATTGCTCGACCACAACCATTTGGACACCCTGTTACTCGCAGAATGATATTGTCTTCCTCAGGGATACCATGCTTTTCTAGAATACCTTCTACATCGGTTACGAACTGAGGAAGGTAGCGCTCTGCTTCTGCCATTGCTAATGGACACGTTGGGAACGCCACACACGCCATCGAGTTCTTACGCTGTTCACTTACGCCGTCATCCATTAAGCCATGTTCACGAGCAATCTTCTCGATCTTCGCTTTTTGGCTTTTTGGTACACCAGCAACAATCAGGTTTTGGTTTGCTGTCATACGGAAATCGCCTTTGTGGATTTTGGCAATTTCAGCAACGCCTGTCTTAAGTGGTTTACCCGGGAAATCTAATAGACGGCCGTTTTCGATGAAGAGTGCTAGGTGGTGCTTACCATCTATCCCTTCAACCCAACCGATACGGTCACCACGTTCTGTGAATTCGTAAGGACGGCTTTGCTCAAACTTAACACCGGCACGTTTTTCTACTTCCGCTTTAAACACATCACTACCAACACGATCTAATGTGTATTTGGTTTTTGCATTCTTACGATTTGAACGGTTACCCCAATCACGTTGAGTTGTTACTACAGCAGCAGCAACATCAAGTGTTTTCTCCAATGGAATAAAACCAAAGTCATCCGCTCTACGTGGGTAGGTTGACGTATCGCCATGCGTCATCGCTAGACCGCCACCAACAAGTACGTTAAAACCAACCAACTTGCCGTTATCTGCAATCGCTACGAAGTTAAGATCGTTAGCGTGTACGTCTACGTCATTTTGCGGTGGGATAACCACTGTGGTTTTAAACTTACGTGGTAAGTAGTTCTTACCTAGAATCGGTTCGTCTTCTTCCGTGCTTTCTACTTTTTCACCGTCCAACCAAATCTCTGCATAAGCGCGTGTCTTCGGTAGTAGATGCTCACTGATCTTCTTCGCCCATTCGTAAGCTTCTTGGTGTAGCTCCGACTCCACTGGATTAGTGGTACACAACACGTTACGGTTAACATCACCCGCAGTTGCAATCGAATCAATACCAATGCTGTTGAGCGTTTGGTGCATTAACTTGATATTTGGTTTTAGCACGCCATGGAACTGGAACGTTTGACGAGTAGTAAGACGAATACTTCCATATAGAGAATGCTCAGTTGCAAACTTGTCGATCGCTAGCCATTGCTTTGGCGTAATGATGCCACCCGGCATACGCGCACGAAGCATGACATTGTGCAGCGGCTCCAACTTTTGTTTAGCACGCTCGTTACGGATATCGCGGTCATCTTGCTGGTACATTCCGTGAAAACGAATCAATTGGAAGTTGTCTGCAGTAAAGCCACCAGTAATGCGGTCTTGCAGATCTTGTTCAATCGTTCCACGCAGTAAATTACTTTCTCTTTTAAGGCGCTCGTTATCCGAGAGTGGACCAAGCACCTCACCTAATACTTCTTGGCTGTTTGATTGTTGATTCGCGCTCATTAGTACACATCCCTTTGGTAACGTTTCGCTTTACGTAGATCGTTGATAAATGCTTCGGCTTCTTCACGAGATAGCTTGCCTTGTTGCTCGGCTACAAATACCAGAGCATCGTGAACATCTTTTGCCATACGAGTGGCATCACCACATACATAGATGTAGGCACCATCTTGAATCCATTGCCAAACTTGTTCAGCGTTTTCTAGGATGCGATGTTGAACATAAACCTTCTCTGCTTGGTCACGGCTAAACGCAACATCAAGGCGAGTCAGCAAACCTGACTTGAGGTACTTCTGCCATTCCACTTGGTAAAGGAAATCTTGAGTAAAGGTACGGTCACCAAAGAACAACCAGTTCTTGCCTTCCGCGTCACGGTTATCACGCTCCTGAATAAAGCTGCGGAAAGGCGCAATACCGGTACCAGGACCAACCATGATGATTGGAGTGTTGTCATCTTGTGGCAGTTTGAAGTTATTGTTGTGCTCAACAAACACCTTCACTTCACCGCCTTCTTCTAGACGTTGAGAGAGGAAACTTGATGCTCCGCCATAGCGCTTTTCATCACCTTTGTCGTATTCAACCAAGCCTACGGTTAGATGAACTTCTTCATCGACTTCCGTTTGACTCGAAGCGATAGAATATAGACGAGGCGTCAATCGACGAAGTAAACCAACTAATTCTTCTGCACTTAATTTGGTCTTCTTCTCTGCAAGTACATCTACCACTTGGGTATTTGCTGCGTACTCACGAAGTTTGTCTTTATCTTCCACTAGCTTTTGTAGTTTCTTGCTACCAGATAGCTCTGCGAATTTGGTGACAAACTGAGGGTTTGATGCGGTGATTTCGTACTTGCTAACCAATGCACTGTGAATAGAAAGGCTTTCGCCATCCACTTCAACACTTTCTACACCAGAGAGACCAGCCTTAGCTAAGATAGCGTTGGCTAATTCTGAACTATTGTCGAACCAAACACCTAGCGCATCACCTGGCTGATAGGTCAAACCCGACTCTTCAAGATCAATCTCTACATGGCGAACGTCTTTACCTGAATCACGGCCCGTGATTTTCTGGCTAGTCAGTAATGTTGCGGTATATGGGTTTTGCTTGTTATAAGCAGAATGTCCTGGAGCGGCTTGACCAACAGGTAGTTGAACGACTTCTGCTTCATTACCTGAAGAAAGGGCTTCTTTTACTTGTTCAAGCGCTTGCTTACGCCATTCTGCCGCCGGCGCTTCATAATCCACATCACAATCAATGCGATCGATGAAGGCTGTTGCGCCTAACTTAGACAAGTAACTATCAAAGTCTTTGCCCGTTTGGCAGAAGAACTCGTAACTAGAATCACCCAGCGCAATCACGGCGTATTGCAGGTTTGGTAACTTTGGTGCTTTCTTAGATTGAAGGAACTCATGCAGTTCAATAGCATTATCCGGCGCTTCACCTTCACCGTTGGTCGACGCCACAATGATCACGTGGGTCTCTTTCGCAAGGTTCTTTCCTTTGTAATCGCTGGCATCAAACAGCTCTACAGCAATACCTTCAGCTTTAGCTTCTTGCTCTAGTGCTTCAGCAACGCCTTTCGCGTTACCGGTTTGAGAAGCAAAAATGATGCTCAGTTTGCCTGCTGGCTTTGCAGCTACTGCAGCAGCCGCTTGTGCGATTGGTGTTGCAGCCGCCGCGCTTGGTTGGTTTTGAGCGAGTCCCCAGAAGTAACCGCTGACCCATGCCAGTTGCTGTGAAGACAACTCTGAGACAGTTTGCTGGAGTGAGTTAAATTGCTGGTCATTTAGTGGGCTTGCGATTGGTGGATTACCACCCTGCCCATTATTATCTTCCGACACTTTCTTGTGAGAATATTCATTCTGTTGAAAAGACATTGTCACGACATCCCTATTCATTGCGTGACGATAGATTAACCACTCTCTCTAATAACAAGAAAGAATAGAAGAGAATGTTTTATAACTTTTTGGAAGTAAGAACGCTGGACCTAGTGCTCAGCGATCCTCAATACGAACTTGTTGAAAGCCAACCGCCAACGCGGATTTTGATGCCGTATCGAGGTCATCATATAGGCACTCTTCCCCATGACTGTCTGTGAGACAAACAAACCCTCCACGGGCATGGCGAAACTCAACAACCCATCCTCCCTCTTGAATTGAAGGCTCGATGATGGCTTCTACTAGCTGGTTGTCACGAAATAGATGTCGTAATTCATTTATTGTCATCGCAATCCCTGCTCCAACTTTTCTACATTGCTCTCAATAAGCATGGTCGAAGACTGAAACTTGGGCGAGAAATTCGATTTAATATAATGAAGTGATATAAAAAAACGCCGCTTATAAAGCGACGTTTTAAAGGAATGAATGCAGCGTACTTAGAAAGAAAACTGAGCACCAACAAAGAAGCCGTCTGCAAAAATGAACTCTTTACCTAGGTTCGACAAGAATTCTTCAGACTCTAAATCAATCACACGGTAGCCACCACGGAATGTTAACTCAGACTCTTGGAAAGGAATTCGGTACTGAACACCAGCCATTAGGTCGGTACTCTTAATGCCTTTGTTATCGCCGAAGTTCATTTCACCAATCACATCAAAGTTTGTGTTTGGCACTGTGATTTCTGCATAGCCGTACCAAGCCCAAATCAGCTCATCAAAGTCTTCAGTGCGAGCATTAGTGCCTGCGTCTACGTATTTTGTATCGCTCAAATTACTAAAGGTCAGACCCGCATCAAAATGCATCAAGTCGTGTTCAAGAATTTGGTAGTAAAGAGTGAGATCAAGTTTGTCGAAACCCATGTAATCCGCATCAACACTTGAGTAACGAAGGCGCGCATTGGGAACGTACTTTACGTCATGCTCTATCGCAGCATAATAAGAACCCGTTGTGTCGCTATCTCTTCTTACTTCATTCACTTTGGTATCCGCTACCCAAACTTCCGCACCGACCTTGGTAGTGAAAGAAGACTCTTGCTCTGCAAAACAAGGGTTAGACGCTGCCAACGATAGTGTCGCTAAAGCGATGGTCGCTTTATATGTCATGTAATTTTTACTCCGAGATAGCTGATTTCAACATTAAGGGGCATGTGAGAAATACTAACATACTCTCACAGCCCGCCATCAACTAAATCTCTACAATCCGTTACTTATAACGAGGCTGAGCGACGAAGTTTTTAAAAAACCATATACCTAATGCAATGACTATCAACCAAGGCAATAGTTTTAATACTGCGCCCACCATACCCAACAAGAACATCACAACCAATGCGATACCTGTCGCGGCAAATACGGTCACCATGGTAATACCGGTTACCAACAGGGTTGCTGTGAAAACTAAAATAAAGATCAGCTCCAACATAATCACTTCTCCTTTGTTTTAGTTTTACTAGAGCAGGTTCCATACCAACTTACAAAAAACAGCATAAACCAATGATATTTAGACAAAAATAAAGCCAGAGGCATTTCCACACTCTGGCTTTATCACTTGTCAGTTGGTCATTTTCACCAACCACTGGTGAAATTTACACATTCAATTCTTTTGGGATCTTCGCTAGTGCGTCTTGCAGCACTTCTAGGCCAGAACCCGGTTTGTGCGCGTTTTCACTGATGTGACGACGCCATTGACGAGCACCCGGCATGCTTTGGAACAGACCCAGCATGTGGCGTGTGATGTGACCTAGGTAAGCCCCTTTTGCCAATTGCGCTTCAATGTACGGGTACATCTCTTCAACAATTTCGCTGCGCTTTTTCACTGGCGTGTTTGAACCAAATAGTTCTTGGTCAACAGATGCCAACAAATAAGGGCTTTGGTACGCTTCTCGACCGATCATCACACCATCTAGGTATTGTAGATGCTCTTTCGCTTCTTCTAATGATTTCACACCACCGTTAATCGCAATCGTTAAGTGTGAGAAATCTTTCTTCAGTTGGTAAGCGCGTGGGTAATCCAATGGTGGGATCTCACGGTTCTCTTTAGGGCTTAGACCACTTAACCATGCTTTACGTGCGTGGATAGTGAACTGCTCACAGCCACCCTTCTCAGAAACAATAGATACGAAATCGGTTAGGAACTCATAAGAGTCTTGGTCATCGATGCCGATACGTGTTTTCACAGTAACAGGCACGTCTACCACGTCTTTCATCGCCGCTACGCAGTCTGCGACCAATTGAGGCTCTGCCATTAAACATGCACCGAAGCGACCATTTTGAACACGATCCGACGGACAACCCACGTTTAGGTTAATCTCATCGTAGCCGCGCTCCTGTGCTAGCTTGGCACACGTTGCCAAATCTGCTGGGTTAGAACCACCAAGCTGAAGGGCTAACGGATGCTCTTCTTCGTTATAAGCCAGGAAATCCCCTTTTCCATGAATGATCGCGCCTGTAGTCACCATTTCGGTGTACAACAGGGTTTCTTTGGTCATTAAGCGATGGAAGTAGCGACAATGACGATCCGTCCAATCCAACATTGGTGCTACAGAGAGCCTGCAAGAATGAGTCATGATATAAACACCCGTTTTTACGTTGCCAAGATAGAGCGCGACGGTGCGCTCAAAAAATGAAGTCGGGTATTGTATACCCACTGTGCAGTGGATGCGAGTGTTGTGAGCTTACTTCCCAACTGGTGTATTTCGGCATTGGGATCTCGTTCTGTGATATCGGTTACTCTGTCTGATATACACCTGCTTGCTTTAATTCATGATTTTCGGTCTGATAGTGGGTAAAATGAAGTCTTTCTAAACGAAGTTCGTATAGAAATGGTTTATCATAAAGCACGTCCGATAGTTATGGTGAAAGATTTGGACCCAACAATCCTTGAACAAATTGAACATATCTGCGCAGAGCGCGGAGTAAGATTGACGCCGCAACGCCGACGCGTTTTTGAGCTCATTTGTTCTAATCGCCGCGCCTCTAGTGCGTATGAGCTATTGGAGCAACTGAAAGAGAGTGAGCCACAGGCTAAACCACCGACGGTATACCGAGCATTAGATTTTCTTCTAGAACAAGGCTTTATTCATCGAGTGGAATCAAACAACAGCTTTATCACTTGCTGTTCGTTCAACACTCAACAGCACTTTTTCCAACTGCTAATTTGCGATAAATGTGGCGATGTCGTTGAACTTGAAGACGAGACGCTGATATCCTTGTTAGCCAATAACGCCGAGAAACATGGATTCAAACTGACGAATCACGTTATCGAAACCCATGGCGAGTGCCAGGCATGTTCCTCGGAGACGAAATAAGAAAGATAGAAGAACGTTATGCGCGCTGAATTTGTAAACCCGTTTTTGGCTTCTTTAATGAATGTGCTAAAAACCATGGCTTCGCTTGAATTGAAGCCACAAAAACCGCGAATCAAGAAAGATGAGATCGCACGAGGTGACGTTTCTGGCCTTATTGGCATGGTTGGCCCACAAACTCGTGGCTCTATGTCGATTACCTTTGACGAAGCGTTAGCACTTGAAATCATGCAGAACATGCTTGGTGAACGTCCAAATGGACTGAACGAAGAAGTGACTGACATGGTGGGCGAAATCACGAATATGGTGACAGGCGGAGCGAAGCGCATTCTAGCGGAAAGTGGGTTTGATTTTGATATGGCAACACCGGTTGTGGTATCAGGTCGAGGTCATACCATTCGCCACAAGTGTGAAGGTTCAATCATCATCATGCCTTTCTCTTCACAGTGGGGAAATGCCTTCATCGAGATTTGCTTCGAATAATCGAGAAGAAATAGGTTGGTCAGTACCAACCTATTTTTGTTTCTGCCTCAGGCAATAAAAAAGGTCAGCATTTGCTGACCTTTTGTTTTTCTATTCAAACATTAAGCCTTGAACGCTTTAAATGCATTGATTAGACCGTTTGTCGAGCTGTCGTGTGAACTAATCTCAGAACCGTCAGCTAGCTCAGGTAGGATTTGGTTCGCTAGTTGTTTGCCTAGCTCAACACCCCATTGGTCGAAGCTGAAGATGTTCCAGATAACGCCTTGAACGAAGATTTTGTGCTCGTACATTGCGATCAGGTTACCTAGCGTGCGAGGTGTGATTTGCTTAACTAGGATAGAGTTCGTTGGGCGATTACCTTCAAATACTTTGAATGGTACTAGAGACGCCATTTCTTCTTCGCTCTTACCTGCTTTCGCAAATTCTGCTTTCACAGTTTCTGCAGACTTACCAAATGCCAGTGCTTCTGTTTGTGCAAAGAAGTTAGACATCAGTTTTTGGTGGTGGTCGCTTGCTGGGTTGTGGCTGATTGCTGGTGCAATGAAGTCACATGGGATCAGCTTAGTGCCTTGGTGAATCAGCTGGTAAAACGCGTGCTGACCGTTAGTACCTGGCTCACCCCAGATGATAGGACCCGTTTGGTAAGTCACTGCGTTACCTTCACGGTCTACGTACTTACCGTTAGATTCCATGTTACCTTGCTGGAAGTACGCCGCGAAGCGGTGCATGTACTGATCGTAAGGTAGGATTGCTTCAGACTCAGCGCCGTGGAAGTTGTTGTACCAAATACCGATCAGAGCAAGAATCACTGGGATGTTGCTTTCTAGATCTGTCGACACGAAGTGGTTATCCATCTCGTGAGCACCGTCTAGAAGCTCAATGAAGTTGTCGTAACCTACAGCCAGTGCAATTGAAAGACCGATTGCAGACCATAGTGAGTAACGACCACCAACCCAGTCCCAGAACTCAAACATGTTGTCTGTGTCGATACCAAACTCAGATACCGCAGGAGCGTTAGTAGAAAGCGCTGCGAAGTGCTTAGCAACGTGTGCTTGATCGCCAGCAGTTGCTAGGAACCAATCACGTGCAGAGTGCGCGTTTGTCATAGTTTCTTGAGTCGTGAACGTCTTAGACGCGATCAAGAATAGCGTTGTCTCTGGGTCTACTTTCTTCAAAGTTTCAACGATGTGAGTACCATCAACGTTAGAAACGAAGTGTAGGTTTAGGTGGTTTTTGTATGGTGCTAGTGCTTCAGTCACCATGTAAGGACCAAGGTCAGAACCGCCGATACCGATGTTTACGATGTCTGTGATTGCTTTACCTGTGTAACCTTTCCACTCACCGCCAATTACGCGCTCAGTGAATGATTTAATTTTCTCAAGAACTGCGTTTACCGCAGGCATTACGTCTTCGCCGCCAACCATTACAGGTTTGTTAGAACGGTTACGCAGTGCAGTGTGAAGAACAGCGCGATCTTCTGTTTTGTTGATCGCTTCACCACTGAACATCGCTTCAATTGCTGACTTAAGCTCAGTCTCGTTCGCAAGAGCGAAAAGGTGCTTCAGAGTTTCCTCGTTGATTAGGTTCTTTGAGTAATCGACTAGGATGTCTGAGCCGAAGCGTGCAGAGTATTTGTCGAAACGCGCTGCGTCTTGAGCAAATAGCTCTTTCAGATCCATATCTTGTGCAGATTCGAAATGCGCAGTTAGCGCTTTCCAAGCTTGTGTTTGCGTTGGATTGATATTTTTCAACATGGTCTTTATCCCGATGTTACAGTAGGTTCCATTCCTGACAGTCTAGCGAAAACTGCGGAATCCCCGATTAAGCAAATAGAATATAAATGAGATGTTTGGGCAAATTGCCACAAAACAAGTCTTTGTAATTTTTTTTCAGTCGCCAATTATGACTGAGTGCCCTTTCACTCGCATTGAGTTAGGTCACGTTCCCTGTTTCGAATTTAAACAATTCATTTATGATGTTGGGAATCATATCATTTCGTAATGACAGGCTCTAACTGGATTAGGATAGACGCCAAACCAAATTTTTCCAAAGGAACGCATATGTGGGCACAAAAAACTCTACAATTAAAAGCGCGTAGCCGAGGCTTTCATCTAATCACTGATGAAATTGAACAACAATTACCACAAATCCAATCGCTTTCAGTAGGTTTGTTACATTTGTTTATTCAACATACGTCCGCTAGCCTGACCTTAAATGAAAACGCAGACCCAACAGTACGTATGGATATGGAAGCCCACTTCAATAAGTTTGTGCCTGAGCGTGCACCATATTACCAACATACTTATGAAGGCGATGATGATATGCCCGCACATATTAAAGCCTCTCTACTTGGCAGCAGTGTGACAATTCCTATCCAAAACGGTCAGTTAGCTTTAGGAACATGGCAGGGTATTTACTTAGGTGAACACCGAGATTACGGTGGCAGTCGTCGTATTATTGCCACCATCAACGGTGAATAGTTCAGATAAAACAAAGGCTAACTCACAAGGTTAGCCTTTGTTTTTATATCGATTTAGAACGGTTGGTTGATCATGACTCGGAAAGTGCCTTCATCGGCACCTTTGGCCATTTCAGCACGAACCACAATCCCTTCGACTTGGAAGCGCACCGCACCGCCGACGTTCCACTTCATGTCTTCATGCAGTGTTTTTAAATCATAATCGTCCGCGACTCGCCCCACTTCAGCAAACGCGACCCATTGCCACCACGGCAGATCGTAGTAGTTGATGAGAGGGATATCATCAAGCGGCTGCCAGTCTGGTAGTACCCGATATTCTGCAGAATAGTGAATCGCACTGCGGCCGTGGTAGCGACCCGCGGTATAACCACGTAGACGATACAAGCCACCCAAGCGAGCTTGCTCTTGCTCTGGTGGACGAGCACATACTGCGCCATCGCATTTATTCCATGTCGGCGTATCTGCAGTATAGAAATCAAACGCCAGCACTTGCTGATCAAACCAATCGCCCAACGGACCTAACGAGTAATACTGACTATTTTGAAATTCCCACTTCAGCCATAAGTCTTCCGACTGTAGGCTCTCTGCACCCGTGGTTAAATCAAACGACGTATGAGAGCCTCGTGTCGTGTTACGCACACTGTCGCGGTTGTCCCAGTCAAATGTCAGGCTGAACCCTGTCGCTTCTTCTTTCTTATCATTGTAGAAATCTAACTCACGAGAAGAATAAAACGGCGTGAAGATAATTGAGCTCACACCAGAATCGACCGGAGAAGCAAAGCTCACATCTCTCACTGGTTGGAATGCACCAATCAGTCCGTGTTCACGAACATTGCCCCAAGGAAGCAGGTACTTGAACTCCAGTTTGTAGTTCTCTTCGTCGCCATTGGTTACCGTTTTATCTTCCGTTGAAGAGCTATTCGAACCTTGTTCACCTAAGTAATAAGGGTTGTCGTTAAAGCGCGCTTGATACATCTGCGTGCTAAACAAAAGGTTTGAAGACAAAGCGTAGTTGAAGGCCGAAAGAAAACCGACGTAGCTGTCCTTCTCTGAATACAGGCCCATACCAAACAAGGCAGCTTGCGGTTGCCCTACTCCTTTTGCAACGCCAGCAAGGCCTACTGTACTTCCGAGCGTTTCAGTACTGAAATAGAACGGAACAAATGCTGAGTCTTTCTCTTTCGCGACTATCTGTGGAGATAAAAAAAGGCTGGCAGAAAATGCCAGCACTGAGAATAATCTTTTCTTCATGGGTTACTTCGAATATTCCATTTCGACACGAGAAGTCAGTTTAGTCACCAACTCATAAGCAATGGTGCCTATGTGGCTTGCTACCTCTTCTACCGGTAAGTCCTTGCCCCATAGAATCGCTTCATCGCTTACTTTATCAGTCGCATCTGGCCCTAAATCGACCGTCAGCATATCCATAGAAACACGGCCTGCAATTGGTACTTTGCGTCCATTAACCAGAACAGGCGTACCATTTGGCGCTGTACGTGGGTAGCCATCACCGTAACCCACCGCAATCACGCCGACTTTGGTATCACGCTCGCTGGTCCACATGCCGCCGTAACCGACACTTTCGCCTTTTTTCACTTCACGTACTGCGATCAAGTGCGACTTCAGTGTCATAACAGGTTTGTAACCCATATCTTGCGCGGTTTTATCGTTGAATGGAGACACGCCGTACATAATGATACCCGGACGAACCCAATCTAACTGACTTTGTGGCCAAGCAAGCAAGCCTGCTGACGCCGCCAAAGAACGCTCGCCCTGACAGCCAGCGGTAAGCGACATAAACAAGTCGATTTGCTCTGTCGTGATGCTGTTATCCAGTTCATCAGCGCAACCAAAGTGGCTCATGTAACGCAGCGGTTTCGCCACATTTGGACACTCTTTCAGGCGTGTGATGAATTCATTGTATTGCTCTGGACGTACACCAAGACGATGCATACCACTATCGATTTTGAGCCAAACCACAACTGGCGTTTCAAGCTCTGCTTGTTCTAATGCCACCAACTGCTCTTCACAGTGGACAACCGTTTGAATGTTATTGGTCACCAATACAGGTAAGTCGCCAGGTGAGTAAAAACCTTCTAGTAATAGAATCGGCTTCACCACACCACACGCGCGTAGCTGAAGCGCTTCTTCAATGCGAGCTACGCCAAAGGCATCCGCATGCGTCGCGTGTTTTGCCACATGGCGCAGACCATGACCGTAGCCATTTGCCTTCACCACCGCCATCACTTTGCTGTCTGGCGCCTGTTCTTTTACGCGTTGTAAATTGTGCTGCAGTGCTGACAAGTCAATACATGCCATCGCAGCTTTCATGTAGCTCATTGCATTACTCATCATCGATATCAAATGCAGGGCCCGCGTAGTTATCGAAACGCGAGTGTTGACCTTGGAAGGTTAAGCGAACCGAACCGATAGGGCCGTTACGTTGCTTACCAAGAATAATTTCTGCCGTGCCTTTGTATGGGCTATCTGGGTTGTAAACCTCGTCACGGTAAATAAACATGATCAAGTCGGCATCCTGCTCGATAGAGCCCGATTCACGCAAGTCCGAGTTAACTGGGCGCTTATCGGCACGTTGCTCTAGGGAACGGTTTAGCTGTGATAGCGCAACGACTGGCACATTCAACTCTTTCGCCAACGCTTTAAGTGAGCGCGAGATTTCCGCGATTTCCAAGGTACGGTTATCAGAGAGAGCAGGAACACGCATTAACTGAAGGTAGTCGACCATGATCATCGAAAGACCACCGTGTTCACGCGCCACACGACGAGCACGGGAACGTACTTCTGTTGGTGTAAGGCCAGAGCTGTCATCGATGTACATGTTTTTCTTCTGCATTAGGATACCCATGGTAGAAGAAATACGTGCCCAATCTTCATCATCAAGCTGACCTGTACGGATCTTGGTTTGGTCAACGCGAGATAGGGACGCAAGCATACGCATCATCAACTGTTCGGCAGGCATCTCTAGCGAGAAGATAAGTACCGGCTTGTCTTGGTCCATCGCCGCGTTTTCACACAAGTTCATCGCAAAAGTGGTTTTACCCATCGATGGACGTGCCGCAACGATAACCAAATCAGAACCTTGTAGACCCGCCGTTTTTTTGTTGAGGTCGTTGAAGCCAGTGTTTACACCCGTCACACCATCTTGAGGTGTTTTGTATAGCATCTCGATACGCTCTAGCGTTTTTTCGAGAATGTTATCGACGTTTTGTGGGCCTTCGTTTTCGCTAGTACGAGATTCTGCAATGGCGAAAACTTTACTCTCCGCCATATCAATTAAGTCTTCTGAGCTTCGACCTTGAGGATCATAACCAGCGTCTGCAATTTCATTTGCTACACCGATCAGGCCGCGCACAATTGCACGCTCCGCTACGATGTCCGCGTAAGCGTTGATGTTCGCTGCACTTGGTGTGTTTTTCGCAAGATCCGCAAGGTACGCAAAGCCACCCACGTCTTCCAATTGTTCGTGACGCTCTAGGTGCTCCGACAGGGTAATCAAGTCGAGAGGCTTACCCTGTTCAAGAATGGTTTTTACGCCTTCGAAGATTAGACGGTGAGGACGGCTATAGAAATCACTGCTCACAACACGCTCGGCGACCGTGTCCCAACGTTCATTGTCCAGTAAGAGACCACCAATTACTGATTGCTCGGCTTCTAGCGAGTGAGGTGGCACTTTGATTGCGTCGACCTGACTGTCTGAAGGTTTGCGATTTCTGTTTTCCGCCATGACTTTGCTCGATAACTACTAATGACCCAAGATTATAACCTTAAACCTAGCCAATATGCTTCCCTGAAGCGACAATTACTTGTTAAGAATTCAACAAGCAATTGACTGTGAAAGCGCTTTTTATGGTGCGAAATTACGCAATTGCGGTAGAATCTCTCCCAATCACGCTGAAACAGACAGTTAGAAAAGTTCAATGCGCAAAGCAGGCCTGATGATAAGGTTCTTCAGCTTAGGTCTAATAAAAATTAACCTATCATTGACCGAATAAAACATCTGTATCAGTATCATGCCCCTCCTTTTTTATTACGTTCGAGGTATTTGTGTCCCGATACTGGTTACTTGGCTTTAGCTTACTTTGCACGGGAGCATCGTACGCTGAAGAATCAGTACAGCCAGAGCAAGAAATTGAAGTGCCCGATCCTCTACAAACTGAGGTCGAGTTCGGCTATCAAGCTCACACAGGTAACACGGACTCTCGTTCCCTGAATGCTCGTCTGAGTGCTGAATACACTTCTGGTCGCCACCGTTCTAGCGGCGAATGGAAGTACTACAACCTTTATAAAGATGGGGAGGAAGACAAGCGCTCTTCCACCTACAGCGCGCAAAGCGACTATAAGTTAGGCCCAAAAACCTACTTGTACGGCAGCTTTAAAGGGGTTGATTCACGCTACAGTGCTTACTTTAAAGATTACACCCTTTCTGGCGGTCTGGGTTACCAGTTCGCATATACAGAAAAGTTTATTTTGGAAGCGGAGATCGGTCCTGGTTTTCGTTACCAGGAACCAAACTTAGATGAAATAGATGACGATGACATCATCTTTCCAGACATCGTTCAGGAAGGTATCGTACGTGGTAATATCAACACCACATGGCAAGCTTTAGATAACTTAAGTCTCTCTGCCGATGTCACTTTGGTAGCTGGTAAAAGCAACACTCGTGTTGATAGTGATCTGAGTGTTACCAATGACATTACCGAAGACATTGCTCTTAAATTAGCGCACTCTCGTCAATATCACGATAAAGTGCCAGAAGGCTTGAGCAAGGCGGATAGTGTGTTTTCCGTCAACCTTTTGTTTGCCTTCTAACTCCCGCTTTTCATAATATTCAGACATAAAAAAAGCACCTCCGAGGAGGTGCTTTTTACTATTTCGCTTGGTACTGAATTACTCAGCAGCAACAACTTGTAGGTTGATTGTAGCGAAAACTTCAGAGTGAAGTTGAACGCTGATCTCGAACTCACCAGTGTTACGTAGAGCACCTTCAGGAAGGCGAACTTCGCTCTTAGCAACTTCAACGCCTGCAGCTGTGATAGCTTCAGCGATGTCACGAGTACCGATAGAACCGAATAGTTTGCCTTCGTCACCAGCTTTAGAAGCAAGAACAACTGCTTCTAGAGCGTTAACTTTCTCAGCACGTGCTTCAGCAGCAGCTAGTTGCTCAGCAACTTTAGCTTCTAGTTCAGCGCGACGAGCTTCGAACATTTCAACGTTGCCTTTAGTCGCCATAACTGCTTTACCTTGAGGGATAAGGAAGTTACGAGCGTAGCCAGATTTAACGTTTACTGTGTCGCCAAGACCACCTAGGTTACCGATTTTATCAAGTAGAATAACTTGCATTGCTTAATCCTCTTTCTTAATAAAACGACCGATTACTGATGCTTATCAGTGTACGGTAGTAGAGCTAGGTAGCGTGAACGCTTGATAGCGCGAGCTAGTTGACGTTGGTATTTAGCGCTTGTACCAGTGATACGGCTAGGAACGATTTTACCAGCTTCAGTGATGTAGTTTTTAAGAGTTGCTACGTCTTTGTAATCAATCTCTTGTACGCCTTCTGCAGTGAAACGGCAGAATTTACGACGACGGAAGAAACGAGCCATGGGCTATCTCCTGATCTTAAATTTGAGTAATGTTGTCGGCATGTAACACTAATTTCCCAACGCCATTTCGGCCGGTCTGATAGGCGACAAATCCACCTACCTTAATGTTACTACCTTGTACTAAATTCTGAGTTAATGCTTGTGACCCAAGCCCACTGACGACTACCGGCATTCGACAATAAACTTGTCGAGGTAGGTCAGCTTCGATAACAGTAGAGCGGTGCTCTAACCAAAACCGACAGTGTTCAATGCCACCAGGGCTTTTACTACGAATGGGCGGCTTGGCAATGGTGCCACTCAGCTCCATTCGATTGGTCATAAGAAATATTACTCAGCAGCTGCTTCTGGCTTAGCTTCAGCACGCTCTTCGCGACGAGGAGCACGCTCTGCACGCTCTTCTTTCTGCTTAAGCATGATAGATTGCTCAGTGATAGCCGCTTTAGTACGCATGATCATGTTACGTAGAACTGCATCGTTGAAACGGAAAGCAGTTTCTAGTTCGTCGATCACTTCTTGACCAGCTTCAACGTTCATTAGAACGTAGTGAGCTTTGTGAAGCTTGTTGATTGGGTAAGCCAGTTGACGACGGCCCCAGTCTTCTAGACGGTGGATTTTACCGCCAGCTTCAGTGATTGAACCAGTGTAACGCTCGATCATGCCAGCAACTTGCTCGCTTTGATCTGGGTGCACCATGAATACGATTTCGTAATGACGCATTGGTTGCTCCTTACGGATTATTCAGCTTCCACAAATGGCTCAGTCGTCCAGAGGAAGCAAGGAACTAAAGAAAATTGACTGAGTTTTAAGGAGCACGAATAGTACAGAAAGGACGCAAAATAGGCAAGTGATTATTTGCACACCACGATGGATATTTTTTATAACCTCGCGCCAGAAACAACAAAGGCTGCCAGCAAAGTGGCAGCCTTTTAAATCATAGCGTTATCGCGCTGGTTTCAGGGCGTGTTTGTCGCGCTGGTTTCAGGGCGTGTTTGTCGCGCTTATTTTACTTCTGCAAGTTCAGCACGCATTTTGTCGATCACTTGCTTGTAATCTGGTTCACTGAAAATCGCAGAGCCCGCTACAAACATATCTGCACCCGCTTCGGCGATTTCACGGATGTTATCTACCTTCACGCCACCATCGATTTCTAGACGGATATCGCGACCAGACTCGTCGATCATCTTACGCACTGCACGTAGCTTATCTAACGTGTGAGGAATGAATGATTGACCACCGAAGCCAGGGTTTACAGACATCAGTAGAATCAGGTCAACTTTGTCCATGATGAATTCAAGGTGTGCAAGTGGTGTTGCTGGGTTAAGAACCACACCCGCTTTACAGCCGTGCTCTTTGATCAGTTGAAGAGTACGGTCAACGTGCTCAGATGCTTCAATGTGGAAAGTAATCATCGATGCGCCAGCTTTGGCGAAATCAGGGATGATGCGATCAACAGGCTTCACCATCAGGTGAACATCGATTGGCGCTGTGATGCCGTAATCACGTAGCGCTTTACATACAGGCGCACCAAAAGTCAGGTTTGGTACATAGTGGTTGTCCATAACGTCGAAGTGCACCACATCCGCACCCGCTGCGAGTACTTTTTCTACGTCTTCACCGAGACGAGCAAAATCAGCTGATAAAATGGATGGAGCAATTAGAAAATCTTTCATACCTGACCTCAGTAGTGGCGAGCAAACAGCAAACAATTTGTTGCGCGCAATTCTACCGAAGCCAGTGGGGAGATCCACTATTTAGATACAATAGTGTGAGAGCTAGGAGTCAGATTTGTCCGTATCAGGTGCTCGGAACAGAGCAAGAAGCTCATCAACTTTATTACGACCACTGCCATTGCGACTGATGGTTCGCTTCACTTTCACCACATTCAGTTCAGCGCCATGATAAAGGCGACGCGTTAGTGTGGTGTCGTGGTTTGAAATCAGAACAGGAATGCCACGTTCAGTTGCAGCTCTCTCTGCGATATCAGCCAATGCCGCTTGGTCATCAAGCGTGAAGCCGTTACCAGCATAAGACGTAAAGTTCGCCGTATTCGACAACGGTGCGTAAGGTGGATCGCAGTAAACTACGCTGCCTTTGCGTGCTCGGCTGAACGTCTCTGGGTAACCTTCACAGACAAATGTTGCCTTCTTCGCTTTTTCAGCAAAGAATTCTAGCTCAGCTTCAGGGAAGTAAGGCTTTTTGTACGAACCAAAAGGAACGTTAAAACCGCCCTTTTTGTTGTAACGACACAAGCCGTTAAAGCCAAAACGGTTCATGTACAAGAACGCTAAAGAGCGATACATCACGTCATCAGTTTTATTAAACTCGGCGCGAATATCTAGGTAAGCTTCTTTGCGATTGTTCTCAGCAACAAACCAACGTTTTGCTTCAGAGATATACTCTTCAGGACGCTCTTTCAGTAGGTTGTAGAGATTAATCAGGTCGGGGTTGATGTCCGCTAGCAGATAGTGGTCGTAGTCGGTATTAAGAAAAACCGAGCCAGCACCAACAAAAGGTTCAACTAGCTTTCGAGCCGGTGGCAAATGACGTTGGATATCTTCAACCAGACCGTATTTTCCTCCTGCCCACTTAAGAAAGGCTCGTTGCTTTTTCATCTACTGCTCTATCTATCGACCAAAAATTAAGGCTGCGGAATGTAACATATTTTTCAACGAAGCTCAGGATTATTTCACGCGATCAATTTCACGATGCACCTGACCTAAGGATTTTGCCCAAGGACTCAGCGATTTAAGCGTATCCGGTAAGCTTTCGACTGCGTCACGAGCCAATTGAATGGTTGGGTAATCTTGGTAAGTGATGATGTACCATTCCGTTCCACTGCGCACCGTTGGGTAAATTCTTACCTTACCGTTTAAGTCGTATTTATCGAGAAACGCTTGCACATCTTCCATTGCGGTCATCGCACCGAGCTGTAGCGTATAGCCGCGTGGCGATAAGGCCTTAAGCTCTTCACGAGCAAAAGAGAACTTCACCACTGGTTTAGTTGGCATAACTTGAGCTTCAGCAGACTGTTCACCTGTCTGAACAACATTGATGAGCGAAGAACTCGAGCTGCTTTGCGCTTGAGGAACCGATTCTTCAACCACTTGTTTGATTTCATCAGTATCCGCTTCTTCTGGCTTACCCTCGAGCAATGCATCCACCACATCAGACTCAATCACAACACGTTGTTGCTTGTCTTCCGTGCCAACACTCGCCACTTCATCCGTTACGGTTGGTGGTAATGAATCAGAGTCATCCGTCGCATCAGTAAGCACCGTGCTATCTTCAGCTTCGTTGCTCATCGTCGAATCTGCGCCACTGGTAGCTCGATGTTCGCTTAGGGTTGGAATAGCCGTTTGCTCAATAGCGCCAGTGATTTGCTGTGCTTTATCGTCAGGGCTCGGCTGATTGTACATCCACCAATAGCCACCAGCAGCTAGCAATAGCAGCACCAATACAACCAATGCGATATTAAGGGGTGAGCCTACAATTGAGCGGATAATGATCCTTTTTTCCACTTTCATCTCTCCTAACGCCATGATGTCCCCCGGAACCGGGTCGACTTTCTTAAATGCATCTCGAACGCGCTTTTCTGATTCATCGTCGACATATCGAATTACCAAAGATTCAAAAAAGCGACGCGCTTCAACTTCTGACAACATCTCAATATCGAGTTCAACTGGCTTAAGTTCTTGCCCGTAGCTGATACGCGACAATACCGATTCCAAACGCCCACTTTGAGTAAACAGTAAGATGTTGATTTTCCATTTTGGATTCGCTTGTGCTGCTAGCACCAACATCCATAATTCTGAGACCAGTGTTTCACTCAACAAGTGCGCATCATCAACCACAATCGCGATATCACACGCTTCATTACCTAAGATACGCTCCAAACTATCAAGCAACGTATCTTGCTGATTGAACAGTGCATCAGAAACAATCTGGCTCAAAATGAGCATACGACGCTGCACATCATCTTGATTTGAATGACAAAGTAACAAACATTGGTTTTTGTTACTTGCACCGAGTTCAAGATATCGCTGTGCCAACCAAGATTTTCCGTACCCAGTTTGGCCATTTACTGCGATCAAGTTAGAACCAAAATTGGTCAACAAGCTTAATCTGTCTAAAAGCTCGGTTTGCGAATCCAATTCAAGAACGTGAGCGAAACTCATCTAAATAACCTTAATAAACTACAAGAATGACGCCGATAGGCGCCATTACAAGGTTAAATGTCACGACCGAAGTCGATAGCTTGTTTGATGATATCTTGCGGTGTGTCTGCAATGACTTCGGCACTGCCGATGCCCGTTGGCAGAACTAAACGCAGCTGACCGGATAAGACTTTCTTATCACGCATCATGTGCGTCATGAAATCATCAAAGCTCATTGTATCTGGCGTATGCACAGGCAGTTTAGCGCGGCGCATAATATTGATGATGCGGTCCAGTTGCTCTTGCGAAATCAATCCACGTAAGTGAGAGGTTTTCGCCGCCATCACTGTACCGGAAGATACCGCTTCACCGTGTAGCCAGTTGCCATAACCAAGTTCAGCTTCAATCGCATGACCAAAGGTATGGCCCAAGTTCAGCAGCGCTCGAATGCCTGACTCTTTCTCATCTTGTGCCACAACTTCCGCCTTGATTTCACAACAACGTGCAATCGCGTAAGTCAGAGCCTCTTCATCTAATGCGTATAGACGATCAAGATTCTCTTCTAACCAATCGAAGAAAGCACCATCGTAAATAATGCCGTACTTGATCACCTCAGCAATACCCGCTGCAAACTCACGCTCTGGGAGCGTCGACAGACAGTTGGTATCGATGATAACCGCTTTAGGTTGGTAAAAAGCACCAATCATGTTTTTACCAAGCGGGTGGTTAACTGCGGTTTTACCGCCAACCGATGAGTCTACTTGAGACAACAATGTGGTTGGAATCTGGATGAAATCCACACCACGTTGGTAACATGCTGAGGCAAAGCCAACGAGGTCACCAATCACACCACCACCTAGCGCAATAATCACTACGTCACGAGCATAGCTTCCTTCTAGCAGGAAGTTCATGACTTGATTAAACGTGTCTAGGCTTTTGTATTGCTCGCCATCAGGCAATTCAAGTAATGAGGCATCACAACCGAGCTGTTCAAGCTGGCTAAGAATTTTTTCCGCGTACAGTGGAGCAACCGTGACATTACTGATCACGACGACTTTCTGATTTGCGTTTTTATTTGAAAGAATTTGAGAAAGGTACGCCGGGTCTTCAAATAACCCGGCGCCAATTGAGATTGGGTAGCTACGCTCTGCTAGATTGACCGTAATCCGTTCCATCGGTGTGCTCCAATTTGAAAAAGATAAATGCTTATCTCTCTTCTAGCATTTTTACGATCTGGTTGGCTACCACTTTTGCACTCTGATCGTCAGTACGAACTGTGTAATCCGCTACTTCTTCGTATAGAGGGTTACGTTCGCCTGCCAAACTTTCCAATACTTCACGAGGGTTGTCAGTTTGAAGTAGAGGACGCTTCTTGTCGCGGTTTGTGCGAGCAAGTTGCTTTTCAATAGTTGTTTCTAGGTAAACAACAACACCACGTGCTGAAAGACGGTTGCGGTTTTCTTTGCTCTTAACAGAGCCACCGCCCGTTGCTAGCACGATGCCTTGCTCTTGAGTTAGGTCTTCAAGTACAGCTTCTTCGCGTTTGCGGAAGCCTTCTTCACCTTCAACATCAAAAACCCAAGCGATATCTGCACCAGTGCGTTCTTCGATCACTGTATCAGAGTCCACGAACTCCATATGCAGTTGCTGTGCTAGGTGTCTACCAATTGTACTTTTGCCGGCGCCCATTGGGCCAACAAGGAAAATATTACGTTTCTCAGCCATATTTAGCGGTAATTTACAACGTTAATTCAATAAGATCGCCACAAGAAAACACAGCCAAACTGCTGTTTCACAAGGCTTGTGGCACCAATTCCTCACAGATAATTCGTGATAAGACCCGAAATTATCCAAGCATGGTGCCACTAATGCAACTTTATTTTTGATCTAATCGTTTTTTTGCCTACCGATTCTTACTGAATCACAACTTTAGGTGTAACAAAAATCAGTAGTTCACTTTTACCGACATTTTCGTAACTTCGACGGAAAAGCGCACCTAACAGCGGCAAATCACCTAATAAAGGCACCTTATCGACGGAGTTTGTAATGCTGTGTTGAAAAATACCGCCCAACACGACTGTCTCACCATTATTGACTAAAACTTGTGTACCAATACGTTGCGTATCGATCGCCACCGCCTCACCAGTGCCTGTTTTTACCACTTGGCCCGGTCTGTCTTGCGTAACGCTCAAATCCAACACCAAACGGTTGTCAGGCGTAATCTGTGGCGTCACTTTCAAGCTCAATACCGCTTTTTTGAACGTCACAGAAGTCGCACCGCTGG
This sequence comes from Vibrio sp. LB10LO1, assembly GCF_010092875.1. Taxonomy (NCBI): domain Bacteria; kingdom Pseudomonadati; phylum Pseudomonadota; class Gammaproteobacteria; order Vibrionales; family Vibrionaceae; genus Vibrio; species Vibrio sp. LB10LO1. Next base: position 23,428 of record NZ_JAADJW010000037.1, read on the forward strand.
AAGAAGATTCAAGGTAAGGGATCTCGGTACCCTGCTCAATGTAAGCTGGCTTCTTATTCGTGGTGATCAAACGTGGACTAGAAATAATTTCTGCTTTCGATTCTTGTTGCAGCGCCGAAAGTTCCAAATCTAGTAAGGTGTCCGAACCTAACTTCGCAACTTGGAAGGCAATACTGGTCGCATTTGGACTGGTCGCAGCAAGGTTAACGTTGAGAAAGTCATCAATACCCACACTGCTGCCACCGTCATCACCTTCACCGCCACCATCGTACAGGCCGATTGTCGCAAGGTTATTCTCAATTGAACCACCCACAGTATGACTGCCATTAATGGAAGTGAAGCCCCAACGAACGCCAAGTTCGTCCATGTTACCTTCATTAATAGTCACAATACGCGCTTCAATCTGAACCTGTTTTACAGGAATATCCAATGATTCTATGATCTCGCGAATCACTTCAATATTCTCAGGTAACTCACGAATCAATAACGAGTTGGTACGCTCATCAATGGTCATACTGCCTCGATCTGAAAGCATACTGATGTTGCCCTCCCCATTGATCATCTCAGCAATGTCTGACGCTTTAGCGAAGTTCACCTTGATGATCTCTGATGAAAGCTCACCGATCTCTTTCTCTAGCTTTTGCTTTTCGAGTTGCTGCTTCTCGCGCAGATCCAATTCATCTTTTGGTGCAACGAGAATGACATTGCCATCAACACGCTTATCTAACCCTTTCACTTGCAAGATAATGTCGAGTACTTGCTGCCAAGGCACACCATCCAAACGCAAGGTCAAGTTACCCTCGACCGAGTCAGAAACGACCAAGTTAAATTGATTGTAGTCGGCGATAAGTTGCAACACGTTTCGCACAGGAATGTCTTGGAAGTTAATCGAAATTAGCTTGCCTTCTTTTTCCAAAATGCTTTTATCCGGCGCTTTTTCGTTGGCTTTAAGCTTGCCAACCTTTACCTCTAAATAACGACCAGTAAGACGGTAGTCGTGAGAATAGTCCTCATCTATATAAGCCACCAGACGTGTTGTAGAAGTATCGCGGAATACCTCAACGCTCTCGACAACCGTCGAGAAGTCTTTCACATCAAGTAGGTAAAGCTGGTCATCTTTAACGGAGGTGTTGAGTAAGTCGATACTCAAGCCTTCTTGTACGCGTTTAATATCAACAATCGCAGCGGGTGATGCGAGCTCAACCACAATCACGGCGTCTTTGTCTTTGTTCGTACGGAAGTCGATGCTCTTAAGCGAGTTAGACTGTACTTCTTCTGCTGCGACGAAAGGGGCTAAAAGTAGAAAGAACCATAAAGAGAAGAGCCCTGTTAGCTTCCTTGGTGTCAGTGTTAATCCGTGTCTCATTTTCATCATTACTCAATATCAAAAATAAATGCGGCTATGCCTATCTCAACGCCAACTTCACTTTGCGCTTTTGCCAACAACCTAAACCGTCTGGCAAGGTTTCATTAATCAATAAATAGCTGTGGGATACGTGGGTTACCTTGCCATTATTACGTCCGAGGTATTGACCTGGCTTCACTTTGTACACTGTGCCATTCGGTGCTTGAACCAAACCCGAGACGCTACTGCCCATTCCCATCACACCCTTAAGGCGAAGTTGGTTAAGTGGGAAACGTTCCAGTTTGCCAGTGCGCTTTCTTGACGGTGGTTGCCAACAGTCCTGCCTCGCAACAGGTTGAGTTGCGATGGTGGCCTCTTTTGGCAGTTCAAAAGGGGCACGCAAAATTTCAGGCTCGTAACTCACCACTACATATTCTTCAGTCGGCTGGAGTTTGGCGACATCACGGCGTGCTTGGTTTTCTACACCGCGAATAAAGTCGGTCAGTGACTCATCATTGGCTTGGCAACCACTCAGCAGACTCACCATACAAACCATCAGCAAAGATTTATTTCGCATCTTTCTTTTCCTCTGGTCTGAATTGGTAAGTGTTTGCTCTTACACGGAAGTGCAAGGTTTCACTCTCTTGACTGACTCGCTGCCAAGTTACATCTTGAAATGTGATGATGCGTGGTAAGGTGGCGATGGCCTGTGAAAAACGACCGATGTCATGGAAGTCACCCGTTAGCTCAATATTGAGCGGCAAACGGTAAAGGAAATGCTCTGACTCTTTATCTCCCCAATCAATACGCGTAAATGTCAGCTTGTTATCGATGCCGAGTTCATTAACCGACGCTAGCATGGTCGCCAATTCTTTCTGTGCAGGCAGTTGTTGCAAAAGCAGTTCATAGCGTGTGGTCAGTTCATCAAGTTGTGACTGAAGCTGCGGCAGTGCAGCGACTTTATTGGCTTTGATCCTCAGCGCGACTTTTAAAGTCTGCTCTTCTTGGATCAAGGTATTAAGGCGAGCTTCCTCTGGCTTCAAATAAAACCAGTAACCAAAACCTTGGATCAACACCACCATAAGAAGAATCGCTACCAACTGAGGCGCCAGCGGCCATTCAGCGATTTCATCCATTTCTAGGTCTTGCCAATTAACCATGCTGCTTACCTCCTTTTATAGAGGCGTCTTTAAACATGAAGGAGACTTTGAACGTCTGGAACTCTTTACCAAAGCGCGCTTTACCATGAACAATGGAGTGCATATCAACATCCAGCAGCTTGGCGGAACGCTCCATATTATCGAGCATGGTGGCAAGACGAGAGGTGCTATCAGAAATACCCGAGATCTCAATCTCGTAGTCGTTCATTTTGATCTTATCGACATAGACGCCTTCAGGGATCACTGAGGGCATCAGGTTCATAAACTCAGTGGTTTTATTGCGCCCATTTTGCAGCCCTTCAACGGTCTTTAGGCGCTCTAGAATTTTGCTGTGCTCTTGCTCTGCTATCTTCATGGCTTCAATACGTTTATCGAGTTGAGAGATATAGTGAGCGAGATAATCCAAGCGCTGTTGCTGCTGTTCTTGTTGGTATTGGTAGTACTTACCGATCCCCCATTGCACGCCCAGAGCAGCGATCGCCCCGAGTAAAATCAAGCCAATAAAACGACGACGATGCTCTTCACGTTGGTTTTCACGCCAGGCAAGAAGGTTAATGTGATACAGCATTGTCACCTCCTAGCCACTGAATACCACGTACAGCCAGTCCGGCTGCAGCAGTGAAGTGTTGCCAATCCGCGGCACGACGTTTGCGTTTAGACACTTTCATTTCAAACAAACCAAGTGGATTAAGCAGTTCACACTCTAGTGCCAACTGGCTAGACAGCTCCTCGGCCAACATAGGTGTTGCAGCGCCCTCTCCCGAAAGCCAAACGCCTTTGATATCCTGGCTTCCATTAATTGAGGTATAGAGCTGCATCTGACGTTTAACACGCTCAACGATTTGTCGATTAAATTGCTCCGTTGCCACTTGTACATCGTCTGCTAATGGATCTTGTTGAAACAAACTGCCCGTAGTGCGAGTACCGCAGGGAAATTCTTTATGAAACAATTCACCTTGTTCAGTGAACATAGTGAAAGAACTGTTCAAAGAACCAATGTCCAGTAAACAATACTTGTTCTTTTCAGGAAAACGTTCCGCAACCAATTTCCACATATGACCAAGACTTTGTGAGTGCACGTCCACCAGTACTGGTTTCAAGCCTGATTTCTGCAATGCCTCAACTCGGGTTTCTACCACGTCTTTACGAGTCGCGAAGACCTGATAACTGTCAGTGCCTCGCATCTGCTCATCCGTATCAACCTTGATGAAGTCAAGACTCAGCTCTTCCACGGGGAATGGAGACTGATGTGAGAAGGCTTGCACAACAGCAAACTCCTTTTCACTCTCTTCTAAGTTCTGCTCTATCTGCAGCTTTTTACTGATCACAGCATTATCTGGAACTGAAATTGCGACCTTTCGAGCACGAAAAGGTAGCTCTTTTTTCATCTCTTTAAGGGTCTTTACAATTTCTTGATGATTTATGGTGTTATTTTCAGCGACAATACCTTCCTTAAGTATTATTTCTTTGTAACCCAGTAGTGCGTAACTGTTGCCATTGGGTTTAAGTACCACGGCTTTGAGGCTGTTATGGCCAATATCTATGCCCGTAACTAATAGCTTATCCATCTCTACTCTCGCTCCGAAATTCTTGCGTGCCGATGTTGTTAGCACCCAGAGAATTTTCTTCGTGCAAAGGTTGTTATTAGCATCCAAATAAGAGTTAATATCTCTTATGTGCTAAATTTTTGACCTAAGAGTACAAGGGTTTGCCGTTACACAGCCTCAACCAATCAGGGATTCTCCGGTGAAGTTCATAAAGCGTTTATTATTTTTAACATTGATTTGCATAATTCTTGGAGTCACCACAATTTTTGGCTTCTATCAATACGTGAAGCCTGAATTGCCAGATGTTGCAACCTTAAAAGATGTTGAATTACAAACACCTATGCAGGTTTTTAGTCAAGACGGGAAACTGATCGCACAGTTTGGTGAGAAACGCCGAATTCCTGTTACTTACGACGAAATTCCGCAAGATTTAATTCATGCGCTGATCGCGACCGAAGATAGCCGATTTTACGAGCACCCAGGTATCGACCCAATCGGTATTACACGTGCGGCAGTCGTCGTTGCATTATCTGGTTCTGCAAAGCAAGGTGCGAGTACCATTACTCAGCAGCTAGCGCGTAACTTCTTCCTATCCAACGAGAAGAAGATCATGCGTAAAGTGAAAGAGATCTTCATTGCGATTCACATTGAGCAGCTTTTGACGAAGCAAGAGATCATGGAACTGTACGTTAACAAGATCTTCCTTGGTTACCGCTCATACGGTTTCGGTGCCGCAGCTCAGGTTTATTTTGGTAAGAGCCTAAATGAACTCACGCTAAGTGAAATCGCAACGCTTGCTGGTATGCCAAAAGCGCCATCGACAATGAACCCAATCTACTCACTAGAGCGCGCGACAAACCGTCGTAATGTCGTTCTGATGCGTATGTTGGATGAGAAATACATCACTCAAGAGCAATACGATGAAGCACGTGCTGAGCCAATTGTCGCTCGCTACCACAGTGCTGAGATTGAGCTTTCTGCCCCATACGTTGCAGAACTTGCGCGCTCATGGGCAGTGAAAGAGTACGGTGCAGAAAAAGCCTATACCTCTGGCTTGAACATCTACATGACAGTAGATTCAAAACTGCAAGACGCTGCAAACAAAGCGGCGATCAATAACATCCTTGCTTACGACGAGCGTCATGGCTACCGCGGTGCTGAGAAAGTATTGTGGAAACAAGGTGAAACCGCTTGGGATACAGAGCAGATTGAAAAACATCTGAAGAAGCAACCAACTTACGGACAACTTTACCCAGCGGTCGTGACTAAAGTCGATGACAAAACAGCGCAAGTTTGGGTCAAGAACAACGATGAACAAACCATCGCATGGACTGGCATGAACTGGGCTCGTAAGTACCTGACGGATGAGCGCCAAGGCGCCGTACCAAAGTCAGCTAAACAGATTTTGGAATCAGGCCAACAAATTTGGGTTCGTGAAATCAGCACAACCGATAAAGACGGCAACACCATCAACAGCTGGAAGCTAAGCCAAGTACCAAGTGCAAACACTGCATTTGTGGCAATGAATCCGGAAAACGGTGCTGTGCTTTCTCTGGTTGGTGGCTTTAACTTTGTTCACAGCAAGTTTAACCGTGCGACTATGTCAGTGCGCCAAGTAGGTTCAAGTATCAAACCTTTCATCTACTCAGCGGCAATAAACAAAGGTCTCACGCTTGCTTCTTTAGTTAACGATGCACCAATCAACAAATGGGATGCAGGTTCTGGTTCTGCATGGCGTCCAAAGAACTCACCACCAACATACGTGGGCCCTACTCGTCTGCGTATCGGTCTAGCACAGTCTAAAAACGTAATGGCAGTGCGTACTCTTCGTGAAGTTGGTTTGGACGAGACTCGTGAATATCTAACGCGTTTTGGCTTTGATATTGATGAAGTACCACGTTCAGAGACCATCGCGCTTGGTGCAGGTAGCTTAACGCCAATGAAAGTGGCACAAGGTTACTCTGTATTTGCCAACGGCGGTTACTATGTAGAACCTTTCTACATTGACCACGTGGAAGACTCATTTGGTGAAGTGCTGTTTAAAGCAAACCCGAAAGTGATCTGTCAGCACGATTGCCCTCAAATGGAACAGCACGTTCCAGCTGAAGATAAGTTTGCTGCAGAGTTTGGTGAACAAGACGTAACGCCGGAAAATATCGCTCCAGACAACGCTCTAGAAAACGATACTCCGCAATACGCAAAACAAGTTATCTCAGCTCAAAACGCGTTCCTGATGCGTGAAATGATGTACAGCAACATCTGGGGTGGCGGTAGCTGGCGTGATGGCACAGGTTGGAACGGTACTGGCTGGCGTGCACAGAAACTTGAACGTCGCGATATCGGCGGTAAAACCGGTACAACCAACGACTCAAAAGATACTTGGTACAACGGTTACGGCCCTGGCATCGTGGCTATCGCATGGGTTGGTTTCGATGACCACTCTCGTACGCTTGGCCGCACAACAGTGAACAGCAACCTTGGTAAAGGCCAGATCTCTGGTGCAGAATCAGGTGCTAAGACGGCTGAGCCAGCTTGGATTGACTTCATGCATGCTGCTTTAGAAGGTAAACCACAGCAGAGCAAGAACATTCCAGATGATATCGTTCGTGTACGTATCGACCGTGATAGCGGCCTATTGACGCACAAAGTCGATGGCTCATCAATGTTCGAATACTTCGAGAAAGGTACAGAGCCAACTGAGTACGTCGGTAACAGTCTAGAAGACAGTATCTACTCTGGTGGCGGTGGCTCAGAAGAGCTGTTCTAGTACCGAACTAACGATATGAAAAAGGGAGCCATTGAGCTCCCTTTTGTTTATCTGGATTATCTGATTTAAGCAGAGACTTAAGCTGCAATAGAGTTTTGTTTCGCTTCCAGAATACTTTTAATTGTCGAAGCCAACGCTTCGAAGCGAGCACGCAGTGGTGAACCGGGACGGTAAACTAAAACAATACTGCGAGAAGGCGTAGGGTTCACAGCTGGGACGTAACATACGCCATCTTTTTTCTTCTCATGCGGCACAGATAACTCTGGCAACAACGTAATACCAGCGCCAGCAGCTACCATGTTACGCAGCGTCTCTAGACTGGTCGCTTTGAAACGCTCGTCGTCTTTGGCTCCAGCAGCAAAGCAGAACCCCAGAGCTTGGTCACGCAAACAATGGCCATCGCCTAACGCCAATACGGTTCGACCATTAAGATCCAGCATGTCGATATGATCTAAGCCTGCCCATTCATGGTCACAAGGTACAGCAACGCTCAACGGCTCATTGTAGACTTCAATCTCTTTGAAAGGCGCTGTCTCATCAACAGAGGCCAATACTAGGCAATCTAACTTGCCCTCTTCTAACTGACGAACCAATTGATGGGTTTGAGCCTCATGCAGAAACAGTTCCAATTCAGGAAACTCTTCTTTTAATCGAGGAACGATCTTAGGCAGCAAGTAAGGCCCAACGGTCGGGATAAAGCCAATATGCATTGGTCCCGTCATGGCACCACTTTGGCCACTCGCCATATCTTTGAAGGTTTTTACTTCACTTAAGATGCGTTTTGCTTGCTCCACCAACTGCAAACCAGAATCGGTAAACAGCACTCGACGGCTGCTTCTTTCTAGTAATGCCGTGCCCAGTTCATCTTCTAGTTTACGAATCTGGCCACTCAAAGTTGGTTGGCTAACAAAACAGGCTTCCGCTGCTTTTCGAAAATGCTTGTGCTCCGCAAGCGCCACCAAGTACTCAAAATCTCGGATATTCATACGTACGATTCGCTTCTTGTTTGGCGATAGAAATAATCTATCAAAACCATAGCATTAAACGATTAGAGCTATCAAAGTTTTTTTTCAATAATGAGCTCAACAAAACGAAACTGAGCGACAAATAACGCTAAGCTCGAAAACGAATTATTTCATAAATTTAAAAAGGAAATCATCATGTTTGCATCAAAAGAAGGTCAAGCTGTACCACAAGTTACTTTTCCGACTCGTAAAGGTGACGCATGGGTGAACGTAACCACGGATGAGCTGTTTAAAGACAGAACGGTTATCGTATTCAGCTTGCCAGGTGCGTTTACTCCGACGTGTTCGTCGAGCCACCTACCTCGTTACAACGAGTTGTTCTCAGTATTTAAAGAACACGGCGTGGATGAAATTCTATGTGTGTCAGTGAACGATACGTTTGTAATGAACGCATGGAAAGCTGACCAAGAAGCAGAAAACATCACTTTCATTCCAGATGGTAACGGTGAGTTCACAGACGGCATGGGTATGCTAGTGGACAAAAACGACATCGGCTTCGGCAAGCGTTCATGGCGTTACAGCATGCTAGTGAAAAACGGCGTGGTTGAGAAAATGTTCATCGAACCAAACGAGCCAGGCGACCCGTTCAAAGTTTCTGATGCAGACACGATGATGAACTACGTAGCACCTGAGTACAAAACTCAAGAATCTATCACTGTGTTCACCAAGCCAGGTTGTCCTTTCTGCATGAAGGCGAAACAAAATCTGATTGACCACGGTCTTCAATATGAAGAAGTGATTCTGGGTAAAGACGCAACAACAGTCAGCCTGCGTGCAATCTCTGGTCGCACAACGGTTCCTCAAGTCTTCATCGGTGGTAAACACATCGGCGGTAGCGAAGAGCTAGAAGCGTACCTAGGTTAATAGTTTGCCTAATGGGCTTGGGTTGGCAATCTCGCTGTCCAGAACTCAGCCCTAGGTCTCCCGGAGCATCCCTCGCCCGGGAGACCATCCCTCTCAATCACTTCCTATGCTTAGTCTTGATAACTGGTTGTCTTCACCGTTCGACCAGTTATCAAGATTAATGAACTCAAATTCACTCATCCAAACTTAGTCACTTCAACTGCGTTTGGGAAAAACGAGAATCCATTATGAAACAGTTAAATGTCGACGTAGCAATTATTGGTGGTGGTACTGCAGGTCTTGGCGCCTACCGCGCAGCAAAAGCACACACAGACAGTGTTGTGATGATTGAAGGTGGTCCTTACGGCACAACATGTGCTCGTGTCGGATGCATGCCATCGAAGCTATTAATCGCCGCAGCAGAAAGCGTACACCAGATCGAGAAAGCACCGGGATTTGGTGTACACCCACAAGGCGAGATTTACATTAACGGTCGTGAAGTAATGGATCGAGTAAAGCGTGAACGTGACCGCTTTGTTGGCTTTGTGTTGGAAGGCGTCGATGAGATCCCTGCTGAAGATAAAGTGTCGGGTTATGCTAAGTTTGCCACCGACAACACGTTAATCGTTGATGACCACACTCAAATCACCGCTAAGCGTATTGTGATCGCAACAGGTTCTCGTCCTGCTTACCCTGCGGTATGGAATGAACTCGGCGACCGCTTAGTGATTAACGATGATGTGTTCGATTGGGATGACTTGCCAGAATCTGTTGCCGTATTTGGCCCTGGTGTGATTGGTCTTGAATTGGGTCAAGCGTTACACCGTTTAGGTGTAAATGTGAAGCTATTTGGTCTTGGTGGTCAAGTAGGGCCATTGACCGATCCTGAAGTGATGGCGTACGCCGATAAAGCCTTCAAAGAAGAGTTTTACCTTGATGCCGATGTAAAAGTTGAAAGCATGAAGCGCATTACTTCACCAGAAAATGACGGCGAAGATAAGGTAGAAATCCAATTCATCAACCACGATGGTGAACTAGAAACCTTTATTGTCGATTACGTATTGGCAGCAACCGGTCGTCGCCCGAATGTGGATAAACTCGCGATTGAAAACACCAATGTGGCATTGGATGAGCGCGGCGTACCAACGGCGGATCATTACACGTTGCAAACCTCGGTAGAGAGCATCTTCATCGCAGGTGATGCAAGTAACCAAATTCCATTGCTACACGAAGCGGCAGACCAAGGTCGTATTGCCGGTGACAACGCAGGTCGTTTCCCTGATATTCGTGCAGGTCTACGTCGCTCATCGATCTCTGCCGTTTTCTCAGACCCACAGATTGCGATGGTAGGAGAGACCTTCAAGCAACTAGAGACGCGTTTAGGCACCTGTGGCTGCTTCGCAACGGGTGAAGTCTCATTTGAAAACCAAGGCCGATCTCGTGTCATGCTTCGTAATAAAGGCATGTTGCATGTCTACGGAGAGCAAGGTACTGGCCGCTTCTTGGGGGCTGAAATGATGGGACCAAATGCCGAGCATTTAGCACACCTACTCGCTTGGGCACATCAGAATAAGATGACGGTTTCTGAAATGTTGGATATGCCGTTTTATCACCCAGTGATTGAAGAAGGCGTTCGTACCGCACTACGAGATTTGAATGCGAAGCTTCACTTAGGCCCAGAGATGATCAAACACTGTCTTGATTGTGGTCCTGGTTGCTAAGGCTCACGCTTTACCTCCTGCCAATAAACAAAAAGCCTCGTTTACACGAGGCTTTCTTATTCCAGCTTTATCAATTCAAGAATCAATAGAGTGGCGATTATGCAGTCATCATTGCGTAACGGCTAACAAGCACAATAGCGGTAAAGCCAATTGTGAAGAAACCACCAGCAAGGCCTAGTGCTACTTTAAGTTCTGTCGACATTATTATTTTCCTATTTTCTGGCTGACAGCGCACCATACACCAATTACGTGCTACACATTTTTTACCAAGCTAACTTTCCATTTTTGGTGAGATGAAATCGCTCGGAAAGAGGAGCAAAAGCACTCTCGAACTTGAGTTAAGGTTATAATCAGAACAAATAGATAGTATGGATAAAGCGATGGCTTGCCGTAGCTGTAAAGAACATTGGTTTTGGAAAAAAATTGGACGTTGTCAACGATGCATGGATCAACTGACGGTACTCTCCGTCTTATGTTGGATTGTGTGGTGGTTTGCGTTTAAAGATGATCCGCAAAGCATAGAGTCGATCGCACTGATCTTTGCCGGATTTGCATTTAATGGTTTGCTGTTTTTGCACCTTTGGATGCGCTTCGTGATTTTGCCGTGGCAGCGTCGTCGCAACAAACAAAGTAAGAATGATCATCGCTCAAACGACAGATAGAAAAAAGCCCCAAGACCAATACCGGTCTTGGGGCTCTCTTAGATTCTTCTAAGAAAAAGCAGTGGTACTTTAATAGACCGGGCTTCCTCTCAAAGGTTCCAAATTTTTTTCTGATTTTTTTAGTATTTTCTTAAATACTAATAGAATCATCAACCTAGGCTACGTTACTTTTCTGGATCAATTGTTCGAACAAGTTGATCTCCAGTGCAACTTCATCACATGCATGCTGACGTGGACACTGATCGCAATCTTTCAGTACTTTCTCAGGCAGCAATGACTTCGACGTAGGCAAGAAGCTTTGCTTCATAAAGAACTCTGGCGTACGTGTCAGCACAAAAACTTTCTTAATAGCCATCTGGCGCGCTTTCTCGACCAGATAGTTCACTATCGCACTGCCCTGCCCTTGGCCTTGCCAGCCAGCTTCAATGCCTAGAGAGCGAATCTCTGCTAGCCCTGAGTCATAAACATACAAAGATGCACAGCCTGTTACCTCACCGTGGTGCTCGGCAACCGCAAAGGAGCCAATATCACGTACCAACTCATTACGTGAGCGTGGTAAGTTCTCACCCATATTTGCCCAGTAAGCCACCATACCTTCCAGTGTCTCGATGTCCGTCAGACGTGCTGGACGTACTTTGACTGCTGAAGTATCACGTTGAGACAGACGCTTGTCTGCTTGGTCGACAGCGTAAGCCACTTGTTGAGGAGACACGCCACCAAGCGCACAACGTTTCTCAAGACATGAATCGATGGTCAGAATGTCATACACATCCGCCTCAATCACTTCCGAGAAGGATTTCAATTCTTCAATCGACAACTCTTCTAACGCGCAGCCTTTGGCAATTGCACCAACCACGGCAACGCCGACGATATGGTGGGCTTCACGGAATGGGATGCCTTTCGCCACTAGGTAATCCGCCAGTTCGGTTGAGTTTGCGTAACCTTGCTTCGCCGCTTCTAACGTACGCTCGCCATTAACCTTAATGCCATCGAAACACAATGCTGCCATTTCCATGCAGTCGTTCCATGTGTCAAGCGCATCGAACAGACCTTCTTTGTCTTCCTGCATGTCTTTGTTGTAAGCCAGTGGCAAAGCTTTCACTGTCATCATCATGCCAGCAAGCGCGCCATATACACGACCTGTCTTACCACGAATGAGCTCGAGTGCATCTGGGTTTTTCTTTTGTGGCATCAGAGAAGAGCCGGAAGTCACCGTATCAGCCAACTCAATAAAGTTAGACTCACCTGAGTTGTAGAAGATCATGTCTTCTGCCAAACGAGATAGGTGTAACATCGAGATAGACGCCACAGACATCAGCTCCATCACGTGGTCACGGTCAGAAACCGAGTCTAGTGAGTTACGTGTTGCACGATGAAAACCAAGGTTATGGGCCAGCTCTTCACGGTCGATTGGGTAAGCGGTACCAGCAAGTGCTCCCGAGCCGAGAGGACACGTATCCAAACGCTTTAGCGCATCGTTCAGACGTGAGTAATCACGCTCAAACATTTCAACATAAGCCAAACACCAGTGCGAAAACGTCACAGGCTGAGCACGTTGTAAATGCGTATAACCAGGAAGAACAGTACCTTGATGCTGCTTAGCAACGCCAACCATTTGAGTTTGTAGGCGATCAAGTGCAATTAACAGCTGCTGACCTTGCTGACGACACCAAAGCTTGAGATCGGTTGCCACTTGGTCGTTACGAGAACGTCCCGTGTGTAGCTTTTTACCTAGGTCGCCGACCTTGTTGATCAGTTGCTGCTCGACCCAAGAGTGGATATCTTCAGCGTCTGAGCGCAAGATTTGATGTGGGTCTTCCATCACTTCAAGCTTGAGTTCATTCAGTGCCAACTCAAGCTTTTGTTGTTCATCTGCAGATAACACGTCAACAGACAGCAATGCTTTAGACCACGCAATTGAGCCTACGATGTCTTGCTCAGCCAATCGGTAATCGAAACGCAATGAATCGTTGAAGTCTTTAAATCTGGTATCTGCCGCTTGGGTAAATCTTCCGCCCCATAATGCCATTGCGTCTCTCCTGATGACTATTGCTTACGCTAACGTGTTATTCATTAAGTGTTGACCAAACCGGTGGTCATTTACTCACTTTTTCTTATGCCTCAACGTTACGATAATCGCAGACAAAAATAAAGTATAAATTCAATATTTTTACATATTTATTCATGGTTATTTTATCTTTATGCCAATGAGGTCAGCAAAAAACAAAAAGACCTGCCAACAGTGGCAGGTCTCTTACTTATAAGGCGTTAAATTGGCTTATTTTTTCTGGCTGTTCAACGCACGAATACGGCTTGACAGCGAGTAAAGACGGATAAAGCCTTCAGCATGGCTTTGGTCATAAACTTCATCTTCACCAAAAGTAGCGAACTCTTCAGAGTACAAACTGTTGTCCGAACGTTTTTGCGTCACTGTTGCTTGGCCTTTGTAAAGCTTCACTACCACTTCGCCATTCACGTCTTGCGCAAGCTCTTCAGAAGCCGCAAGAATAGACTTACATAGCGGGGTGAACCAACGACCATCATAAACAAGGTGCGATGCTTTCAAGCCAAGCTCTTCACGGAATTCAAATGATGCTTTGTCCAACACAAGTTGCTCTACCGCACGCAGCGCTTCCATCATGATGGTGCCACCCGGAGTTTCGTAGCAACCACGAGACTTCATACCCACTAAACGGTTTTCGACAATATCGATACGACCAACACCGTGCTTCGCACCTTTCTCGTTTAGATATACCAACGCGTTGTATGGTGTCATCGCTTCACCGTCTACCTCAACAACTTCACCTTTCGCTACTTTCAGCGTCACGGTTTCAGCTTCATTTGGTGCTTGCTCTGGATCTACCGTCCAAGCCCAGCAATCTTCATTTGGCGCATTCCATGTATCTTCTAGAACGCCACCTTCAGTAGAAATGTGCCATGCGTTCGCATCACGCGAGTAGATCTTAGTAAGAGATGCTGAACAAGGGATATTGCGCTCTGCTAGGTAATCCAAACACTCTTCACGGCTCACTAGATCCCACTCACGCCAAGGCGCAATAACATGCAGATCTGGTGCTAGCGCTGCAAATGCACCTTCAAAACGTACTTGGTCGTTACCTTTACCCGTACAGCCATGACACAGCGCGTCTGCGCCAACTTTACGTGCGACTTCAACTTGGGCTTTGGCAATAATTGGACGCGCCATTGATGTACCTAGTAAGTATTTACCTTCATAGTAAGCACCGGTTTTTAGTGTCGGGAAAATGTAGTCCGCCACCATTTCTTCTTTCAGGTCTGCGATGTAACACTCAGAAGCACCAGAAGCTTTTGCTTTTGCTTCAATGCCTTCTAACTCTTCTGCACCCTGACCAACATCGGCAACGAAAGCCACCACTTCACAGTCGTAGTTCTCTTTTAGCCACGGGATGATTACTGAAGTATCTAGACCGCCTGAGTATGCGACTACCACTTTATTTACGTTCACTTTGCTCATGTTTTTTCTCCAAACTTAACTGGCGCTGCTCTCGGCGGTCAGTGCCAACCACTTCCTAATGTTGAATTCTTTAACTGTTTTGCTTCTGCTTTATTGCGGCAGAAACTGCGTTCCAATACTTTCACCCGCGAATAGCTGGGTCAGTTTCTCTGGGTAACGCCATGTCGCGACTTCGATAGGACGACCAAGATCATTGGCGGCCTCCAAAGCAGCTTTAACTTTGACGATCATGCCGTCGGTGATCACTTGCCCTTGGATCAATGCATCAGCTTCTTGCTCAGATAGCGTTTTGATCAAATGCCCTTTGCCATCGAGTACACCGCTAACATCAGACAGAAGCACTAGCTCCGCATCTAACGCACCGGCCACGGCAACCGCAGCTTGGTCAGCGTTCACATTCATCATCTGACCTTTTTCAGTCAGACCAATTGAGCTGATGATCGGCAGTGCACCTGCGTTTAGCACAGCTTGTAAAAGGGTTGAATCACCTGGTGATGCTTTACCTACAGCGCCTAACTCTGGGTCAAGCTCTTCAACATGACATAACCCACCATCAGCGAGGCTAAGACCCACCGCATTCAGACCATCTGCAATCGCTTGACCTTGAAGCAACTTGTTTGCGGTACCTGCAAGCGCGCCTGCAATCACAGGAATTTGCTCATAAGGCGTCACACGAAGACCGTTTTTCTTTACGGTTTCAAGCTGAAGCTTTGCCATCAACTCATCAACTAGGTAGCCACCGCCATGAACGATGGCGATTTGTCGCTGTGCCGACTTTTGATAAGCCGCAATGGCACCAAACAATTGGCTTAAGGTTTTAGTGCAAGATAGAGCTGCACCACCGAGCTTAATGACTAAAGGAGCTTGATTGGTTTGCGTCATCGCATTTCCCTCTTTCAACGACTACAGCAACGCTGTCAGTTCTGGGTAACCGTAATGAATATTGAGACATTGCATCGCTTGACTCGATGCACCTTTAAGTAGGTTGTCGATTGCCGAAATCACAATGATGTGTTCGCCTTGTACCTTCCAGCCGATATCACAGAAAGGGGTATTTTCGACATCCTGAATACGTGGAATACCGTCACCTTTAAGGCGAACCGCAGGCTTGCCTTGATAAGCTTGTTCAAACGCTTGTGCCACTTGTGCTTCCGTCACGCCTTGCGACAGTTTCATAGTGATCGTGGCAAGAATGCCGCGCTTAAAGTTGCCTAGGTGTGGAGTAAAAATCACATCGCAACCCAAGTGCTGAGCAATCTCTGGTTGGTGACGATGGTTAAACACACCGTAAGGTTGCAAGCTCACTTCGCAGAAGCTGTTAACCATGGAAGCTTTACGCCCTGCGCCAGATACACCACTGGTTGCATTAATCACAGGCCATTGGTTGGTATCCAGTACTGCGTGTGCTAATAAAGGTTTGATTGCAAGCTGTGAAGCGGTTGGGTAGCAACCTGCTACTGCAATCAAAGGAGTGGTTTTTATTGATTCTTGGTTCCACTCCGCTAAGCCGTATGCTGCTTTATCTAACCAGTTGTTATATTGATGTTCGAAGCCATAAAAGGTGTTGTAGAAGCCTTCGCTTTTCACACGGAATGCACCCGATAAATCGAATACCTGACATCCCGCCTCTAAAAAGATAGGAGCCAAGTCGTGGCTTACTTCATGTGCTGTGGCCAGAAAGACCACATCAGACACTTGAGCGACTTGCTCAGGGTCAGTCAGTGGTGAAACTGGCATATCAATCACACCCGCTAACTTGCCGTGCAATTGAGCAATATTCTTTCCTGCATCTACGCTATTGGCGGAAACGTATAAACCTGATAGCGTGAGTTCAGGGTGTTTGTTGACCATTAAAGCCAACTCTGCGCCGGTGTAGCCGCTGGCTCCGATAATCGTGGTTTTTAGCATTACATGACATCCATATACTTAAGGCTCAAAGTGACTATTCATATTTAATTTTTGCTTTATTTTGATTTTTTATTCATTAAATATGATTTAATATGTGTTTTACATTTTTGTGCTCTGTCTGTCAACAGGAGAATTGAAGAATCCATGCAATTACCAAGTTTTCTAGAGGTCTATGAAGGACTGATCAGTACCTCTTCGATAAGCTCAACCGATCCAAGTTGGGATCAAGGCAATGCCAAAGTGATCGAGAAGCTGGCATCTTGGTTTAAAGATCTTGGCTTTAGTGTTGAAGTGATCGAAGTGGAACCAGGCAAACACAATATGATCGCACGTATGGGTGACGGTGAAGGCGGCTTACTTCTCGCAGGCCACAGTGATACCGTGCCATTTGATGAAGGGCGCTGGAGTTTTGACCCACATAAGCTGACCGAGAAAGACAACCGCTTTTACGGTTTGGGTACTGCTGATATGAAAGGCTTCTTTGCCTTTATTTATGAAGCGGTAAAGAAAATCGACTGGAGTAAGCAAACCAAGCCGCTTTATGTATTGGCGACCTGTGATGAAGAAACCACTATGCTAGGTGCCCGTCATTTCACTGAGAACGCGCCTTTTAAACCGGATTACTGCATCATTGGTGAACCTACTAGCCTAGTGCCTATTCGTGGTCACAAAGGACATGTGGCAAATGCTATTCGCGTAACGGGTAAATCTGGTCACTCATCGGATCCAGCACTTGGTGTCAACGCCATTGAAATCATGCATGAGGTCATGTTTGCCATGATGCAACTGCGCGACAAATTGGTTAAAGAGTATCACCATCCGGGTTTTGCCATTCCAAGCCCAACCCTAAACCTTGGTCATATCCATGGCGGTGACAGCGCAAACCGGATTTGCGGTTGCTGTGAACTGCATTATGACGTGCGTCCTCTTCCTGGTATCAGCCTTGATGGTTTAGAGAACATGTTGCGTGGCGCATTAAAAGAAGTCGAAGCGAAATGGCCAGGGCGATTAGAGATTATTCCCCTGCACGAGCCAATTCCGGGTTACGAATGCCAACATGACCACCCATTTATCGGAGGTGTGGAAGAAATATGCCAAACCAGCTCAGAAACCGTTAACTACTGTACTGAAGCGCCTTTCCTTCAACAGTTGTGTCCAACGCTGGTTCTCGGCCCTGGTTCTATTGACCAAGCCCACCAGCCAGATGAATTCCTCTCTTTCGACTTTATTGACCCAACTATCGATGTGCTGTCTCGTGCGATGGTGAAATATTGTTGTTAGTCGCATTCTGTACTTTCCTGACAATGCAGCTCAATTGAGCTGCATTTTGTTATCTTCGATTCTCTTCTTCTAGCACGCTATATCCTTCTTTAAGCGGCTATTTTGTAATTAATTTTCACTTCTACCGAGAGAAGCTGACCTAATTTTGCTCTAAATCAGGTCAGCAGCGGAATAATTACAAACTTACTCTGCTTTATTTGACTAGAACTGGTTATTTTCGCTAGATTGGAGTCTTAACAAGGACAATGGATGTAGTTTTTTTACGAGGCAGGATGACAATGAACGAGAAATACGCCGCACTCAAAAGTAATGTGCGCATGTTGGGCCACCTTCTGGGTAACACGATTCGTGATGCTCATGGCGAAGAAATCTTCGAGAAAGTGGAAACCATTCGTAAATTATCCAAATCGGCTCAAGCTGGAAATAGCGCTGACAGAGAAAGCTTAATAGAAGAAATTAAAAGCCTGCCAGATGAGCAATTGACGCCCGTTACTCGCGCGTTCAACCAATTTCTAAACCTGACCAATATTGCTGAGCAATACCACACCATTTCACGCCACTGTGAAGAGCATATCTGCGAACCTGACGCAATTAACTCGCTGTTCTCGAAGCTAGTGCAAAATGATGTGAGCAAGCTAGACACGGCACAAGCGGTTCGTGACCTGAACATTGAATTAGTTCTCACTGCGCACCCGACCGAAATCACTCGTCGCACCATGATCAACAAGCTGGTGAAGATCAACGAGTGCCTATCTAAGCTAGAGCTGAGCGATCTCTCTTTCAAAGAGCGTAAAAAAACTGAACGTCGCCTTGAGCAGCTGATCGTTCAAAGCTGGCACTCTGACGTTATTCGTCAGCAGCGACCTACACCGCTTGATGAAGCTAAATGGGGCTTTGCCGTAGTCGAAAACTCACTATGGGAAGCCGTACCTGACTTCTTACGTGAAATGAACGACCGCCTAAAATCTTACCTTGGCGAAGGTCTACCAATTGATGCTCGCCCTGTGCACTTCTCATCTTGGATGGGTGGTGACCGCGACGGTAACCCATTTGTGACCCACAGTGTGACTCGTGAAGTACTGCTTCTGTCTCGTTGGAAAGCGGCAGACCTGTACCTTAACGACATCAACGAGCTGATCAGCGAACTGTCTATGACAGTGTGCAACGACAAAGTTCGTGAGCTTGCAGGTGAAGATCAACACGAACCATACCGTGCGATCCTAAAACAGCTACGTTCACTACTGAACGAAACCAAAGATATTCTCGACGCGAAAGTTCACGGCCAGAAGCTGGCAGTCAAAGCACCTCTGCAAAAAGTAGAGCAACTTTGGGAACCACTTTACGCGTGTTACCAGTCGCTAAACGAATGTGGCATGGGCGTGATTGCCAACGGCTCACTGCTGGATACGCTGCGCCGCGTTAAAGCCTTCGGTATCCACCTAGTTCGCCTCGATATTCGTCAAGAAAGTACTCGTCATGCTGACGTGCTTTCTGAATTGACTCGTTACCTAGGCATTGGTGACTATGAGCAGTGGAGCGAGCAAGACAAGATCGCTTTCCTAACCAACGAACTTGCGTCTAAGCGCCCTCTTCTACCTCGTGACTGGGAGCCATCAGAACCTGTTAAAGAGGTTTTGGATACCTGTAAGATTGTTGCCGCACAACCTCGTGAAGCGTTTGGTGCTTACGTTATCTCAATGGCACGTACCGCTTCTGACGTACTTGCCGTGCACCTACTACTGCAAGAAGCAGGTTGCCCTTACCGCATGGACGTATGTCCACTGTTCGAAACGCTAGACGACTTGAACAATGCGGAAGCGGTTATCAAACAGCTGATGGGCATCGACCTATACCGTGGCTTTATCCAGAATCACCAAATGGTGATGATCGGCTACTCTGACTCTGCAAAAGATGCAGGTGTAATGTCAGCAGGTTGGGCGCAATACCACGCGATGGACTCACTGGTTAAGGTTGCAGAAGAAGAAGGCGTTGAACTCACACTGTTCCACGGGCGTGGCGGTACGATTGGTCGTGGTGGCGCGCCAGCACACGCTGCACTACTGTCTCAGCCACCTAAGAGTCTGAAAGGCGGTCTGCGCGTAACAGAACAAGGTGAGATGATCCGCTTTAAGCTGGGTCTACCTGATGTTGCCGTTAACAGCTTCAACCTGTACGCAAGTGCAATCCTTGAAGCAAACCTACTTCCACCACCGGAGCCTAAGCAAGAGTGGCGCGACCTGATGGACGTGCTGTCGGAAGTGAGCTGTGAATCCTACCGCAGTGTCGTTCGTGGCGAACCAGACTTCGTGCCTTACTTCCGCCAAGCAACACCAGAGCTTGAGCTAGGTAAACTGCCTCTAGGTTCACGCCCAGCGAAACGTAACCCGAATGGTGGTGTAGAAAGTTTGCGTGCGATTCCATGGATCTTCTCTTGGAGCCAAAACCGTTTGGTTCTACCAGCATGGTTAGGCGCAGGTGAGGCCATTCAGTACTCGGTAGACAAAGGTCATCAGGCGCTACTGGAAGAAATGTGTCGTGAATGGCCATTCTTCTCAACTCGCCTAGGTATGCTTGAGATGGTGTACACCAAGTGCAACATGGATATCTCTCGTTACTATGATCAGCGCTTGGTTGATGAGCCGCTTCAGCCGCTGGGTGATCGTCTACGTGAGCAACTTCAGCGTGATATTAAGTCAGTACTGAATGTAGAGAACAACGAGAACCTGATGCAAAGCGATCCTTGGGGCCTAGAGTCTATTCGCCTACGTAACATCTACGTTGAGCCATTGAACATGCTTCAAGCGGAATTGCTGTACCGTACTCGTCAAACAGAAGAAGCTTCTGCAAACTTAGAAGAAGCATTGATGGTGACGATTGCTGGTATCGCAGCAGGTATGCGTAACACAGGCTAACTGAGCTACGTAGAAAGAACCAAAAGGCTGAGCAAAAGCTCAGCCTTTATTATTATCCGCCAACCACTTCTACTATTTGAACAATACGCAACCAGCTTATTAATCCGCACAGAAAACAAAAAGTCCCCATCAAACAAAATAATTCACTATACAAAAACACTATTGAGTATTTTATTAGTTTTTTTGGGTAATTTTGTCCTACTATTCCACTTCATGCTTATTATTTATATACTACTTCCCTGCTGGAAGCTCACAAATCCAATCAAATAAGCTCCAGCTCGATGGAAACATCCATCAACTCTAGGTGATAAACGGCTTTAAGGTGACAGGACCAACATTGTTGGTGCTATCTACACATTAAAAAACTTAAGCGTCATGAAGAACGCAAATGAAAGTGTAGATAGCTTGTTTACAAGTTTATTGACCATTTGGATTGAAGACATGTCATTACCACACGTAATTCTAACTGTACTTAGCACTCGCGACGCTACCGGTTACGACATCACTAAAGAATTCTCAGCTAGCATCGGTTACTTCTGGAAAGCAAGCCACCAACAAGTTTATCGTGAACTTAATAAAATGGCTGAGAAAGAGCTGGTTACTTGCGTATTAGAACCTCAAGAAGGCAAGCCAGACCGTAAGGTTTACTCAATCACTGACGCAGGCCGTAGCGCATTGGGCGAGTGGTTTGATCAGCCAACTGCACACCCAACTGTACGTGACGAATTCTCAGCGAAGCTTATGGCTTGTGCCGTGCAACCTGCAGCGCCGTTCCGTGACCAGCTTTCTGAGCTTGTAGAAGAGTCTCGTAAACTGGTTGCTCACTACAAAGAAATCGAAGCTGCGTACTACGCAACGCCATCAACGCTAGACAAGCAAGCGCGTCTAGAGCGTCTAACACTTCGTCGTAACCTAATGCTACGTGAAGCGTGGATTAACTGGGCAGAAGAAGTGCTAACAGAACTTGAAGTGATCGGCTAATTCGTCACTTTAAATGAAACGAAAAAGGCTTGCCGTTAGGCAAGCCTTTTGTCTATCTGGGGAAAGTATCTTAAGCACCGACTACAACTTGTGGACGAACACCTAGAGTGTGGCATAGCGCATAGGTCATTTCCGCACGATTCAGGGTGTAAAAGTGGAAATCTTTCACACCTTCACGGCTTAGTACACGCACCATATCAATCGCTTGGCTTGCACCGACCAGCTGACGCGTCACTGGATCATCATCCAAGCCTTCAAACTGCTTGCTCATCCAACCTGGCACTTTCACATTGTTCTGTGCCGCAAAGCGAGAAGCTTGCTTGAAGTTCGAAACAGGTAAGATACCCGGAACGATTTCTACGTCGATTCCAGCAGCTACACAGCGGTCACGGAAACGCAGGTAAGACTCCACATCAAAGAAGAACTGAGTAATCGCACGGTTTGCACCTGCGTCGACTTTACGCTTTAGATTCAGTAGATCCGATTGCGCGCTTTTCGCCTCTGGGTGTACTTCTGGAAATGCCGCTACAGAGATATCGAAATCATGGCGTGCTTTAAGCAGCTCAACCAAGTCCGACGCATACATATCTGGCGCGCCACCACCCGGTGGAATATCACCACGTAGCGCTACGATGTTCTTGATACCGTTATTCCAGTAATCATCTGCAATGTCGATCAGCTCATCACGAGTTGCATCAATACAGGTTAGGTGAGGCGCAGCCACAAGACCCGTCGCCGCTTTGATTTCTTTAATGATCGAGTGGGTTCTATCACGCTCGCCTGAGTTTGCGCCGTACGTAACAGAAACGAATTTTGGTTGAAGAGTTTTAAGACGATGCACTGAGTTCCACAGTGTTTCTTCCATCTTCTCACTGCTCGGCGGAAAAAACTCGAATGAGACGTTGATATTGTCTGATAGTTCAGCGATATTCTGGTTTAAGGCATCGATGTGCCCTGCATGCGTGTATCCCATCTTACTCTCCCTGTGGCAACTCCACCACGAAATCAAAATTCCTCAAATCGACGTTTAGACGTCTATATGTCTACAGAATGTATTGAATACGATTTAATGTCAACCTTGTGATTATGAATTTTTCTCAAGTTCATAATGAGGATAGTTCAAGTTGCTTGGCGGCTTATCCTTAGCCTCGCTTTCCGATTCAGTATGGCATTATCCAAATAATAAAAAACCCCGGAAACGCTCCGAGGTTTTGTTGTCGTTCGCAAAAATGGGTTTGGTCAGATCAGAACAAACCAGCCAAGCGATTCAGGTCTGATTGAATGGCCCCTGCGGTTACTTCACGTCCTGCACCTGGCCCACGAATCACTAGTGGATTGTCTTTGTACCATTTACTCTCAATGGCAAAGATATTGTCACATGGCAGCAAATTCGCTAAAGCATGTTCACGTGATAACGCTTCAACGCCTACTGTTGCTTTGCCATTACGCTCTAGACGAGCCACATAACGCAGCACTTGGTCGTTTCTCTGCGCCTTGGTCAAACGTTCTTGAAGAATCTCGCTGAGAATATCTCCTTGGTCGAAGAACGCGTCTAGGCTCAAGTCTCGCAATTCTGCTGGCACCAGCGACTCTACTTTCACGTTCTCTGGTTCAATATCCAAACCAGATTCTCGCGCTAAGATGACCAGCTTACGCATCACATCAGAACCATCAAGGTCAGAACGAGGGTCAGGCTCAGTCAAGCCTTGTTGCCATGCTAAATCGACAAGCTCAGCAAAAGGTACCGAACCGTCAAACTGTTGGAATAACCACGATAACGTACCGGAGAAGATGCCTGATAGTGCGACGATATCATCACCACTTTCACGCAAATCTCGAACGGTATGGTTGATTGGTAGCCCTGCACCAACGGTCGCATTGTACAACCAATGGCGGCCAATTTTAGCAAACGCGTCTTGTACTTGATGGTAGTACTGACTGTCCGCCGAACCTGCTACTTTGTTCGCCGAAATTAGGTGAATGCCTTGCTGTGCGATTTCCACATAACGTGTCGCCAGCTCTTTACTTGCCGTAACATCCAGCACCACGGCTTCATCAAAGTTTTGTATCGCACCAAGCTTCGTCAGCCAGTTGCCATCATTCTCTGTGCTTTCATCATCAAAACGCTGAGCAACCGTCGCGGCATCAATACCGTTTTCATCAAACCAGTACGTTTGGCTGTCGACAACCGCTACCAAGTCAAAGCTCATACCGTGACGTTTTTCGAGCTCTTCTTTTTGCTCTGCGAACAGTGATAACCAACTTGACCCAATGTTGCCTTTACCACACAAAGCCACCGCTACGCGCTTTTGTGCTTGGAACAATTGGCTATGAATACTTTGTACTAGCCCTTCGACTTCAGCACGACGCAACACGGCAACCAAACTCAAGCCAGATTCCGTCTCTGAAATAAACTCCACCGGAGCGTGTTTCAATTGCTGGTAAAATCCAAAGCAGTGATTAGCATTTTTCGTCACGCCGGCACCGACTGCAGCCAGTAATGAATAGCCCTCTTTCAGTTTGATTTCCGCTTCAACGGCCAACTCTTGCAGATAGGTTAATGCGCCGCCAGCAATCTCTGCGGTGTAGGCTAAACGTAAGGTCTGCTGATCTTCTTGTGCTTCGAATGCTAAAGGCTCCAATTGAGCACGTTTTAGCGCCTGCAGAACTGCTTTCTGCGCTCGCTCAAAATCGTGACCATGGATAAAAGACAGCTGCACTAATAGCACTTCATCAAGAGAGGTAATGATTTTTGCACCGCGGCCGGATGCCAATACACGTTCGATTCGTGTTGAGCCAGACTCTGGCTGGTAGCTGCATTTTAGGTTCAAATCCATCGCGCTTTGAGCCACAGGCTGAAGTGTACGACTGTGTAACACCGGCGCAGCAAGACGAGCCAGCTCACTCGCTTCATCCAAGCGCAGTAGAGGGAGCAGGCAAGCATCCGATACCAAACGAGGATCTGCGCTGTAAACGCCAGCCACGTCACTCCAGATGGTCACCGAATTAACTTCAGCTAAAGCACCAATCACGGTTGCTGAGTAGTCTGAACCATTGCGTCCAAGCAATATTGTCTCACCCGCTTCGTTTTGCGCCATAAAGCCAGTAATGATGACGCGTTTATGGCTGTGTTGAGCCAACGCTTCTTTAATCAATACATATGAACGAGCACGATCAACCTCTGGCTGTGTGCCAGCTTCCGCACGCAGAAAGACACGTGAATCTTGCGCTACTGCTGGCAGATCCTGCTGTGATAACAGCGCAGCCAGTAAGCGTGAGGACCATACTTCGCCATGACCTAAAACCGCCGCTTTTTGTGTTTCAGTTAGTGGCGCTGTTAACTCTGCCAAGGTACTGAATTCATCTTGAAGAGAAGCAAGCAGTTGCGCTTGAACTTCGCCCTCTAGTAAAGCTTCTACCAATTCAGTTTGGAACTGTCGCAAGCTCTGCAAGGCTTCATGGGCAATGCGGCCATCTTTATCTAAGCCTTCTAAAAACTCGATCAAGCGGTTGGTGGTTTTCCCTGCCGCAGAGACCACCACCAAGTCATTTTCTGCCGAATACTCTTTAAGAATAGTTACCACGCGCTGGTAGCACTCGGGGTTCGCTAAGCTGCTGCCGCCAAATTTATGCAGCTGACGTTGTACACTCATGACCTTCCTCTCCCAATTACTGTGCTGCTTTCGCGAATGCTTGCTCAAGATCGGCAATCAGATCTTGCGCATCTTCTAAGCCAACAGATAAACGCAGTAACTGTTGAGAGACACCTGCTTCAGCCAGTGCTTCTTCACCCATCGCACGATGCGTCATTGAAGCTGGGTGGCAAATCAAGCTTTCTACGCCACCTAGCGATTCTGCAAGAGAAAAGAGTTCAAGTTCTTTAACAAACACTTTTAGCTGATCAAATGAGCCAGCAAACTCAAAACTCAGCATAGAACCAAAGCCCGACTGTTGCTTCTTCGCGATGTCATGACCTGGATGCTCTGGCAAACTTGGATGATAGATCTTCGCCACCAAAGATTGCGTTTGCAAATACGCTAACACTTGCTGAGAGCTTTCTTCGTGAACTCGCATTCGTGCACCCAACGTACGAATTCCTCGAAGTGTCATGTAGCTGTCGAATGGCGTACCCGTTGCACCAATGCAGTTACCCCACCATGCCAGTTCTTCAGCATGCTCTTCAGTCTTGGTGATCACCACACCACCAATTACATCCGAGTGACCATTGATGTATTTCGTCGTTGAGTGGATAACAAAATCCGCACCTAGCTCCAAAGGCTTTTGGTACACAGGTGTCAAAAAGGTATTGTCCACGGCAACCAGTGCGCCGACTTGTTTTGCCTTTTCACACACAGCGGCAATATCGACCACGCGCACAAGCGGGTTTGACGGTGTTTCTAGCAAGATAAGCTTTGGCTTTTTCGCAATCGCCGCATCCAAAGCTTGCTGATCCGACTGATCGACAAACTGCACTTTAAAATCACCCTTGTTCGCACGAGTATTGAAAAGACGATAAGTACCGCCGTAACAATCGTGTGGCGCAACAATTAAGTCATCAGGACCAAGAAATGCCGATACCCAAAGGTTTAGCGCTGATGTACCGCAGTTAGTGACAACCGCACCTTTGCCTGATTCAAGCTCATACAACGCTTGCTCGAGCAAACCTCGGTTAGGGTTACCAGAACGGGTGTAATCGTATTGTGGGACTTCACCAAACGCTGGGAAGCCATAGTTAGTCGAAAGGTAGATTGGTGGTACAACAGCGTGGTATTGACTGTCTGACTCGATACCAGTGCGTACAGCAATGGTTGCAGGCTTACGGGTGCTCATGAGTGTATCCTTTCACGGGTGGTGACATCTAAATGGGAATGCGCTATATCTAGCTTGTATTGTTCAATTGATTAATACGCTTCCCTAACTATTAACCTCACTTTACTTGTCTAAAAATAAGACGTCAACACTTCTAGACGTCTATATGTCTTTGCTTATGGCGGTAAATGCAGCTAAAATCAGCACCTATATTTATTTTTCTAACTTATTACATTAATGAAGGTGCGCAATGGCTGACTGGAATGGCGAATACATTAGCCCGTATGCAGAGCACGGTAAAAAAAGCGAACAAGTAAAAAAGATTACCGTCTCTATCCCGCTAAAAGTTTTAAAAGTGCTGACTGATGAGCGAACTCGCCGCCAGATCAACAACTTACGCCATGCGACTAACAGTGAACTACTATGTGAAGCGTTCCTACACGCTTACACAGGTCAACCACTGCCAACTGACGAAGATCTTCGTAAAGACCGTCCAGATGATATTCCTACAGAAGCGAAAGCACTGATGACGGCAATGGGCATCGAATTCGAAGCGTTTGACGAAGAATAATTGCTTACAAATTCGTCAACATTGTGAAGCTGCACCGGGGGTAGCTTCGACCAAACGAAAAAGGGACGCCATCGCGTCCCTTTTTTGTTTGTCGTCAGAAAAGACTCTGGCTTACTCAGCCATGTAGTTTTCTGGCATTTCAATACGTGCCACACCTGAATCAACAGCAGCTTGAGCAACCGCTTTTGCGACACGTGGTAGTAGACGTGGGTCCATTGGTTTTGGAATGATGTAGTCAGAGCCAAACTCTAGCTTATCTACGCCAGCCGCTTTCAATACCGCTTCTGGTACTGGCTCTTTCGCTAGTTCACGAATCGCATCAACTGCCGCTAGCTTCATCTCATCGTTGATTTCACTTGCACGAACATCCAATGCACCACGGAAGATGAATGGGAAACACAATACGTTGTTTACTTGGTTCGGGTAATCACTACGACCTGTACCCATGATCAAGTCATCACGCACTTCATGAGCCAGTTCAGGTTTGATTTCTGGATCTGGGTTTGAACATGCGAACACAACTGGCTTGTCTGCCATTAGCTTCAATGCTTCTGCAGGTAGTAGGTTTGGACCCGATACGCCCAAGAACAAATCCGCACCTTCAATCACATCTTCTAGCGTACGCTTATCTGTGTTGTTTGCGAATAGTTGTTTGTATTCGTTTAGGTCGTCACGACGTGTATGGATCACCCCTTTACGATCCAGCATGTAGATCTTCTCACGCATTGCGCCACATTTGATCAACAGCTCCATACATGCCACGGCCGCAGCTCCAGCACCAAGACAAACGATGGTTGATTCTTCTAGCTTCTTACCTTGCAGCTCGATTGCGTTCAACATACCCGCAGCGGTTACGATTGCTGTACCGTGTTGGTCATCGTGGAATACAGGTACGTCACAGCGTTCGATAAGACGCTTTTCAATCTCAAAACAATCTGGTGCCTTGATATCTTCTAGGTTAATACCACCGAAAGTGTCAGCAATGTTAGCTACTGTGTCTACAAATTCGTCGATCGTGCGGTGTTTTACTTCGATATCAATTGAATCTAGACCAGCAAAGCGTTTGAACAACAGCGCTTTACCTTCCATTACTGGTTTAGATGCTAGTGGCCCAAGGTTACCAAGACCAAGAATCGCCGTGCCGTTAGAAATAACCGCAACCATGTTGCCTTTCGCCGTGTACTTGTACACGTTATCAGCGTTCTGCGCGATTTCACGTACAGGCTCTGCAACACCAGGGCTGTATGCCAATGCAAGATCATTTGCTGTCTCTGCTGGCTTAGTCAGTTCTACTGCAATTTTTCCTGGGGTTGGGTACGCATGGTAGTCCAATGCTTGTTGGCGGCGTTCTTCTTCTGGGGTGACTTCTTGGCGATTGTCTTCAGACATGGATCGTTTCTCTTTTGTTATTTTTTCGGTAAGGGGGAATAAATTCTAAAGGATAGAAGTCAATCTTCATAGGTAAGATTGCGAGCGATATCCTTAAAAAAGGTAATAATGTAAGAGATAAGACCAGATATCTGCGATTAGCACCTGATAGACAGATCAGGTGCACTTTTAATCACTTTCTTTCGACGAGAAAACAGCGAAATATAATCCTACTCTTCGTCGACATACTGCGCTTGTAAGTAATTTTCGATACCAGACATTTCGATCAAGCCCAATTGCGTCTCAAGCCAATCAACATGTTCTTCTTCGTCCTCAAGAATATCTTGAAAAAGGTCACGCGAAACATAATCACGAATATCTTCCGCATAAGCGATGGCATCTTTTAGATCTGGGATGGCTGCCATTTCGAGCTTCAAATCGCATTCGATCATTTCTTTGGTATCTTCCCCAATCATCAACTTACCAAGATCTTGTAAGTTAGGCAGACCTTCCAAAAACAAGATACGTTCGATCAGGTGGTCAGCGTGCTTCATTTCATCGATCGACTCGTGGTACTCCTTGTCAGCGAGGTGCTTTAAACCCCAGTCTTTGTACATACGAGCGTGCAGGAAATATTGATTGATAGCGACGAGCTCGTTGCCGAGCACTTTATTGAGATGTTGGATTATGATTGGATCGCCTTTCATGACAAAGCCCTCCTCTTTGGCTTCATTTAAATGTAGAAGCAAATGAGAAGGTGTCAAAAAGGCTTAGCGAATAATTAGCTAGCTTGTTTCAGTGTTAGGTATTCTGTTTCCGCTAAAATTTCTTTAGCTTGCTTGATGCACTTACCGCACTGACTGCCCAACGCTGTGCATCGTTTGATCCCTTTGATGTCTGATACGCCTTCATCTATCGCCAACTTCCTAATCTTCTTGTCAGAGACACCATGGCAAAGACAAACGTACATACTCACAACCTTTAAATTTCACTTTGGGAAGAAATATAAACAAGAATCGTTATTGTTACCAGTTGTATTAAGGGGAATAACAGAACGTTTTGTTATAACGATTTCAGCCGTTTTAGAGGCTTTCAATGACTTAGCAGACAGCTAGAAACTAGGGGAAAATTGAGTAGAGCTAAGGTTATGTTTTTCAAAAACAAAAAATATGACAAAGAAAGATTGGCTTATAACCATATTGGAGGGAAGAATTGCAGATATAAAAAAGGGAAGCCTTAGCTTCCCTTTTTCTAGCGCTTTCTTCAAAAAGAAGAAGAGTGCAAGATTACGATTAATTCAGTAAGAATTAGTCGAAGATCTTAGCAACAACACCAGCACCTACAGTACGGCCACCTTCACGGATAGCGAAACGTAGACCTTCGTCCATAGCGATTGGAGCGATTAGCTCAACTTGCATTTGGATGTTGTCGCCTGGCATTACCATTTCTA
>NZ_JAADJW010000038.1:0-52739 GCF_010092875.1 Vibrio sp. LB10LO1
ATTATCATCAACGAGTGCCCACACAGATTGATAGGTCTATATTGTTAAAGAGCTTGCTTCGTAAGCTTTGCTATCGAAGCGGAGGCGTATTCTAAGGAATTAATTCTTAGTGTCAAACACTTTTTTAAATTAATTTTTAGAAGCTTTTCTTTCGCCTCATTGCCAACCGCTTTTGCGTTTCCGCTTTGCCCTGACAACGGAGGCGCATTATAGGGAGATGATTTTTCTTGGCAACCCTTTTTTAGAAAAAAACTTAAAAAAAAGCGTCGAGTGATGAAATCTCACTCAAACGCTTATTTTTAGCACTTAGTTGTTAACTTCAAGTAGCAAATAGGCAATCAATATGTGTCTATCCAAGACTCTTCAAAGCGCGTGATATCCAGATCCAGTGATTGCGCCGCTTCTATTTGTTCAATTGCCTCTAATTCTTTATTTACACTGCTCATCGTCAATGTGTTGTTATCTAACTCAAACACCTGACTTTGAGTCGTATAGTAGAACTTAAGTATCGTCAGCGCTTTTACATCGTGCTCAGCTGAAGCGGCTTTAATGCTTTTAAGTTTGCGAAAGATCTTGTTGTGAAGCTGCTTGAGTTTCCAGACATACAACACTTCTTCCATATAAGGGCGTGTTTTGAATTGGTTCAACAAAGACAGTGAAGTGGCCAAGGCGAGCACAACACCAATTAAGTTCCAGTGAAAATTCCCCGTCGACTGTTCAGGTACTACATCTGTATTACCGAACAAAACGATCAATAGCGTACTAAAAGCAAGAGAAGAGATAGCAAGCAAGGCAACAAAGCCACCAATCACTAGGTTGACCTTCTTTCTATAGACTTGTTTGTTTATTTTTTTGATTTCCATATACCGCTCCTAACAGGTTGCCTCTATTCTAACCAGCACACTCCGTACGACAATCGAAGCTTTGTAAGCAAGTTCACATTTGCTATTAAACTCGCATCCATTCCCTGCTTGGGTATATACTTCCGCGCATTCACTCTTCCTATATAGAGGCTAAATTCATGCGCTCTTTTGTTTTACGAGCTCGCGCGGCACCAACCACCAGCAAAGCACTGTTAGAAGGTGTTGGTAATGAAGCGCATACAGAAATTCTTGCTCATACCATGATGAACACTATGTTCGTTGCTCAATCGCACCGCGAAGATGTGGTTGTGCACTTGGTTTTAGAAAGCACAAAAGATTTCTCACGTACCATTACCATTCGCTCCAACGACATCACTAACATTGGCGGCTTCCATGAGTCAACCTTGATTGCTGCAGTGGCTCGCGCTTTAGACGCTTCGGTTGGTATGGGTAAAGAGCAGCTTCGTGAGGTCGAACCTGGTATCACCGTTCGTACCGTCAGCTTTGAACGCCTAGTGCAAGAACTGGCAGAAGATCACCAACTATATATGTTGGATAAAAAAGGCGAATTTGTTCGTGATGCTGAAATCGGTGGAAACCCATGTTTCTTGCTAACTGACCATATTCCGATGCCGAAGAAGTCTTATAACAGCTTGAAGCGCCTTGGCACAGAGAAGATCAGCTTAGGTCCTAAGATGCTTTTCGCTTCTCAGTGTGTGGTATTGATCCACAATGAGTTGGACATCCGCGAGTTTTAATTCTCGCGAGTTAATCACTCTATAAAAGAAAGAGGACTCCATTGAGTCCTCTTTTTTGTTTCTATAGGAATGCTGGGGTTATTTACCACCAATGCTCAAACGGGCAAAGCGTACGTCTGGAGCAAAGAAGGTGCGACTATCGCTAATAAGCTGAGTATCACCTACTGCCTCAACTTCTTGCAGCATCTTGTAGAAGTTACCCGCAACCGTAATACCACGTACTGGTTGAATGCGCTCACCATCACGGCACAAGAAGCCACTCGCACCAAATGAGAAATCACCACTCACTGCATCCGCACCAGAATGGACACCTTGGAGTTCGACTAACTCTAGGTACTCACCCGCTTTTACTTCTGACGCACTGCTGTGACCTGTCGCAATCACTTTGTGATTCGCTGATACGTCTAGGCTCGATTTTGCACCGCGAGCAGCACTTGCGGTAGATGCTGCGCCCAAGTAACTCGCCGTCTGGCTGTTGTGTAGCAAAGTTTTCAATTCACCATTAGCAATCATGACGTTGTCTTGAGTAGCAAAACCCTCACTATCAAAGCCCGAAATTGCCATACCATTTGGCATGTAAGCCGCGTCGGTAAAGGTAATCAAATCACTCGCAATACGTTGGCCAAGCTTGTCACCCAATGGTGTAATGCCTTTCATCGCACTTACGCCAGAGAAAGCACTGCCAAAAGCACCGAACAAACTTGCTAGCGCATTGATATGGAAGATTGCTGGGTAGTTACCCGTCGCAACCGGAGCGCCGTCAAGAAGATCGCGAGCAAGGTTGTAGCCACCTTCGATACAGTAAGTGGGGTTCAACTCATCAAAACGACGACCAAGTGACATTTGCCCTGCCATCGACTGTTTACCGTCTTTTTCAAACAAGGTGTACGCGTAACAAGTAAACGAGCGTTCGAAGTGTTGGCACAATGAGCCTTGTGTATTGGCGATGATTAATTGCGTTTCGCCATCACTATAACCATTGTAAGGTGCGCTAGAAGCGTGAGGTAGAGCGACTACGCCTTGCTCAAGAGCGAGAGACATTTCAATCTTTTCATCAACCGAAGTTATGTCTTCTTGAGCAATCTCAGCTACGTCAGTCGTAATTTGGCTGTTCACGCAACTAATGGTCTGGTGTTCGTCTTGCTTGGAAAAACGAGCGCTTTGCAGTGCATTAGTCAGCATCAAATCTAAGCTCGGTTGTTCTAACGATTCAGAGTAGCTCGTTGCGACACGCGCATCTTTCACAACACGAACACCCAGAACTTGGCTTGAGCTTACTTTGTACTCATCCAACTGCCCTTGGTTCGCTTTTAGAGAAAAGCTGCTGTTGCGGTTTACAATGACGTCCGCTTCTGCGCCTTGACGCTTTGCTTCTGATAGGACGTAATCAACCGCATTAAGAAGTTGTTTTTCTTGGCTCATTAGTTACCGCCTCCTACCAGAATGTTATCGACTTTCAGCGTTGGCTGACCGACTGTTGTTGGTACTGAACCACTCACGGAACCACACATGCCCGGCGCTAGCGCCATGTCTTTGCCGACCATACTAATTTCTTTCAGCACTTTTGGACCCGTGCTGATCAGCGTTGCTGTTTTCAGAGGCTTGGTGATTTTGCCATTTTCAATGAGGTAAGCTTCACGAACGGCAAAGTTGAACTCGCCCGTTCCCGGTTGAACCGAGCCGCCGCCCATCTTCTTCGCATAGATGCCGCGTTCAATACCTGCCAGCATGTCATCGAGTGAATGCTCGCCTTCTTCGATAAAGGTGTTACGCATGCGTGAGGTTGGTGCGAATTTGTAGTTTTGACGACGACCAGAACCCGTAGGTTCGTAACCTGTCTTCATGCCACCCATTTTATCGACCATAAAGCTGGTTAGCTTACCGTCTTTGATCAATTGAGTGCGCTGAGTCTTCATGCCTTCGTCATCAACGTGAATCGAGCCCCATTCGTTGGTCATGGTGCCATCATCGACAGCATTCACTGCGGTGTGAGCAATCATTTCGCCCATCTTGTCGTGGAATACGGACGCTTTCTTCGCAACCGAAGTAGTTTCTAGTAAGTGGCCACAAGCTTCGTGGAAGATTACGCCGCCAAAACCATTGCCAATTACCACCGGCATTTCACCCGATGGGCACGCATCCGCACCAAGTTTTACTAACGCTTGCTGCGCGATAGTTTGACCTAGCTCTTTCGCATCAAGTTGTTCACTGAACTCCCAACCAGCAAGAGCGCCTGGACCTTCCATACCAGAAGACTGCTCATTACCTTTTTGCGCGACAGTATTACCAGCAACTCGGATGTAGTGACGAGTATCGTCAACGTGTAGACCTTCAGAGTTGAAGATAGACACTTGTTGTTCGCGCTGAAGCACGCTGCCAATGAACTGGCTGATATGTTCACTCTCTGCGCGTGCGGCTTGGTCTACTTGCAATAGGAAAGCGATTTTAGAATCAAGGTTCGCGTCTTTGCCAAGTGGCATACGACAACCATGTTGAATTGGGTAGCGGTTCAGGTTGAGAGAACCTGCTGAGGCGATTTGCTCACGCTTGTCTTTTGCTGCAAGCAGTGAAGTTACGCGTTTTAGTTCGGCTTCATCTGTGCTGTTGGTGTAACCGTAAAGCACTTTATGACCGAAGAAGAGACGAATACCGATACCAAAATCGATACCCGAGTTAACCTTGTCCACCTCACCAGATGCGATCTGGACAGTGTTAGTTTGATGGTGTTCAACGAATAGCTCAGCGAAATCAGCCCCTAAAAAGAGGGCATGATCGATCACCGCTTTCGCTGTTACAGAATTAAGCATGAAATCTCCTTGCTCGTTGATCGTCCTAGCCTTCCCCATCTTTGAGTTAGACCCTGTTTATTAAAGTCATGTCATAAATTGAATGACCCAAAGACATATTGGCAACGCGTTAAATGTTAACACTTTTTTAACCTTGTTTTGTGCTAATCCTTGCTAAATCAAAGAACGATTCGTTACGTATTATGTCGATATCTGATTACTAGATAGTGTCTTGAACTGCCATTTTCAATGCAGCACGTTATTTACACTAAATTCGGTTCTCTCATTACTGCTCTCAAGTCTCATATTTAACCGATTGCTCTGTCTTGGTCGGAAAAAACACGTGCACCGTAACTGAGTGAACTGCTATTATCATGACGAAATAGTCGGGGGGCCCTTGCAGTTTATGCATCGGCTGAGATCGAAATTCGAGACCCGTTGAACCTGATTCAGTTAGCACTGACGTAGGGAACTATCATCACTTTGCCACTAGCCTGCTTGAGTTTTATTGTCGCAGCTAGCCTCAATGGATCCGATCACCGATCTTCCCTTGCGATGGCCAAGTCAGTTCCTATACGTCTGTAATAGGAGCGACCATGGCGCAGCAGTCAAGCCAAGAAAAACAATTACCCCAACCACACGCTACAACTTCAATAGACACACCGATTGTGTTGACGATTGCAGGTTCTGACAGCGGCGGCGGCGCAGGCATTCAAGCAGATATTAAAGCGATGTCCGCGACTGGCAGCTTTGCCTGTTCGGTGATTACCGCTATCACCTCGCAAAATACCCAAGGCGTTTCTGCGATTTTCCCCATTCCTCTCGACCATGTAGAGAGCCAACTTGATGCGGTATTTACCGACCTCAACATCGTTGCAGTCAAAGTAGGCATGCTGGCCGACTCCAACATCATCAAAGTCGTTGCCAACAAAATTAAACAATACCAACCAAAACACCTCGTGATTGACCCTGTAATGGTGGCCACCAGCGGTGATCTATTACTGGAACAATCGGCAATCAGCACTTTAAAAGAAGAATTGATTCCGCTCGCAGACATCATTACCCCTAACCTACCAGAAGGCGCAGCCTTGACGGGTAAGCCAGTCCCTCAGTCAGAATCTGAAATGAACGATATGATTGCTGATTTACGCGCGCTCGGTGCAAAAGCGGTGCTGTTAAAAGGCGGCCACTTAGAAAAAGACGAAAACAGCAACGATCTGCTGATCATGCAAGACAGCGCCGAGTTAATCAGCGCTAAACGCTTTCCAACCAAAAACACCCATGGCACTGGCTGCACGCTGTCTTCTGCTATCGCGTCTTACCTTGGCCAAGGCAACAACCTGCACAAAGCAGTGCACCTTGGTAAGCAGTACATTAGCCAAGCTATCGCGCACGCAGACGAATTGGATGTCGGTAAAGGTCACGGCCCTGTGAACCACTTTTTTGCAGGTCCTAATTTTGGGAAAAGTAAAGATGTGCGCTAATGCACTCGGCATTCAGCTTACCGAAGCAAGTCTGCAATACAAAGACAGCCAAACACCAACATTATCAGGGTTGAGTATGACCATCCCTGCCAATCAATGGACTGTGTTACTTGGTCGTAGTGGTTGCGGAAAAACGACGATCCTTCGTTATCTAGCGGGTTTGTTAGACGACAAAGTCGAATGGCATGGTGAATTAACCACCACGGATGGCATCGCTCTGCACGAACGTATCGCCTACATGGCACAACAAGACTTGTTGTTGCCGTGGTTAAATGTGTTAGACAACGTCTGCCTAAGTTCTCGATTTTCTCAAGACCAATCACCAGAGCAAAATAAACAACGAGCACTGACTTTACTAAGCCAAGTGGGACTCGCCGATTACGCGGATGCTAAGCCAGCTCAGCTCTCTGGCGGCATGAGACAGCGTGTTGCCCTTGCTCGTACTCTGATGCAAGACAAACCTCTGGTTCTGATGGATGAGCCTTTCTCTGCACTGGACGCGGTTACTCGCCATAAGTTGCAAACCTTGTCTGCCGAATTATTGAAAGATAAGACGGTTGTTCTGATTACCCACGACCCACAAGAAGCGGTGCGATTAGCTCACCAACTCTATGTATTGCAAGGCACGCCTGCTCAAGCTCAGCACTTGGTTGTTCCGGATTCCAAGCCACCACGAGTTCTCGATGGAGAGTGCGCCGCGCTTCAACAAGCGATTTTGGATCAATTGGAGAAAGACTATGAGTGATATGACTCAGTACAACTCCGTTTCGGCACGTATTAATAAAAAAGAACGCGTGACCCATCCGGCTCTGCGCTTGATCATAAGCACTGCGGTGATCTTGGGATTGTGGCAGTTGGTTGTTGTGGTATTCGACATGCCAAGCTTCATCTTACCTTCACCAATTGAAGTACTGGATAGATTGGTCACTCGTTACGATGTCTTGCTCAAACATACTTGGGTTACCGCGCAAGAGATTTTACTTGGCTTGGCGCTTGGATTATCGATGGGTTTGCTGTTCGCATTGCAAATGCTGATGTTCGAGCCGCTGAGGCGTTGGTTACTGCCAATTCTGATTGCTAGCCAAGCGATCCCTGTGTTCGCCATCGCGCCAGTGCTCATGCTTTGGCTGGGTTACGGCATTGCATCGAAAGTCGTCATGGCGGCGATCATCATCTTTTTCCCCGTCACGACATGTTGCTATGACGGCTTACGCAATACACCAACAGGTTACCTCGACCTTGCCAAGACTATGGGCGCGTCTAAATGGCAGTTACTTCGTCATATTCAATTGCCAGCCGCCCTACCAACTTTAGCTTCAGGTATTCGTGTTGCCGTCGTTATTGCGCCAATTGGAGCAGTGGTCGGTGAGTGGGTAGGTTCAAGTGAAGGCTTGGGTTATCTGATGCTCCAAGCCAACGCTCGAATGATCATTGATGAGATGTTTGCAGCGCTGTTTATCCTCGCCGTGCTGTCTATCTCACTCTATTTCATCACCGATAAATTATTGAAAAAAGCCATCCCTTGGGAAAGCAAGTAATTACAGAAAATAACCAAAGAAAATTGGGAAAGAAAAGGAAGAACCCCGTGAATAAAAACAAACTTATGAGCGCTGCTGCTCTACTCGCTTCTGTGGTATCAACCAACGTGCTTGCAGTTGAAAAAGAGATGACACTGATGTTGGATTGGTTCGTCAATCCAAACCATGGTCCTATCGTTATTGCCAAAGAACGTGGTTACTTCAAAGAGCAAGGTTTGAAGGTCAACATTCAAGAGCCTGCAGATCCAAGTACACCACCTAAGTTGGTCGCTGCTGGCAAGGTCGACATGGCGATTTCATACCAACCGAGCCTAACTATCGATGTCGCAGCTGGTTTGCCACTAATCCGCTCTGCGACTTTGATTGCTACGCCACTCAACACTCTGATGGTGTTGGATAACGGTAAGAATGAAAACCTTGGCGACTTGAAAGGCAAGAAGATCGGTATTGCGATCGCAGGCAACGAAGAAGCAACAATCGGCACTATGTTAGCTCAAGAGAACGTGAAGTTTTCTGACGTACAAATCATCAACGTAGGTTGGGCGCTATCTTCGTCTCTTGCGTCTGGCAAGGTGGATGCGATTTGGGGCGGTCTACGTAACTTCGAAACCAACCAACTGGCACTAGAAGGTTATAAAGCTAAAGCCTTCTTCCCTGAAGAACACGGCGTGCCAGCGTATGACGAGTTAGTCTTCGTAGCCAATGCAAAAACCTACGACAAAGAAGCCATCAAGGCATTCAACAAAGCACTGGAGCAAGCAACCACTTACATCGTTAACCATCCAAAAGAGTCGTGGAAAGAGTTCGTGGCTTATTCACCAGACACCCTCAACAACGAGCTTAACCAGCGCGCTTGGAATGACACGCTAACTCGTTTCGCTCTTCGTCCATCTGCAGTAGATCTGAAACGCTACGATGATTATGCCGAATTCATGTATTCACAAAAAATCATCGAAACACTGCCAAAAGCGAAAGATTACGTACCGAGCTTTGACTAATTCTACTGACCTTAGGATCTAAGCCTAGGGTCTTTTGATAACGAGATACCCATAATGAAATACCAAGATTTGATCGACGCTTGCCGCCAAGATTGGCAAGAATACACTGAGCATGCTTTCGTGCAGCAATTGGCGCAAGGCACTCTTGCTCAGCCTTGTTTTCTGCATTACCTAAAGCAGGATTTTCTTTTCCTAAAACAGTACGCACGAGCTTACGCATTAGCGATCTACAAAGCACGTACTTTGGATGACATGCGCCGTGCCCTACCAAGCGTACATGCATTGCTAGATTCTGAAATCGCCCACCACGTGACTTACTGTGAGCAATGGGGACTTACGGAATCCGATCTAGAAAACGAGCCAGAAGATTTCGGCACTGTGGCTTACACCCGCTACGTATTGGATGCTGGCATGACGGGCGATCTTGTTGATCTATACGCGGCACTAGCGCCATGCTCTATCGGTTATGCCGTTATCGGTAAGATGCTGATTGAAGATGAAAAGACAGTAATCGAAGGCAATCCATACGCAAGTTGGATCAATCTCTACGGTGGTGAAGAGTTCCAATCTGGTGTCGCAAAAGGTGCAGAACACTTTAACCAGTTATTGGCGGAAATCGACATCAATAGCCAGCGTGGTCAAAACCTGATTCAGGTATTCAAAACCGCAACACGTATGGAAGTGGCATTCTGGCAACAAGGTCTGAACGCTCAGCAAGATTAATCGGAGAGTCTCATGTTAATTGAACAAATCACCCAAGCATTAACCGCAGTGCGCCAGCAAAAGCCATTAGTCGTCAACATCACTAACTACGTGGTGATGAACAACACGGCAAACGCCCTATTGGCCATCGGCGCTTCTCCAATCATGGCGCACTCCAAGCAGGAAATGGCAGAGATGATGTCGTTCGCTGGCGCATTGGTTATCAACATTGGAACCCTAGACAGCGTTTGGACACCGCGTATGAGCTATGCCGTAGAACAAGCCAATGCCAATGGTAAAATCGTTGTACTCGACCCTGTCGGTTGCGGAGCAAGCTCACTACGTACAGAGACATCACGTGAGATCGCACGCCTTGCAGACAAACTCATCATTCGTGGTAACGCCTCAGAAATCATTGCACTCGCTGGCGAGCAAGCACAAAGCAAAGGCGTCGATGCGTTAGACAGCAGCGACGCAGCACTTGGCGCAGCGAACTTCTTAGTCTCAGAGTATGGCGCGAGCGTTGTGATTTCTGGCGAGACTGATTACATCGTCACGAAAGAGCAAACTGTGCAGCTAAACAATGGTCACGAGATGATGCCATACGTAACCGGAATGGGCTGTACACTCACGGCACTAACAGGCGCTTTCGCTGCTGTTGGTGATGATACCGGCCTTGCTGCAGCGGCGGTACTCGGCGTTGTTGGCGAGATTGCAGCGGAACAAGCTCGCGGCCCAGGTAGCCTGCAAATGAACCTGTTGGATGAGCTTTACCAGTTGGATGAAGAAACGCTGGCCAAACGCCTAAAACTGCAAGTGAACTAAGCTTTTCTCTGTCAAATACCAGCCTCTCATCTAGATGAGAGGCCCAAAGGAAACAAAATGAACGCCTATCGTTTATATTTGGTCACCGATGACCAACAAGATTTAGCCACACTAAAGCGTGTTGTGAGAAAAGCCGTGGAAGGTGGCGTAACCATGGTACAAGTCCGCGAAAAACACGGTGATGTGCGTGCGTTTATCGAACGTGCTCAAGCTGTCAAAGACATCCTTAAAGATACCGATGTGCCTTTGATCGTCAATGACCGCGTAGATGTCGCACTGGCTGTCGATGCTGATGGGGTCCACCTTGGGCAATCAGACATGCCAGCAATCATTGCTCGTGAGTTGATTGGCCCAAACAAAATTCTCGGTTTATCTATCGAAAATGAAGAGCAGCTTGCAGAAGCCGACTCTCTGCCGATTGATTACATCGGTTTGAGCGCGATATTCGCGACGCCAACCAAAACCAACACAAAAAAACACTGGGGTATTGATGGTTTGAAGATGGCGTTAGAGACGACTTCACTGCCGATTGTTGCTATTGGCGGCATCAACGAAAGTAACATTCCTCAACTGAGCGCAACTGGTGTTCATGGCTTGGCTTTGGTTTCTGCAATTTGCCACGCGGAAGATCCCAAAGCAGCATCGGAGTATCTATTGGGGTTAATGAGCTAACCTCACTCACTCCAGAACAAAGCGCTTATGGATGAGCGCGTTCACTTCTCAAAACTTTCAACAGTCCCTCCTTTCACAACGAAGACCTGCAATGTCACTTTCAAGACCGAATTGACAGAGCGTTGATAAGTTTTTCACATCGATTGTCGTAAGATAGCCGCCTATTTTCGACTGCTGTATGACTTTTCATGAAAACTAAAAAATACGGTTTGATGATGCTCGCCTTGTTCATTCTTGGCATCATCCCACTTTCGCTGTTTGCCTCGTATCACGATCTTACTTCTCACGTTTCTGACGGCACAGGCATTCTCTTTACTCTGCTAACCGATTCTGCGGGCAGTAAAGGCTTTTTGATCACTCTAACGCTGTTGGTGTTATCACTTTACCGCTTCAAGCCAAGCCAGTCTGACTGGATGCAAAAACTCTCCATGCTGGGATTGTTACTGGTGATTGGTTTTGCCAGCAAAACAGGCTTAAAGCTGATGACAGAAAGCCCGCGTCCCTACACCGAATTGCTTGCCGCAGAGCAATTGATTGAGCATCCAGAAGCGTTTTATCAACTAGAAACCGCTCAGCAAGCGAATGTTATTGGGCAAATTTCTGAGAAAGTCAGCGAATGGCGTACTCGCCACTGGCAAGGTGAAAAAGATTACTCTTTCCCATCTGGTCATACGATTTTCGTTTCTATCTGTTTAGCCTTCTTTGGTGGGTTATTTTTGCAAAACAAGTGCTATTTCTCTGCCGCTACCTTATGGGTGTGGGCAATGGGCGTGGCGTACAGTCGCTTGTGGCTCGGCATGCACCGGATTGAGGACTTGATTGGTTCAGTGGTGTTTGTCGCTGTGGTATTTACCTTACTGCCTACATTTCAAATCACAAAAAAAGCGCCTTTCGTT
This sequence comes from Vibrio sp. LB10LO1, assembly GCF_010092875.1. Lineage (NCBI taxonomy): Bacteria > Pseudomonadati > Pseudomonadota > Gammaproteobacteria > Vibrionales > Vibrionaceae > Vibrio > Vibrio sp. LB10LO1. Next base: position 11,523 of record NZ_JAADJW010000038.1, read on the forward strand.
GCCTTAGCAACCAAGTAAAAGTCTTAAAAAATAGATAAAAAGAAGCCAGCAACTTGCTGGCTTCGTTCATTTTAAACATTGGGCTCTAAACTAAGACTAAGCATTCTTAGGTGGTGTAAATGCCGTTAGCTCAAGGATTGGTCCTTCGTATTTCTCGATACGAACCAACGCAGAGTTTGCCGCACAACCGTTCGCAAGACGAGAAGTTGGAATATCGAGCGTTAGAACGTTACAACCACCGTTTTTACAGATGCCTGTTTTCGGATCTAGATCTGGCCAGCCACCTTCGTGGATACATACTGAGCCTTGTTTGATGCCATCAGTCACCAATGCACCAACCAGAACTTGACCACGGCCGTTGAAGGCACGAACAAGATCGCCAGCCTTAATACCACGCGCTTTCGCGTCTTCTGGGTGGATAGAAATCGGCTCACGGTCAGCAATCGCGTACTCTTCACGAATCTTCGCGTAGTTGAACTGGCTGTGCAGACGGTGTGCTGCGTGCGCTGTCATTAGCTGAAGTTCACCATCTGTTGCATTACCTGTGTACTCTGTTGGCTCCATCCATGTTGGGTGTGGAGGACAGTCTTCTAGCTGGTAGCCTTCAATCGTCTTAGAGAAGATCTCGAACTTACCACTTGGCGTACCTAGTGGGCTCATGATTGGGTTTTCACGGAATTCAGCGTAACGAACGAACTGCGCGTTCTTCTCGTTCCACTTCATTTCGATCAACTGGTTATCTTCCCAGAACTTGCTGAAGTTTGGCATTGCGATGCGTTGGCCACGACCGCCTTGCTGCGCTGCTTTGTAGAAGCCGTACAACCATTCCATTTCAGTCTTGCCTTCGGTGTAAACGTCACGTCCACCCGGAGCAAGTAGTTCTGCCATGTCCGCGAATACATCGAAGTCGTTACGAGCTTCACCTTGAGGCTCAACCACTTGCTTCATCGGCACTAGGTGTTGGTTACTGTAGTCACCTGTCATGGTCATATCGTTACGCTCGAACGATGTGGTGATAGGTAGAACAATATCCGCGTGCTTCGCTGCAGCTGTCCAGTATGGTTCAGAGATAACGATAAGCTCTGGCTTTTGCCACGCTTTGATCAGACGGTTAGTGTCTTGGTGGTGAGTAAAGTTCGCACCGCCTGCCCACCAAATCATCTTGATTTCAGGGAACGTTAACTCATGACCATTGTGGTGGTAGCTCATGCCTGGGTTTTCTAGTGCTTCAACAATACGTGCCACTGGGAACGCGTTAACCGAACCAGAAACCGCCCAGTCGTTACCTGCAGAAGAACCGCCGCCAAGAGACGCAGAAATAGCAGGAAGTACACCCGCATCACGTGAAGGGTTACCACCGTTTGAGTAGTGGTAAGAGAAACCAAAACCACCACCCGGTAGACCAACTTGACCCAGCATGGTTGCTAGCGTTACCAGCATCCAGTGACGTTGCTCACCGTATTGCTGACGCTGCATACCCCAGCCCGCCATTAGCATCGTGCGGTTTTTGCTGAAGATGTCTGCAAGCAGCTCAAGTTGCTTAACTGGTACGCCACAGATCTTAGATGCCCACTCAGCAGATTTCTCAACGCCGTCTTCTTTACCCATTAGGTAAGCTTCGAATACGTCGTAGCCTGTGGTGTATTTTGCTAGGAATTCTTTGTCGTGCTTACCTTGTTTCACAAGCGTATGCGCAATACCCATCATCATCGCCACGTCCGTCATAGGGTGCGGAGCAATCCACTGTGCGTTGTCACCAAAGAACTCGATGGTTTCTGAACGCATTGGGTCGATAGCGATAACCGTCTTACCTGACTTCTTCAGCTGATGGAAGAACTCTAGGCCCGCACAGTCTGTTGAGCTCCATGCGATTTTTAGGGTGTTGATTGGGTTAAGACCCCAAAGCACCACAACGTCACTGTGCTCAAGAACAACAGGGTAAGTCGTTTGCTGTTCGTAAACTTCAATAGAACCTACCACGTGCGGCATGATCACCTGCGCAGCACCTGTAGAGTAGTCACCAAGGTGACCTGAGTAACCGCCCGCCATGCTCATGTAACGTTGTAGAAGCGTTTGTGCTTTGTGCAACACACCACTTGAACGCCAACCGTAAGAACCAGCAAACACCGATTCAGCACCGTGCTCTTTACGAATACGCATGTGTTGTTCGTGAATCAGTTTGTAAACTTCATCCCAAGACACGCGAACGAATTCATCGCTACCACGCACGCCTTCTGGCGCAGATGGGTTTGCCAAGTAGCCTTTACGTACCATTGGGTACTTAACACGAGCTTTAGTATGAACTTGGTCAGGGCCCGTAGTTTGAAGACTGTTTGGTACCGTTTGTGGCAATGCGTTTGTGGTTGAAACCAGCTTACCGTCTTTTACTTCACACAACATTGGGCCCATACGACCCGCTGTAAGTACACCTGAACCACGCTTATCAGACGCTAGCGCGCTCATTGGTGTCAATGAAGTGAAAGCCAGAGCACCAGCAGTTAGACCAGTGCCTTTTAGAAATCCGCGACGAGTTAAATTAGTCATAATCTTATCCTTCTATTTCTCTATTAGTGACCAACCACATCTTTCGCGTGGTGCTGGAAGAACTTAGTCAAAATTTCTAGGTTTTCTGCTGAAATATCAGTGCGATCACCCATACTCTTCGCTACAGGACCCCATGCGTTCACAGTAAAGTGATTTGAAGGAATTTTCGCGTGACAAGTTGCACAGTAAACATTGTCCAACTCTTCTGCGTATGACCAAACCGGCTCTAGCGTATCAACCACTGGAGAATCGATCGTTGCCGTTAGAGAAACAGGACGCCACTCGTTGCCGTATACGTCTGCTTTGAACTCGCCAGCTTTAACTGCTTGTTGGCCTTGTTCAGATAGTGTTGCAACAATCGCGCGTTGACCTTCACCCATGTAAAGCACTTGCTCAGCACCTTTCATTTGGAATGCATTGATCTTAACGGTGCGGTTGTCACCGTCCGCTTTTACAACGTTCAGTTTGGTTGTTGGATTCACCGTACCAAAGTCACCCATGCTGATAGACGTCACTGGGTAAACCACTTTCGCATCGGTTGCTGTTTTGGTTGTGAAGCTCATCAGTGTTTCAAACGCTTTGCTATCAAGTTCCGCTTCTGGAGCGAAGTGCGCTACACCTTTGTGACAATCGATACACGTTTGGTCATTCGCTTTGCCGTATGCGTGCATCTTCGCCGCATCACGTGATTGCTCGAACTCTTCCATTGCATCGAAGTCATGACAAGAACGACAGGTTGCCGAATCGTTTTCACGGAACTGCTCCCAAACCATCTCAGCAAGTTCAGTACGGTGTGCTTCGTACTTCTCTGGCGTGTCGATCTTACCTGTTACAAACTCATGGTAGATGTCTTTTGAAGCGCGGATCTTAGTGACCAAGTAATCCATTGGCTCTTTCGGAATGTGACAGTCCGAACATTCTGCGCGAATACCTTTGGCGTTACTGAAGTGCACTGAGCCTTGGTACTCTTTGTAAGGGATTTCCATAGAGTGACAAGAGAGACAGAACTCAGTGTCAGATGTGTAATGCATCACTGCTGCGGTGCCACCTAAAGTTAGCCAGCCCACACCAATACCCACTGCCACCATTGCGGCGATATAACGTTTTTTAATTGACATAATTAGAAATAAATACTCACAAATTCACATGCTTTGTCGCATATTTACCTCTTTAGTAGTATCTGGTAATTGATCTGAGTCATACGTACACCCTAGGTGGTGACTTATTTTTCGTTATTGAGAGACTCCTTGGCATATTCCATTTTTTTGAAAAATCCTTCTTGACCGAACCTATTCGCCATAACGATAGATGTTGTTTATCAAAGCACTTTTGATATGTTTGTGTGAGATATGAAAACTCGATCACATGGAGGCGATTCAAACGTGTTATCTCTACCCATTTCTACCCCAAGAACTGAGCTTAAACCGCTAACAAAAAGTGATTGGGATCTGTATCGCCGCTTGAGTAGCGAACCACAAATCATCGCGCTTTGTTTTGACCCACCGACCGATGAGGAAATGCGCCAAAAGTTCGAATCGCGGTTACCTGCATGGACACCGCAAAGCGAGCATTGGTTATGTTTGGTGATTTATGAAAAACAAAGCGCACGACCAATCGGCATCACAGGCTTTGTATTGCAAGATAGCATTGCTGAAGTCGGGTATTTATTGCTGCCAGAATTTTATGGCCAACAGTTTGGTACGGAATCCCTTACCGGTGTGATTGAGTGGGCGTTTGAGCAGCACAAGATTTCTCAGTTTTCCGCCACGGTCACAGAGGGCAATATTGGCTCTGAGCGAGTGCTGGAAAAATGTGGCTTCAAACTCACCGAGACCATCCCCGAAGCCTATGAAATAGGTGGGAGAAAGTACGCAGATAAGCTCTATTCATTACAAAAATAATATTCACGACAAAAATAAGGACGTGTTTTGCAGAAAGTAGTCATCATCACAGGCGCAAGCCGAGGCATTGGAGCCGCAACCGCCAAATTACTCGCCAAACAAGGCTACGCCGTATGCGTTAACTATCGCGCGCAAGTCGAGGCTGCCGCGCAAGTTGTTCGTGAGATTGAGGAGATTGGCGGTAAAGCCATCGCCATCAAAGCGGATGTTTCCGATGAGCAGCAGGTACTCTCATTGTTTGAACAAACCGAACAAGCACTCGGTAAAGTCACTCACCTCGTCAACAACGTGGGCATCTTATTCACTCAATCTCGTCTTGCGGACATGAGCCTTGAGCGATTCCAAACTGTAATGAACGCTAATGTGACGAGCTGTTTTCTTTGTTGTAGAGAAGCAGCAAAACGATTTGAATCTGGCAATGCGATTGTTAATGTTTCTTCTGCCGCATCCCGCTCTGGTGCGCCATTTGAATACGTTGATTACGCTGCCTCTAAAGGCGCAATGGACTCGCTCACCAAAGGGTTATCTTTAGAGTTAGCTGAGCAAAACATCCGTGTAAACGGTGTTCGTCCCGGCTGCATTTATACCGATATCCATGCCGATGGCGGCGAACCGAATCGAGTCGACAGGCTCAGTGAAAAAATCCCTCTTAAGCGAGGAGGCACTGTGGACGAAGTTGCCAATGCCATTGCTTGGTTACTGAGTGACGAAGCCTCGTATGTCACCGGCTCCTTTATCGATCTTGCTGGCGGAAATTAAGGAGTAACAATGAAAATCAGACCAGCGACACCCGACGATCTCAATGCACTTTTTGATTTAAACAAGCAGATCAATGAGCTTCACCACCTTCATGCGCCACAGGCATTTGTTGCTCCATCAGAAGAAGACCGAACATTTTTGATTAATATGTTAGCTGATGAAGAACGATTGTTTCTCGTCGCAGAGGAAGGCCAACAAGTACTTGGTTTTATAACCGCAACCATCACACAAAATGAAACCATTAGCTTTTTAATCAAAGACCCGATTTGCCGCATTGGCACCATCGTTGTCGATGAAAATCAGAAATCAAAAGGCGTAGGCCGCGCCTTAATGGCAACAGTCGAGCAGTGGGCTCGTGAATCTGGTGCGATCCAAGTGCGATTGGAAGTGATGGAGTTTAACCGTGACGCACAGCAGTTTTATGACAGACTGGGCTTTATTCCCAACTCCCGCCTTATGATGAAATGTTTGTAACGATCACGACATTTAAGCGAATTTCAGCATTAAAGCTTACGTGAATCGCATTTATCTTTCACACTTTCCTTCCCTTTTCGAAAAGACGATATGATGTACGGATATACCCAAGTGACTTCAAGATGCAGGATTCAGAGCGTTGTCATTGATTCGAGGTCAAGGAAAACAACGCAGTGTAATAGCTAGCTCTTTCCAAGTTGTTTGAAGCAGAGATCGAGTCAATGACACGCTCCCAAAGGGCGAGTTGTCTTGGCTTGTATACTTTGTTGTCGATTCTTGATTTGGGCCCACCAAACCTTTAAATCGCCGCCGCGTCTACAAACCAAGTCATTCTCGCTGAACCAAGCATCTCGAGGTTACTTGGGTATAAAGGAGATTCGAACATGATTTATCTTTTCGATTGGGGAAACACCTTGATGGTCGATTTTCCTCACGCACAAGGAAAAATGTGCGATTGGGAACACGTTGAAACCGTTCCTCAAGCCAAAGAGACTCTGGCTCAACTCACACAAGATCACCAAGTGTTTATCGCGACCAGCGCATCAGATTCAGTGATGGAAGATGTGCAAAAAGCCTTTCAACGAGTTGGACTCGACCAATACCTCTCTGGCTACTTTTGCTTTGCAAACCTTGGTATTGCCAAGAATCAGCCTGATTTTTATCTTGCGGTCGCAGAGCAATTGAGTGCTGAACCAAGTCAACTCATCATGGTAGGTGACTTGCCTGAAAAAGACATTTACCCAGCAATGGACGCAGGCTTAAACGTCATTTGGTTCAACCCTAAAAACCTCCCTGCGCCAAGCAAACCAATCCCAAATCAAATACGTTGTTTGTCCGAGTTACTACGTACCTGACCAACATATAAACAAATACACTTAAGCCGCTAAACTTTATGCACCAATCAAGGAAGATAAATGCAGATAAGACCGATTACACTCAACGATATCGAACACTTTATTGCGCTTTGGAATAGCGTTTATGAGGAAGGCGAATACTTACGTTCTCCCGCGCCAAAAAAAGCGATGTTAAGCAAGGTAATTACTCGTGTAGAAAAAGAATCCATTCCCCAGTTTGTGGCCTTTGATGAAAAACGCTTAGTCGGCAGCATTGAAATTTTCCCAGCTGAAATGTGTGGCTACGAAGGTGGTGAATTTGTCAAAACTGGCTTCCTCGGCATTCATATAGACCAACAATATCGAAACCAAGGGCTAGGAAAGAAGCTACTTGAGACTGCTATTCAAAGCGGCTGGGAATATGGCTATGACACTATCGCGCTTCACGTTTATAAGAGCAATCGGCGAGCGATTACCTTGTATGAAAAATTTGGCTTCGAGCATTGCGGCGAGCTGGGTGAAGTGCTGCTGCCCAACGGCAAATATCTGATGAGTCAGAAAATGGTCTTAAAGCATCCGTAAGTTGATTCTAGTAGCAAGACCGCATTGCCTTTGCGATATACTGACCTGAACCCAATACTTACCGCGTGCTTGTGATGATTGAATATAAACCCTTATCGCCAAATCAAATCCCGATGGCTTTGCTATTGGAAGCCGATCCAGACCAAGACAATGTTAATCGCTATCTTGCTAATTCATTGAGCTTTGTTGCGGTAGAAGAGAGCCAGATCGTCAGAGCATGCGTGGTGCTGCCGCTTTCAGAAACACAGGCTGAAATCATGAACGTCTCAGTCTCACCTACGCATCAACAACGTGGTATTGGCTCAGATTTATTGCGATTTGCCATTGAACAGTTAAAAGGCCAATCTTTTCAAAAGTTGATATTAGGAACGGGGACGTTTGGTTATCAACTGGCTTACTATCAACGCTTGGGTTTCAGGGTAGAGAGCGTGGATAAAGATCACTTCTTACTCCACTACCCAGAACCAATTTGGGAGAACGGTATTCAGCACAAAGACATGCTGCGTCTGTATCTAGACCTTTAAACATAGAGGCTTAGCTAGCTTTTCATATCCAACTTCTTACCCAAGTATTCAATTTCAAAAGTCGCATAGCCAAGCTGTACCGCCTCAAAAGAGTACATCAGGTTTTGCGCCTGTTGGGCATCTTTCGCCAATACGGCGACGGAGTAAATCGGACGCTCAACGCCATTCTCCAACACTTGGGTATTGATGTAAGACGACGTGACTAAGCCGGAGTTGTTCAAGCTGATCACTCGCTGCAAATCGACTCCTAATACACGGTCCATTTCTAACGCCTCGATGCCCTCTTTCCAACGCAACGTCACACTGTAGTTATCATTTTCTGGCGTGTTGTCTAACCATTTGGCGCCCAGTGGTTGAATGCTCGCGATCTTCACCAAATCTTGCTGGTACATAGGTAAGCCCTGCAATTTAGTAGCAACTTCCGCCTCGTTATCAGCCGACAACACGAAACGCAGAATCTGTACTGGTTTACCATCAATACTGCTTGGTAAAACAAACATGTCTTTCACATCACCTTGTTCGATCAGTTGGCTAAAGGCCGCTTTCTGTTCTGGCAATGTTTTGAGAACCTGTTCGGAGTCATTGGTGTTCCAAGCTAGTTCCACGCCGTAATCAGCAGCAAAGCTAGAGAAAGAAGCCACAGTCAGCGTGCTTAATAGAATGAGTTTTTTCATAAGGTTACCTTTCACTTAACGATTTTCTTTTTTGCTTCGATATAAATTCAATGTTGTGGTTCGATTGATTACCAACGACTGCGGTATGCACGATGACAGCTTCGGCAAGTGCTCTGAGCTTGCTTAAGTCCTGCCTCAGCCGATGAAACTTGTTGGTTCTGCGCAGCTTGATACAACTGTGCAAACCCTTCATCCATTTGAAGCATCAAGCGATTGAAGTTATCTGGTTTGCTCCACACTTCTTTCTTCGCTTTGCTCTCAGCTTGGCTTCCCTCTGGAAACGCTTGTTGCAGTTGTGCGCTGTGGCGAGTGAGCTCAACACCAATCTGCTCTAGCGCGTGCCAATCGGTATTGCTGCCTTTCAATGTTTTATCGGCTTGTTTCGACAGGGACTCTATTTGCTCAAATGCATTCTGACGCGTTTCGATTTGAGCACGGAAGTCTTGGGCAAACACTGTTGTTGATACAAAGATGGTCGGTAAAAGTGCAATCAGTGCCAATGTCTTTTTCATTTCATTCTCCTGGTTTTTCGTTCTTGCTGTGTGGTTGCAAATAAATTTACACAACAATCATTGCGTGCGCAACTATTGTTGTGTAAATTACCGTAAAGAAGATCATCACACCGAGAAAAGATCGAGGTAATTATGAAAATTTGGGATTTAGCAACGCGACTTTATCACTGGGCTCAAGCCCTACTGTTTATAGCCTTGATGGCATCTGGATTGTCTGGCAATGGGCCTCATGTTCAGTTGGGGTTAGCGTTATTCACTTTGTTGTTATGGCGATTGACTTGGGGAGTTATCGGCAGCGAAACTAGTTTGTTTCGACAGTTTCTCCGCTCGCCTAAAGGTGTCATTACTTACTTAAAAGGTAAATCGGCGGCGACTGTGGGTCATAATCCTGCAGGCGGCTGGATGGTGGCGACATTACTGACGACATTGCTGCTTCAATGTATCTCGGGAATGGCGCTTGGCGGCTTATTCGATACGTGGCCGTATTCCGATGTTTGGCTTAACGACAACGTGTTTTCAGGGCTTGAGTGGTTACACCTGACCTTGGCCGATCTTTTGCCTTTACTGATCGCCTTACATGTTGGTGCGATCCTTTTCTATAAACTAAGAGGTAAACCTTTGGTGAAAGCGATGATCACGGGCAAGCAAGCTCAAATGAACAAGCAAGCGCTCATCACCGAACAGAAAATTGTCTATCTCGCGCCGCAAAGCCGTGCTTTAGGGGTGCTAGTTGCGGCAACATTGGTTACCATGGCAATCGTTGCTTTATCATAAGAGTAAGAAAATGAGCGAACAGTTTGACAGACAAGACAGCTTTGGCTGGATGATCAATGTCGTTGCACACGATGCAGCGAAACGATTTGAAGCCGAGCTCAAAAAGCACGGACTTACCGTTGCACTTTGGCCGACCATGATGTGTTTGTGGGAAGAAGAAGGCGTGACGCAGCGCGATATCGCAGCGAAATCTAAGGTAGAAAACTCAACCACGACTCGTACCTTAGACAAGTTGGAGAAGTTAGGTTTGGTAGAGCGCCATCCTGATCCAAACAGCCGCCGCTCGTTCCGTATTTATCTAACGGAAGAAGGACGAAGTCTCAAAGAAAGCTTGGTGCCAATCCCACTGGCTGTTAATAAAGAGCTGATGAGTCCGCTAGAGCCAGCAGAGCAAAAAGAGATGCTTCGCTTGCTAAAAAAGTTGGTCGCAGAGATTTAGCGCTTCGCTAAGTTCTTCCAACCTAAGAATAAACAAAGCCCCAAGTTCTGCACTCGGGGCTTTTTACTTTTCTGCTAGCGCCAGTTTGCTTGATGTCTAGCAACCTTCTGTAACATGCCCTCTAACCACCGAGCGCGTCGACGCTTGATTAACGTAATAGAAATAGCACGCTTCACGTTCCAAGGTGTACCCTTGCGGCCAAATATACACCACACGATCTAAGCCAGAACGATCAGCGAACTGATACTCAGGAATCGCAACAAAATAGGCACTGTTTGGGAATTGATTCCCCATAATGCAGAAGTCACTGCCTTTACATGGCTTATCAATGGGTGAGTTGCCTTTGGCAGGCAGACCAATCTCTAACAACGCTCGTATGCTATTTGCACTGGCTTCTGGCATCCCACTGAGCATGTTCACTTGATGATCAATATACGTCATTTGTCTGCGCTCCTGCGCATCATCAATCATCACTTTGGCGTGGAAGAACTTAAGAGACGTCCCCAAAGAAGACTGCGAACTGTGCAACATTGAAACGTAAGCTTGACGGTGAATATCGAGCAGAATTGGCAAGGCGGCGAGAGCGATGGAACCCAAGGTTGCTAAGACGATGGTGATTTCCATCAACGTAAATCCTTTTGTTTTCAATTTCGGCTCTCAGCGTATAGGCAAATGATAGGATTATCGCTCCCACATCCATGTGAGAACCGAACCAATATATCGCTGAAGTTACGCAGAGAAACGCGCAAATGATAAGAAAAAACGAGGGAATCAAGAACTTGAGAGTGACCGCCAAATTACATTGAAACAAGCAGTAGAAGCGGCGTAAAAATTCGACTGAATTCAAAGCCTTGACGTAGACCAAAGCCCTTTAAGCGACTGTTTCTAAAATAAGAATTGATATTAGTTAGTACTTTCGATGTATTTAAAAATATCGTTTACTTCACTTTTATTCCGATTGGATTAGGCGTTGAGCAGCGGCACGTTATTGCGGATTAAGCCTCGGCGTACGCTAGTGCACATTTTGCCGAATCGACGGATTTCATCAAACTGAGGCGTGATACCACGATCCATTGCAGATTCCCAATAGCTCAGTTCAGAATCTACCATTTCCAACAATTTTTTAGGGCAACCAATGCATTGTCCCTCTGGCCCGCAAACAAAGGTCTCGGGTTCATAAATCGGTAATTCTGCTTTGACTTGTTCAATGATATTGCGCATCGCGCTCATTCGATCTGGCTTGACGGTCATCATCCGACTCCACAAACATGTAAGGAGCCGGATTGTACTCTCTGGCACGCAAATGTCCCTACCTAATTTAGGTATATTTTACGTTTCTGCTTTGCAACCTTTGATTTAAACATTGGTAGCCCAGGCTTTTTCACCACTAAGTAGACCGCTGTCGCCGCTAATACAAAGCCAATAATGCCCATCCAATCAAACGACTCACCGAAGGCAAACCAAGCTTGAAGCGCCGTGGTCGGAGGCACAAGGTAGAACACAGAAGCAACACTCGATGCCGCACCATTCTTCACCATGTAAAGCAACAGCAGAATCGCCACACAGGACAGCACGACCACAAGCCAGATTAAGGTAAGAATGAACTCCGTCGTCCATTGCACCTGCATGGTTTCAAACTGCATCGCGATTGGCAGGAACATGGCCAATGCCGCCAAATACTGCACCGTCGCGCCACCTACCATATCCACTTGTTGGCAATATTTCTTTTGATACAGCGTGCCAACAGTAATACCAAAAAGCGAAGACAAACACACACCAATCGCTAAGGTTTTGTGCAAATCGGATTGCCACTCCATCTTGCCCATGAGCACCATTGCAATACCGACAAAACCCAAGGACAAGCCAATCCACTGTGATGGTTTGAACTGCTCAGAAGCGAACGCCACCAGCAAGACGGCCGTTAAAATAGGTTGTATCCCGACGAGTAACGAACTTAAGCCCGCCGGCATCCCCAAACTGATGGCAAAGTACGTCCCGCCTAGGTAAAAGCCGTGAATCAATATCCCGACAACGCAGCTGTGCCAAAAGTCTTTTCCCGTTGGAATGCGACGGCGCAGAAAAGCCACAATCACCAAAAACAACAGGACATTAAACGCCATGCGAATCGACAACAAGGTCGCAGGTTCGGCATACTGCAAACCAAATCGCGCACCAACAAATCCAGAAGCCCAAAGGATCACGAACACAAAAGGAATGGCTCTGACTAACATGATTTGCCCTCACTCTACTTACTTTTAAATCTTGAATGTTTTTAATCTCGAATGTTGCTAATGTAGTTAGGTACAGTGTTTTCAAAAAGTGACAGATGGAAGTGTTTTTATGGGTACAGATTTAGCAAGTTCACTTGATATCAATAAGTATTTGATCGTCGAGAAGCATCTCAAACAAGCGATCAGCAATGGGGTGTATCAGCCAGACGACAAGTTGCCTTCCATCCGTCAATTGAGCACTGAACTCAAGGTAAGCAAGAACACGGTGATCCGCGCTTATCAGGAACTAGAAGCACAAAGCATGGTTTACTCGGTGCCAAAATCCGGTTATCGAGTAAAGCCAACTGAGCGACATGAAGCCAAGATCGCTAAGCCTACGCGCGTGGATTTGCTCTCGGTGTGCAAACAAATCCTCACCTACCCCGAGTATCAAGAGCTGCTTCCGACTGGCTCAGCACACCCAAACATTGATGCGCCAGCCATCAAAAGCTTGTATGCCGAAATCGGCCGCCAGAGTCGACAACAGAGTCATATTTCCAGCCATTATCAACTGCCACCGGGTGATGACTTATTGGTCAAACAGCTGGCGAAGATCACCCAAGATCTGGGAACGCCGGCAAACGTGGATGATCTTTTGGTCACCCATGGTGCACAGCAAGCGATCAGTCTTGCCCTCAGAGCAACAACACAGACTGGAGATATTGTGGCAGTAGAATCGCCCTGCTATTTCGGCAACTTGTTGATGCTCGAATCTCTCGGTTTACAAGTGGTCGAGATCCCTAGTTGTCCTCGTGATGGTATGGATCCAGATGCGCTAGAAAAAGCCATGGCAACGTGGGAGATCAAAGTCATTATTGTCACACCAAACTTCACCAACCCAACAGGCTCAATGATGCCCCTTGAAAGACGTGAGCAACTGCTTAAGGTTTCTGGAGATATTCCAATCATTGAAGATGACGTGTTTGGTGCGTTGAGTTACGACAAACCCTTGCCAAGCTTACGCAAATTAGACGAGAAGCAACGAGTGATTTACGTCAACTCGTTATCGAAAACGCTCGATTCACGCCTTCGTATTGGTTGGATGCTAGCGGGACGTTATCGCGCTCAAGTCGAGCAATACCTGTTGTGTGAAAACATGGGCAGTTTGAACTTGATGCAATCGGCGGTGGGCACTTTTCTAACCTCAGGCAAATACCGCACTCACACTGCGCGTATGTGCCGCGTTTACCAAGCCAACGTGAGACGATATTTGCAGATGCTCAATCAATGTCTGGATGCACACTTTGAGCTAAAGAACCGTTACCAAATCAATGCAGTACAAGGTTCATTCTTGCTTTGGTTACGCTTGCCACCCAAGACTGACAGCTATGCGCTTTATCAAGCCTGTAACGAACACAAAATCAGTATTCTGCCCGGCTCGGTATTTGGCACTCAGGGACAGTATCAAAACTGCATTCGTCTCAGCGTAGCCAACTTTGGACCGGAGAAAAACTGGCTCCCTGCGATGGAAACGCTAACAACGCTGATTGCTCAACACGCTAAATAGTCGCTCCAGATATTTCGTTCCAAACATTCCGTTCCAAACATTCAGCCCCAGAAACAACAAAGCCTCCGCAATTTGGAGGCTTTGATATGAATTCTCTGAGCTAGCTGATCAACCAAACACGGAGTGTTAGCGAGGTAATTGCCACAATCTGGCTACATTTTCGGCCAAGTTCGTAAGGTTCACCTCCGCCTCTTCCAAAGCTTCTGGCAAGCTCATTGCGCGTGGTACACATACAAATACTGCGTCAATGCCACACTCGTAGACGGCTTGGAAGTTATCACCTGTGCAACCTGCTAAGGCAATGACAGGCAAACCATATTCTTTCGCCACTTTCGCCACACCCATTGGTGTCTTGCCATGCACAGTTTGGTGATCAATACGGCCTTCGCCAGTAAAGACAATATCAGCGTCAGCTACATGCTCTGCAAGCTTTACGGTTTCTAGCACAATCTCGATACCCGGCTTCAGTCGTGCTGGTAGGTAACCAAGCAACGCTGCGCCCATACCACCTGCGGCACCCGCGCCTTTTTGAGTCAGCACATGCTTGCCTGTCACCTGCTCTGTCAGTGCACCGTATTTGCTTAGAGCAGAATCTAACAACTCTACATCCGCCGGCGTCGCACCCTTCTGCGGACCAAAAATCGCTGACGCACCTTTCTCGCCACACAATGGGTTGTCCACATCGCATGCCACCAGCACTTCGCAGTCCGCTAAGCGAGCGTCAAACCCTGAGGCATCAATGCTTGCTAGCTCAACTAAACCGCCACCGTTGGGTGTGATTGGATGACCAGCACTGTCCAGAAACTTAACACCCAACGCCGCCAGCATACCTGTGCCACCATCATTAGTTGCGCTACCACCCAAGCCGATGATCAAGCGTTGAATACCACGATCAAGCGCATTCAAAATTAACTGGCCAGTACCAAAACTGCTGGTATTTTTCGGGTCTCGTTGCTCACTTGGCACAAGGTGCAAACCACTTGCCTCTGCCATCTCGATCACTGCGGTTTCGCCATCACCTAGAATGCCGTAAAACGCCTCAACATCATTGCCAAGTGGGCCTTTTACGGTCACGAACACCTGCTCACCCTCAGTCGCATCAATCAAAGATTGAACTGTCCCTTCACCGCCATCAGCAACAGGTACCGTGACAAATTCTGCATCTTGCCAAACTCGAGACAAACCCGTCTTGATCGCCTCACTCACCTGTTTGGCGGTCAAGCTCTCTTTAAACGAATCTGGGGCAATCACAACTTTCATTTCATTCTCCTGAAAACAGCACGCTGCGAGCGACAAGTCGCAGGTCATCAATGTGGCTATTCTCACTTAAAAACTTGGCATATTCTTTAGTCAAACATCCAAACAATACTAACTATGCTTGAATTATTTTGTGCATTTGCACAAATGGCTAATTTAGCTTTCTTAACTGGCTTGCGATATACAGCTCGGTCAATCCTGTAAAATCTTGCGTCGAGATGCCCGTCACTTCACTGATTCTATCCAGACGATATCTCAAGGTATTTCTATGAATATACAGAGCCTTAACACAATCATTGGCGTTACCATTGGCTTGAAAATACGCCTCTAAGGTTTTTATCAACTGTCCAGATTTGTCTGCCGAAACCAAAGTAGTCATCGCTTGAGCGAGTTGTTCACCTTGCCAAGAGTCGGCTAAAGGAGCGAGTAACACAGGTAAGCGATATTCAGAGAAGCTAAGCATGGTTTGTTCTGGATGAGAGCGACGACCAACAGCAAGCACCTGCTTGGCACTTTGGTAGGAAAGAGGAAGCTGTTGTGCGCCATCAAAACGTTGCCCAATCGCGAGACGGACATCATCAATTTGATTGGCCGTTAAGCGGCGCTGAATACTCTCCAGCACACTTTGGTCGCTATTCGAAGAGGAACGTAAAGGCTTTAGAACGACAATTTCATTCATCGACATGATCGCAACCAACGACTTATCATCAGAGCGATACAGCACGTCAACTAGGCCGCGTATGCTGTTCAAACTAACGGGAGCATTCTCAGCTTTAAGCTCGATCACGACAGCAACTCGGGGTGTTGCTAAATCGATGGAAAGACGCTGCGCCCAATCGTGCAACTCGGAATCGCCAAGCTGTTGGTTCAACCATGCTGAGACAAACTCTTCTTGATGGCGACGATCCCATTGCAATTGCTCCACCAGCGAAGCTTGTTCAATCGTCAGTTCTGCTGTCATCTTCACTAACTGAGCGAACGCTCGGATGTGTTCAGGGTTGCCAGTGACACCCACCACGCCAACCACTTCACCTTTAAAATGCAGCAGCATATTGATGCCCGGTTTCACACCTTGCATTGATTGGCAACTTTGCTCATCCAACTCTAGCGAGTCACCATGATTCAGCGCCAGCACTGCACCATCATGCTTTTGACCAATACGCTCAGCATCGCCGCTACCAATAATGGTGCCTGCAGCGTTCATCACATTGATGTTGTGACCAATGATCGACATGGTGCGATCGACGATTTGCTGCGCGAGTGTGTGGTCGAGAATCACCATTTCCGTTCCTAAAATTCCACGATTGAGGCGTCAATAAATCACACTTTGTCTTCTATCGCCATGATATTGAACTGAAATCAACGCCAAAGTGAAACATCACGCTATTAACCTTAAATTATTTATGGCTATCTGCCCTTAAAGTCGAGCATCACTGCTTATACTTATAGCCGAGCCACCCAAGTTTTTGTACTTGGCGCGACTTGAACCGACAACCAAACAGTGACCGGAGGGAGACTATGGAACTGCGGAACAAGGCGGGCGACATTGCCAAAATTGCTGACAACCTCACCCTGAAAGAAATTACCGAGATGGGCTACACCGTCGATCTATGCGATGAAGCCTTTGCCCCAGGCGAGCATTGGAAAGCAGAAGGGCAAACGCAAGGTATGGGCGAATACCCTGAGGAATAATCTCTAGGATACGCGTCAACAAGACCACAACCTTTTAGCCGAGTGAGCCATCGCTCGGCTTATTCATTACAGACCAGAGGTTTGCGCTTCCTCTACAAACAGATGCACCTCTTCTAGATAATTGCCATTCGCACAGCCCCAGTCACTTACTTCGATAAATTCTCGGGTTAACTGACCATTCCCATCATGAATGACGTTTTGGCGAAACAAGTCCCAGTTTGTCGACTGTTTTCGATTGTTGGCATCCACATAACGCTCGCCATAGCTTTCGATTAACTGGTTGTAAGCATTCTGACGCTGTTCTGAGTTTGCCGATTCACTCAGTATCACAGCGCAGTTTTTTTCTATGATCTGCACTTGGTCATTGGTTGGCGGCGTCGTTGAGCATCCTGCTAATGTTAACCCCATTAAGCCCACTGTTATTCTTGTTTTCATTACTATTTTCCTTACTTTCAGCACCACTGCGAAAGACCG
Source organism: Vibrio sp. LB10LO1 (assembly GCF_010092875.1). Classification (NCBI taxonomy): domain Bacteria; kingdom Pseudomonadati; phylum Pseudomonadota; class Gammaproteobacteria; order Vibrionales; family Vibrionaceae; genus Vibrio; species Vibrio sp. LB10LO1. Next base: position 28,739 of record NZ_JAADJW010000038.1, read on the forward strand.
AATTTTATAAACTGCACTCCACGATTTCTAATCAAAAACGGAAAGATTTTGTGACTGACGCCTGCACATGTAAAAAGTGCGGTAAATTCCTGTTTACAAGCCATAAACATAACAAATGGATTTCGCATTCCTTTCTGCTGCTTAGGCGTGTAATAATCGACGACGATAAAAACCTCAATAAAGCAAACATTTGAAGGATCAAAATGACTGCAACGGAATACCTAAACGACCTCAACCAACGTTACCTCGCTATCCATCGCACCAAAGAAGATTTCTTTTGGGAGACGTACATGGGCATCAGCGACGACCACGATGGTTCGACAAAAGCACAAACCGCTTGGACCAATTTCTTAAGCAACGCCGAGCAAATCTCTGCTATCAAAGCACAACTTGAAGCGGCTGAAACGATCGCTGATCCACAAGAGAAGCAGCAAACGCAAATTGGTCTGCAAGGCTGGTTGGCAACGTTTGAATCGCATGCAATTGAAGGCGAACAAGCTCAAGCGCAAAAAAATGATCTGATTGCATTTGAAGCCGAGTTGTTCGAGAAAAAACAAAATCACGTTCTCACGTTTACCAATGAAAACGGTGAACAAACCGAGGGCTCGTTGCCGGTATTGTCTTCGACCATTCGCGCGAATAATCACGAAGAAGTGCGTCAATCTGCGCACCAAACGCTGCTCGACCTTGAGCAATGGTTGCTACAAAACGGCTTTATTGAGCTGATCAAACTGCGTAACCAATTCGCACGCTCTTTGGGCTACGAGACCTTCTTTGACTACTCAGTGAAGAAGACGGAAAAGATGAGCTCAGAGCAACTGTTCAGCATCTTAGATGACTTTGAACAGCGCACGCGCGATGCTCACCTAAGCAGCTTGGCAAACCTTGCTGAACAAAAAGGTCAAAGCGCGCTGACTGGCTACAACTTTGTTTACTCGTTCGCGGGTGATGTCATGCGTGACCTAGACCCTTACGTGCCGTTCTCAAAATCACTACGTCGCTGGGTAGAATCGTTCGGCCGTCTTAACATCGAATACTCAGGCGCAGAACTGACACTAGACCTGCTTGATCGCAAAGGCAAATACCCGAACGGTTTCTGCCATGGCCCTATCCCATCGTTCTACAACCAAGGCGAATGGGTTGCCGCGCAGGTGAACTTCACCAGTAACGCGAAGCCAGACCAAGTTGGCAGCGGCTACGATGGCATCAACACTCTGTTCCACGAAGGTGGTCACGCTGCACACTTCGCTAACGTGAAGATGAACGCGCCGTGTTTCTCTCAAGAGTTCGCACCAACTTCCATGGCATACGCAGAAACACAATCCATGTTCTGTGACAGCCTATTGACCGATGCCGATTGGCTAAAACAATACGCGTTGGACGCAGAAGGTAACCCAGTACCGGATGATATCATCCAAGCGATGATCAACAGCCGTCAGCCATTCAAAGCGTACGAAGAGCGCAGCATTTTGGTTGTGCCGTATTTTGAACGTGCGCTTTACCAATTAAGCGATGAAGAACTGACGCCAGAGCGCATCACTAAACTGGCGCGCGATTGTGAAAAGCAAATTCTTGGTTTGGAATGCAGCCCACGCCCATTGATGGCAATTCCACACCTTCTGTCTGATGAAGCAGCGTGTGCCTACCACGGTTACTTGCTAGCACACATGGCGGTTTACCAGACTCGCGCTTACTTCCTCGACAAGTTTGGCTACCTGACTGACAACCCAGAGATTGGTCCGCTACTGGCGAAACATTACTGGCATGCGGGTAATCACCTATCGCACAACGAGACTATCGTTAGCCTAACGGGTGAAGGCTTTAACGCTAAGTATCTGGCGGACGTATGTAACCTATCGCCAGAACAAGCATGGGAAGTGCAGCAGAAAAAAATTGCCTCGCTGCAAACTCGTGAACGTGCCCCAGTGGCGTCTTTAAATGCCAGCATCAAAGTGGTGGATGGCAGCAAAGAGCTTGCAAGCAACTCAGTCTCAGACGAGCAGATGTGTGAGCAGTTTGAGCACTACATCCAAGAGACTTACGGTCGATAAGCGAAACCAAGGGCTGGGGGGTATTATATACCCCTAGCTCTTTTTCTATCAGGGAAGCAATCATGTACCAAGATATCCTGACTTTCTGGTTTGAAGAACTGGAACCAAAAGATTGGTTTGTGAGTAACGCCGATGTCGATAAACAAATCGAAACACGCTTTCTCACTACCTTAGAACAAGCCGCTCAATCTGAGTTGTTTGGCTGGCGAGACACAGCGCAAGGCCGTCTGGCGGAGATCATCGTGCTCGACCAATTCTCTCGCAACGTTTACCGCAATACGCCAAAAGCTTTTGCTCAAGATGCTCTTGCGCTTGCCTTGGCGCAAGAGGCAATTCGTCTAGGCTTAGACCAAGAATTGACCGACGTTGAACGCAGCTTTTTGTACATGCCATTTATGCACAGTGAATCTAAGCGAATTCATGAAGAGGCAGAGAAGCTGTTCAAAGCTCTTGGGCGAAAATCTAATTACGAGTTCGAGCTAAAGCATAAAGTGATTATCGATCGCTTTGGTCGCTACCCGCACCGCAATGCGATTCTAGGCCGAGATAGCACCGCAGAAGAAGTGGAATTCTTACAGCAACCAGGTTCCAGATTTTAAGCAAGCACACCTGCCAACTAAAACGAACTATTGCACCATGCATAAAGCCTTTTGCTCTCTTAAGGCTTTGTGTATCGTACTTGCCTTACGTAGCTTGTTTAGCTCGAGCTCAACTTCAAATGACTCATTCCAAATATTAAGGTAACGCAATGATCACATGGCCTTGTTTGCTCAAACTCGATGGCGACGACGAACTGGTGTATTTAGCTTCATCAGAGCAGTTAAACGCCGAGTGCCAAGCATTGATTTGGGGTCAGGATGACATTGTGATTGATACGCAAGGCCATTGCTTTGCATTGAGAAATGGTGCTAATAACACGGTGGAATTGGACCTTTTGCCACAAACATTGAGCGTACAGCAAGTGACAGAACTTATTCAAAAACACGAGTTTGCCCAAGCGCAGCGCTGCATCATCAAAATCCATTTTACTTCCGTCCAACAAGCGATTGAGGCCTTAGCTGATTAACAATCGCGCACTTTCCTCTGCACATCGAAGTTGCATTTACGAAAACAAAATGTGGGGCTATTGATTGGTAAAAAGTAGCTGGTCTGCCAATAAAATTTGCTAGTCTGTCACGGTGAATTGTGTGGATGGTGAAGTCGCTTATGAACAAGGTCGTATTAGTATTTGGTGGACTAGGGAACGCTAAATCGTCTGTGGTGGGTTTGTATGAAAGCCTTCTGCACACCCTAAGCTCTCACTTTGATATCGTCGCTATCGATCCTGCAGTTCAACATCCCAAGTCCTTTGTATCTCAGTTCCAATTCCCTTACTCCGCTTGCTACGCCAATCTTAATGCGTTTTTACAGGCTAACTCACATACTGATGTTGCTGCGGCCTTCGTTCTCACGCCAGTTGGCACACATCTCCCCATCATTGAACAAGTGAGTAATGCTCTCGACACTCAAGACCTTCTGTTTGTGGTTGAGAAACCGTCTTTCTCACTGGCTGAAATAGATAGAGGCTTTAACCAAGTCATCCCTGAGCTTAAACGTCGCGGGGCACTATTTTACTTTATCGATACGGCTTTGGTTGCTCCTTCGCTTGAAGCGCTTTTTGCTGACTCACCTATCACACTGCCTGACGGAGTGCCCAATAAGATCATTGCGATTGCTGCCGATAACCCCATCGACAGTCATGAAGCAATCCAAGGCTTCCGTTTTGAAAACCGAATTGAATTACTCAACGCGAGAAAACTACTTAACTTAACCACCAGCGGCGGCGGAGGTTACGGCTTTGATATGGGCATCCACGCAATTGCAGGGCTGGTGCGTTACCTGCATAAATCCAGCATAGGTGACTCGCTGGTTGAACTAAAACAAATCTGTGCCGAACGGATTAGTGAATCGCAATTGGAGTACACACAAGGCGCTGAAACTCATCTCTATGTCGAAGGCGAACTTGCTTCACTGGAGGGCAACATTGAAGTAGTGATTGAGGCAGGAAAAGCGGGGGATATCTGGGACAGACGGTTAGAGCTGCACTATCCGAAGCGCGTCATCGCGATTGGTTTTGGCACACTCAAACATCCCCCGTATCTGTGGGAGAAAAGCCCAGATGGAATCAAGAGCACCACATTTGATGTCTCTGGCTCAGGTTATGCAATGCACTTTAACGACATCCTCTGCGCGCTTGGTTTTGATGCTAAACCACGACTCTCACAGCAAGAGAGCGAAGCTTTGATGTCACAATCGATGAACTTGCTAAGCAGCGTATTTGACGCCACTGGCGATACCCACCAAGTTCGCGAACAAAACATTGCCGTAGTTGATGCACACACACCTAAATACTTATCAGAAGCAGAGTTAGAAATCAGGAAAGAGCTTAGCCAATACCTCGACCTTTTGATTCTTTGATTAAAGACCTTCCCTGTATTTCTGACTTAACTCATTTCAATTAAGTGATATAGTTTCTATTCATAACCTTCAACTCGTAAGTTGACTGATAGGAATATCATGATAAATCTATCCCACTTAATAAAAAATGATATGAACCTGCTGATTTGCTTGTACGTTTTACTGCAAGAACGCAGCGTAAGCAGAACTGCAGAGAAACTATTCTTATCTCAATCGGCCGTCAGTAAACAGCTGACTAAATTGCGCCAAGAGTTTGATGACCCGTTGTTCGAACGTGAGTCCAAAGGTCTACTACCAACACCAAAAGCGCTAGCACTAGAGAGCAAGCTGCAACAGATTCTGATGCAAATTGATCAGCTCCGAGAGCCAGAAGAGTTTGACCCAGAACGCTCAACACGTGTTTTTAGCATCGACCTTATTGAAACCGCCTACTCCACGATTTACCCACGTTTTCTACCTCAAGCCTTATCCAGTGCGCCAAGGATCACGATAAAAAGTGAGGATTGGAGTAACGGCAGCATTACTCGACTACAAAGAAGAGAGATCGATTTTGGTGTGGGTATCTTTGAGTTTGATGCCCGTTCTAAAACCCATGTCGATACCATCCCCGACACACTGAATTATGCCGAACTCATGCGTGACACCTCTGCTTGTATCATGCGAAAAGGACACCCTGCGTTAGAGGAAAAGTGGAACCTCAATACCTTCTTGAAATACCGCCACATTCAAGTCATCACTGGTGGCGTATCTAGTTGGCTATTACATGAAGTTTTGGATACGAAACGACTGCGCATTGATAACGCCGTCAACATGTCCGACATTTCCAGCGCAGTGAAACTGTGTGAGAAGAGCGACTTATTGCTCACCTATCCTTACAAAAGCATCCGCGAGTTCGAAGGCAAATCGGATATTGTGATTAAGCCGCTCCCAATCGAGATGGAACCAGGCGGGTTCTTTCTACTTTGGAACAAACAACTCGACAATGACCCAAGCCATAAATGGCTAAGAGAGCTCATCGTCAGTCAGTCCTATGCTTAACTGAAAATAAAATGAGTGATGCCTAAGAAATAGCGATAACAAAAAATTATTATCTTAAAAATTATTGATAATTTCATGTAATCAAAATTTCTCCATATACTCTCCTCCATCGAAACGAAACACGAATTAATCATCACAGTTTTTGGAGCAGAATTATGAAAATGAATCACGTAGGCATCATGGTTGGCGATATGGACAAAGCAGTAGAGTTCTACACTAAAGCGCTTGGTCTTCGCATCGTAATGAACAACACAAAAGTTATCGAAGAGCGCGAATCAGCAATCGGTCGTATGTGTATCGCTGTATTCGGTGAAGGCTTCAAAGGCTTCAACATCGCTCACCTAGTGACGTCTGACGGTATCGGTGTTGAGTTGTTTGAAATGAAAGAGCGCCAAGAGCGTCACGAAGTCGATTTCTCTCGTCTAGGCATCTTCCACTTCTGTCTACAAGTAGCGAAAGAGCAGTTCCCACAAACTATCAAACGTATTGAAGAGTTTGGTGGTAAAGCTCGCATGGACATCATGCGCTACCACCCAGAAGACGACAGCAAACAAGCTCAAATGATCTACATGGAAGACCCGTTTGGTAACCTATTCGAGCTTTACTCACACACTTACGAAGAAACTTACGCGTCTGATTACGAGTAATTGAATGCTAAAGAATCAGAAAGGGTTGGCCTAGTGCCAACCCTTTTTTGTTTTGATGAAACAACCCCTCCCAACCTCCCCTTGGCTGTAACTTCGGAGACTACAAAGGCCATTTAGGTAAAGGGAAGGAACTGTCCGAGCGGGTTAAAGAGAGATTCCTAATGTCGCCTAGGCTCCTCGGAATGACGACGTTAAGGTGCTGTACTAAAGACTTGCCATTCTCGAGAGCGACGAAGGGGCGAGACAACATATTTTCTCGACTCTTGTTAGTCCAAAAGTAGCAACCCTCCTAACCTCCCCTTTGTCTCAGCTTTGGCGATCAAAATACATCGAGAGTAAAGGGGAGGAACTGTCGGAGCGGGTTAAAGCGAGACTCCTGATGTCAACTAGGCCTGCCGGAATAACTCGAAAAGTTGGAGATAAATTCCCTCATCGCGCCAAAGAAAATCCCTCCCCCTTGGACACTAAATGCAAATGCTGAGCAAACAATGTCAATACAAGGGGGAGTTGGAGGGGGTTGCGAGTGAGAAACACAACCCTAAGCTCGCTATATCAAAAAGATCCCGAGATACGTCATCACAACAATACCGAGCAAGAACTCAGACAACGGCTCTCTGATCATCTTTAATTGAATAAAACGACTGAACCGAGTAGATACGACAAAATCGCCACCTCCCCAATCCAAACTCTTGAGGTTAAAACACAGACTGAGGAATAAAAGATGACTGGCTGTCACGATGCGGGCATGGAAGAAATCCTCCGCGCCAATTGCAATAACAAAGGAGGCAATATGGCAAATCGCAAGCGTCAGTTTTGGTAAAACAGAACGATACTCCACCAACAGCAATTGCATTAACCAAAAGCCATAAATCAGTTTTAATTGCCAAGGCACCGCCTCGCCAAACAACAGAATGCTCCCTTCACCTAACAGAGTGGTTTGCGCACCAATGTGTATCCAATAAGCAATCGCCGCCGCCAACACCATCGATATCAGTGCCGATAGGTAAGCCTGCTTTTTGATTTGCACCATGATAAATCCAGCGGACTGCAAGACAAAAAACACGACCAAGCCTTTGTCGACGTATTCCACGCTTACCCACTGGCTCACAGCGAGGAAACATAACAGATTAAAGCCTGTTTCTAGACAAAGGATACGCTTTATCTCATTGGCATTTTCTACTGGCTTCGTCAGCGGCCAAAACAACACCGGCAACATGAGTGTCAGCACAAATGTCAGCCACACAGAGCTTTGCACAAGCAGATAAAAACCACTGCCATAAACTAAGCAAAGTATCAGAAACAGCCCACATGATAATGGGGAGTAGACCAGTGACTTCATTGACTCTCCTCACTCTCAGAGAGGGCTCGCGCAGCCACATCCATCGCACACAGATTGGCAGTTTCAATGCAGCGTTCCAGCGTAACAGGGACTCGCCAAGTTTGCCTTGGATCAGACAAGTACTCGCCGCTTAAGAAGACGTTAGAGAAGTTTTTCACGGTAGTCGAGAGCGTACTCTGAGCCGTTGGTTGCGTTAATGCATGTTGCAAGACCCAGCAACGAGGCTGGCCACTTTCATTGATAACGATATCACCATGAAAGTGATCGGCATACAAAGCATCCAGCTCTTGCGGCGAGACCATTTTTGCCCCTAACCCCACTCTAAAACCTTGGTAGGCCGAGTGATCCAGTAAATCTAGTTGTCCGAAGAGTTGAAACAATAGCTCATCTTTAACTTGCTGCTCTGTACAAGACAGCATCGGTTTTTGATAAAGAAGGCCAAGCGCATTATCAAGGTCGGTTGCCGTCACCGACAAACACGTCATTTCGCCTCGGGGCGTATTTCGCGTGGTCACGTGATAACTCAATCCCCAAGGAGAATCGAGGACCAAACCAACCGTCCTACTCTTCAATACCGCAGGTACCCGTGAAAAATAGAACTGGAATCCGTGACTCAACACATAGTCATAACTCAGAGCAGGACTTGTCTCAGCGAGTAGGGATTGTGTCACGTGAGCCGGTAGTGCAAACACATAATAATCGGCCAAAACGGTACTATCGGTATGAAGTCGAACGCCTTCAATTCGTGTTCGGGCCTTATTAGGGTATATGGCTTGTGCTTTATAGCCTAAATGAAATTGAACGCCCTGTTTTTGTAGATGGTGAGTCAGCGGGTTAATCAGCGCATCACTAATTGGTTTGTCCATTCCCAAGCTGTAAGCGTCCGGAGCAAATGGATGCAACTCTCCTTCTTTATTGTTGAGTAAATCCAAAATAGCCAGTGCGGGCGTATCATCGGTTGCGCCGATCCATCCGAGCAATACAGATCTTAAGAAGATAGCAAGCTTGGGACGGGTATCGTAGGAGAAGAAATCACGAACAGAAACGCCGAGTAAACCTTCTATCGAGTAAGGAGCTTGTAGCCGTTGCTTAAACCAAAGCGTGTCCTTCACGGGCACTTGAGAATAGAGCATCGAATAAGCTGATTTCGCATCATCCCACAACTTTTCTAGGCGAGTGAAATAGCTACGCTGAAACGGGATCGTTTTATTACTTTGAGCCCAAGAGAATTGAACAACATTTTGAGGATAGAGTGAATCTAAACAACTCCCTGACTCTAAGGGGATTTCTTTAAGAAAGTTAATCAGGTTGTAGTTTTTAGCGAAGAACTGTCGATGTGTAAGCTCATGCACCACGCCGCCATCATCTACCGTACCAATGCACTTGCCTCCGGTGTAGAGCTCCTTGTCGTAAACGGCAACATCAAAGCCTTGCTTTATACAATTATGCGCGACGGCTAAGCCTGAAATTCCCGCGCCAAAAATCGCGACTTTCGGGCGAGAGCGGCCTGCGCTAGCGCAAGCCTCAACCTCCCCTTCACTAATAGAATGGCAAATCATCTTCTCACCTCGAACTATCGGTGAAAGTTCACATGATTCGCGATTTCTACACGATATAGGTCGTGATTCGGAAGTTGCTCAAGCACGCCACTGATGTCCAGTTCAAACGGGCTATTTGCCAGTGAGCGACACATAATCAGATCATCACCTAAAATCATCACTTTTGGTGTCGCCCCTTCCCACACCAGTTGTGCTGATAAGTTTAAATCACTGATGTTAATGCCACAGTCATAAGTGCGAGAGCGTAAAACACCATTTTCTACTTCGTAACCACCAACCAACACAATGGGATGCTGAACAGTAGGAAAGACGATTGGATCGTTTACCTCTGCAGCGGATTGAGTCGGAAAAGTAATCGCATCTTCAGCGTGAACCAGAGAAGCAGCAAGAAGGGTCACGAAGCCAAGAACGTTTTTCATTATAGTTTTCTCCATTTTTATATTTATTGCGGGAATGTTCCCAAACGAGAATGTATATCAATTGCGAACTTATCACTATTGGCTTAACTCGTTTAATTCTGTAAGAGATATGCCATTGAACAAACCTTCACCAAAAAAGAGGACAACTATAAATATCAACAACTTAAAAAAACAAAAGAAACAATAAGGAAAGGAGTTATGGGAAAAGTGAAGGAGTAAACATTTACGGGAATAAGAGATTTTTCAAAAAAGAGAGAAAAAAGTGATAAACGCAGCCAATTACATCAACTTTAAGTGATAGAAGACCTAAATAGGTATTACTACTTTGTTACTAGTAACACATTGAACATTAAGATTTTATAAAATAGGCAGATATCTCACTTCAGCTTACGATAAGTCTGCTTGACTTACCTTTAAACATAGAGCGGAAAACAGGTACAAAATAGAACTGGTGAAGCTCTGTGTAGAGACGCAAGTCCTCAATATTCACTGGAATCACTCACCGAATACAATCCGTTTAGCTTTTGAGTATAAAAAAGGCTCGGTATCAACCAAGCCTTTGAGCGATTAGATTACTTCGTAATGCGACATGTACTCTGCGATATTTCATTGACGATCAAAATCGCTTCGTCACCTTTGGTGTGGAGCACTAACATTTGGTCATCAGATAGATACCTTACACCAGAAGCCGAGCGGACTTGTTTGAGCTCAGCTCTCTTCCACCATCAACGGTAATCCGCGCTTTTTCCTGCTCAAAACGGGCAGCAAACTGATGGCCGTCATCACACTGATATTGGTACTTCGGCACATTGGAAGTACAGCCTCCAAGTACAAGCAAACTACCTAGTGTCAAAGTGATTTTAGCCGGAAGAGAAATCATTCTTCAGGCGCCCAAACGCGAATATTCACGTCCAAATCCGCTGGTGCGTAAACCACAACAGGTAGCTTGCTGTTGTAACGGTAAAGGTCGCGTGTTGGCATTTGAACGAAAGTCTCTACCTTTTCCATGTCTTCAGGACAAGCCATTAGTGTAGAGATGCCGCCTGCTGGTGAAGCGTCAACTTGGTAGTAAGTGTAGCCCCAGCCTTCTAGCGAATGCTCGCTCACACTGCCGCCTAGAGAAACACGGTTACAGTCTGTTTCCATCATTTTGCCTACCACAAGCTCAACGCGCTTATCTGCTTCGTTGCTTGCTGGGTCTACATAGAAAACGTGCTTCGTCATGTTCTCCATCTCAGGGAACATCTCTGCTGATGGGCGAGATACATCATTTGCTGAGTTCATTGCCGAACATCCGCTCAGTGCCAATGCACCTGCGGCCAACCAAACTGCTTTCATCGTTTTTTCCTTTTTCATATGGATGGGCATATTGTAATGGGGAATTCTGATTTAATGTGAGAGGACGGTAGGATTTGAGGCTGGCTCTCACAATTACGACGCTCTTAGCAAAATAAACGCGCGTAGTCATGCTGGCTCTAGCGATCAGCTTGCTGGTTTAGTGCGTATACTTTTCTCAATGCTCGAAAAAGGAACACGTCATGGCAAACCAGCACAACCCCATTGAAATCAAAGCCCTCGACCACGTGGTATTGAGAACGGATAATCTCGATGCGATGCTCCGTTTCTATCGAGATCTATTGGGGTGTCCTATCGAGCGGGAGTTGCCCGACTTAGGCCTGACACAGTTACGTGCTGGCACGGCCATCATTGATTTGGTAACGGTTGAGAGTGAACTTGGCAAGTTAGGCGGTAAATCGCCAAGCCAAGATGGCCGCAACCTCGACCATTTCTGTCTGCAAATTGCGCCTTTTGAAGAGTCTGAGTTGCTTGAGTATCTTCATCAACATAATGTCCATGTCGAAGAGTTTGCTGAACGATATGGTGCACAGGGCTTTGGTCGGTCTGTGTATTTAGAAGATCCAGAAGGCAATGTAGTCGAGCTTAAACCACAGAAATAACTCTTTGCTATTCCTAACTTTATTTCCTCATTTTATCGGTTAAAAGCGGCTTCCAATTAAACCGTTTCGCCATAGATTACGTATGTGTGTTCCTAAGCTTAAATAGGCACCCTGATTAGGAACACACCATGACACCCAGCGACGACGCGCTATCCCGAATCATAGAAATGGCATGGGAAGACCGAACCCCGTTTGAAGCCATTGAGCATCAATTCGGCCTGAACGATATTGGCGTTATCAGCTTGATGCGTCGCCACCTCAAACCCCGCAGTTTCAAGCTTTGGCGACAACGTGTCTCTGGACGCAACACCAAACACTTAAAACTGCGCTCACCAGACGTGAACAGAGGCTATTGTCCAACGCAGTACAAACAACGTTAAGCCTCTCGGCCAAGTTCAAGTGTTCTGTGCTTAAACCATAAAGTAAGGCGCACTGTCTCGCATGAATTCCGCCATAGAGGCAAGGTAATCCCATGTTTCTCGGTAGGTGTGGCTCATACATTGCGTGAAGGCTTGGCACAGTGACGGATCTTCTTCCAACCACTGGCTTACGTGTTGCGCCGTGTAGGAAACCTGCCTCACCTCATCATCTAAAATCTGCTGAATGGTCGGTCGCATCTCTTTCAAATACGGGATATCCGATTGGTCGATAAAACTCAGTTGAGAAACCAATAAACACCAAGAACGAAGTTCGACGGAGTGAGCACGGAAAAGGTGGATTTTAATGTCGTCGTAAAAGTGGCTCACATTGCTGAAATCACTCGACTTCTCTTCTTGATATACCTCGGTTTGGTAACCCGTTAATGGGATCAAACTGGCGTACATGGCTGAGTGGTTTCTGTCGTTTTGGCAGTGATGCATGATTTGCTGCTTCATTTCCCCTTGCGCATAACGATTGGCAATCATTTTGAGTCGCTCTGCGCCCTCTTCTTCATTGATGGCATTGTGCAGCAAGTAATACGCCATGGTTTGTTTGCTCTGGAATATTTCTCCAGTGAGCTTGCCCATCGCTTGAGGTGTGAGTGAGGAATCGGAATGTAGGTAGCTTGCGATAGAGGCTTTGTACTCTTTAGAGGGCACAAAGTTATTGTCTTCTAGCAAGTTATAAAGGCTGGTCTGTAAACAGTTCATGTCACCTTCCTTGATGGTGCTGCATCGCAACACGTCATACTGACGACTAAGAAAGTGAGGTATTTATCAATACACTCCTTTGAATGAGGAAAATTCAGGCGGCAAAGTAGAGTTTGGAATTAATTTCGGCTCGGAGCGGCTGAACAGCGGCGAGGTTAGGGCAACTCTGAATGCTTTCGCATGAATATCTAACGACCTCATTGATTTATGAAGCATATGCTTTGTTACAAAACAGTTAAATGATCATTTTATAAATGTTATGTATTGAAAATAGGCAGAACGAAATGCGGGACAGTTACTGATTGTTTTTTAACGGGAAGTGGCTTTGTAGCTCAGTTTTTCCAGCATACAAATTTTAGGAATTTGCAAAAAAGTAGTGTGATAACTCTATAAAAACCGGACAATTTTCACCGTCCGGTTTGATCTTACTGAGCCTAATTTGAAGGGGATTAAGCGGTTACAGATGCTAGGGGGGGTCATCTGCAACGCTTAATATTTGACGTGTTAGTGACTCACTAACAGGTGTTATTTGCCCACGAAGCCGTTGTACAACATGTAAAGGTGCGCAGCACTCCAAGAGAAGTTGTTTGCGCCCTGCACTGCACCCGTTTCAGGGTTGTAGTTTTCCTGAATTGGCGTTGTTTCTGTTAAGCCTTGTGCGTTCTTGAATAGCTTATCCACCATCTGACGCGCTTCTACACCGTAACCGTAGTTGTCCATACCACGTACACCGAAGTAGAACTGATCCAGCCACACACGACCACGCCAGTAGATGTCTGGGCCGTAAGCCGGGTTATCCATCGACGCCGTGCCAAGTGGGATCATTGGTGAGTTAAACTTGCTGGTATCAAGCATGTTCTTCACTACTTTATCCGCGTGCTCTTGCGTTGCCGCGTTGTTGAATAGTGGAGACCAACCTTCTGGGCCCATGCCGCGTTTCACCAACATTGGACCAGCACATTGGTTGCTCAAGCCACCAGGTACCACTTCGATGTCGTAGTAGAATCCAGTTGATTCATCGAACATACAGCGGTTGATGTACTCTTTGGTGTCTTCCGCTTTCTCTTTAAACTCAGCCGCTTTATCTGCTTTGCCCAGTACTTCTGCAATTTGAGATAGGAACAGGTTATCCGAGTACCAGTAAGAGGCTTGGTCTACCGACTCTTGCATCAGCGAATAGCCAGACAACTTGTTCGCTTCGTCAGTGTTCTCGTTGAACTTCACTTCCCAGTCTTTCTTCGCTAGAGCCAGTTTGTCCATGTTCTCTGGCGAATCATCACGGTAAGTCACCACCGAGCCATCTTCACCCATGACCATATCGTAGGTGTTGTCGAATCCGTTGGTATCATGTGCATAGCGACCCATCTGGTCGATCACTTTAGCTTCGTCTTGTGTCGGCAGTTCAGACATACCTTGTAGGTTGTCAATAGTGTCGATAAAGCCAAATACACCTGCGTTGTCACGGCCAGATTCCCAACCCGCAGCTACTTTCGCTGGGATGCTCATCGCGGTGTAATCACCGGACGTTAGCAACTGGTTGTATTTCTCGATGCCAGTCTCTTTGATCCACTTGTCGCCATTCGCTTCGTCTTTGTACTGGAACTTCATGTCGTCTACTGACGCATCCGATCCCCAAGAACCATCATTCACATCATCTTCAAATACAGTATGAATTGGGTCTTTTGCTGCACCATATTCAGGGATGCCGTTTTTGTTTGTATCGCGAGCACGTAGCCACCAATCGTGGAATGCCACTAACTTCGGATACATCTCTTCTAGCCACTGCTTCGCTTCTTCCGGACGGTTATGCTCGTCTTTCAGTGCGGTGTAAACTTCCCATACTGCCCATGCAGCTAGAGATGGTTTGGTGTTGCGTTCGTTCCAGTTCAAACCGTCTGTCGCCAGTGGGAACACCTTTTTGTATTCCGCAGACATGCCTTCCCAACGTTCAGCTGGCAAGTTGTAAGTCACCACGTCAAGCAAGTAACCTTCATCCCAAGGGCGAACAGGATCATCAGACTGAACTTGGTATTGGAATACAGTACGAATGTTTTCCATCGCCACATCTGGGTTGAAGTGAGCCATTGCGTACGCTTGTTTCCATGTATCCCACGGCCAAGTCATGTTGCCAGAGAAGTAAGGCGCAGTTACTGATGGTGTTACTGTGTCGTGGTCAATGGCACCTGCTGCACCACGCCAGTTTGCGCTCAGTGTTTCCATCGCTTTTACTGCAACGAATTCATGCTCTTTTGAAGCGGCATCGTTGGTTAGACCGTTTTCTAGGTACTCTTCCCAACGCATTGCTGAATCATGCATGTAACCTTTTGGATCGGCCATCACATCGTCAAGCTTGGCAAACTCAGACGCTTGCTCTGCGGTGTTTTGCACGTGCGTGTAAGCCGTGTATAGCGTGATCTCTTCGCCATTACCCAGCTCTGCCGTTTGGACAAAGCCTTTCTTATCATCATCGATAGTCGACGTTTCTGGCTTGATAGAGCGTGTTACTTCAAACTTAGAGTCGCCTGAAGTCAGCAGAGACCAAGAGTCGCGAACCGCGCCAAAAGACACTTCTACGCCGTTTTCTGTCGCGGCGATTTCACGTGAGTAAGTAGGGTATGCATCTTCAACACTGCGCACTGTGCTGTCGCTGTTTTTGTATAGCTCACCATCGTCAGCACGGTAATCTTGCATCAACTCGCCGTCCCATTCGCCTTGAATAGCCAGCTTGTTCGGGTTCTTGATGGTGGTTTTAACAAGAGACGTACGGTCGGTCACAAAGCGCATTTCAAGTTCGGCAGTGATGCCGTTATCGCCTGTGTACTCTTGAATCAGTGCGCCTGGTTGCGAGTAAGCGTCTGTTAGCTCAAGCGGCATCGCTTCACCGTCAACCATCAGTGTTAGACGGTCGAAACGTGCAGCCATGAATGACACGTATTCTTCCGTTAGCAACGCCGTACCACCTAGCGCAATTTCACCACCTTTGGTATCTAACGTGTGACCATGCCAAGAACCGTTATCGAACATAGGAATGTAGCGAAGGTGACCACCATGTAGATCACGCAGTGCCACTGGCACACCTGCACGGTCAATGGTGTTGTGGAATTCAGCCGCTTTCAGTGGCGCTTCCACATTCGAGTCATTATCACTACTGTTGCATCCACTAAGTGTTAGAGCAACCCCGACAGCAATCGCACATAAAGAAGTCTTAAAGTGCATGTTATATCCCTCATTTATTGGCTTTTGGTCCTGATCAGGCGAAAAAAGGTCGAGACGTGCCCTGCCGAGTTTCGATGATGAAGATTCAGCCTTATTTATTTCACTTTTGGATTTGAGAAGAGATCGGTTAATTTGTCTCTTCTTCGTTTGACCTATTTAAATAACAGGTCATTAATTTTGGATAATAGTGGGTCTTTGATGCATTCATGATCAAACACACCCACTTAATATAAACTCTTTATTTTGTGATTAAATAGTCACTATTTTTCATTCGCCATCGAGATGGCTTTTAATAATTCACCGTCAATATTCGGAATCGTATCCGAAAGGAATATCTGGTTGCCCGGCGTGTAAGTCATCAAGACGTTTCTCAGTCGCTTACTACCTTCCCCGCTCTTGTTTTGCACATCAAACTCTATCAGTTTGTTGTACACCTCATTCGCCAGTTTCTCTTCCTGCTCTTCAGTGATAGCGATACGTCCCATGCAAATCGGTGGTCGCACATCATGGCTAAACACTTCATCTCGAAAGCGCTTAGCAAACAAAGTATCGAGCTTAGAACCTTCTTCGAAAATAAAGCGACCTTGGTCTTTAAAGCGGTATTGGTCATCACCTTTTAGCTCGATGTAATCCATCATTTCCAATGCCCGGAAATAAAGGGTGATCGAGGTATGGGTCAATTGGTATTTGCTCGCAATATCTTGCGGAGACCATTCCTTTCGACGTAATAAATACAAGAAATCAAACAGGTACGGATACTGGTGAAATATTTCACTGTTAATGTCGGTGATAAATTGCTCGTTTTCTTGTTGCAGCTGTTTACCACGCATGGACAATTCGACTAAGTCAGTATCTAAATGAGTGGCATACGAGAGTATTTTGTCCAACCCTAAAGACGTGTTGTGTAACTGTCTCTTAATGGTTGATAGAGGAATCCCCATTCCAGCAGAGAGATCGGAATAACAAATCCCTTTCTCTTTAATTTTTTCTCGTAAAGCAGCAAGTAAATACGTTGCAGAATTATTCATCTAACAATGCCTGTTTTAATTTCTTCAGCATCCCTGATGATATATTCAAGAGAATCCTACTCTTGTGATGCTGGTTCCAATTATTCCCAGCGCTCTTTATCAATTAAATCGGTTTCAATGATGAGACTTTTACTTGTTGTTAACTGATTAAGTTTTACTCATTGCGTTCACACTTTGACCAGCTATTTTAAGCCTTATCAGTATGGCGACGAGTATAATTGTTTTGATGCGTAAAATTAAGTTCACAAAGATTTTTAGTAAAAGTTTTCTCTCAGAAGGTTATTTTATTAGGTGAGAAGTATCAAAAAGTTGTACTCAGAGATTTATTATCGTGAGGGATCACAGAAAAATAGTGACTCACTGGTAATTTATCGATTCGATGACCAGTAAAAATCTTGTTATAAGGAGCAAGAAAGTTGGTTAAATTAACCAAGGTATTATTGAAGCGCCGTCATATTATACCCGTATTTTTCTAGCTTGCTCACATAATTTATTGGCTTGCCACCAAGGCTTATTTTTATATTCTTTTGCCACGTAAAAACTCTCTCCCGCCATTGGGGTAATCAGCTCAATATGATCAGCTTGGCAATGTTCAATCAAGTCCTCAATGGGCTCATCCCATTTGTGTGTAAACAACTCATACGTTGCCCAGTGCACAGGTAGCAACTTCTTCGCTTGCAGATCTTTGAATGCGCGTACGGTGTGATGCGCTTGCATGTGCCCCCAGTTCTCAACCGGATAACCTTGGTTGCCTTTCACATCTGCCGCGACTTCCAAACAGGCGATATCAATCGGGCCACAGCGCTGAGCAATTTGTGCAAAGTGGCTATCGTATGCACTGTCGCCGCTGAAATAGAGGGTCTCTTGCTGCCCTTTTACCACCCAAGATGCCCATAAGGTCGAATTCTTATCCAGATAAGTGCGCCCAGAGTTGTGATTGGCTGGCGTGCATATCAACTCAACGTTGGCGTAATGAACGCTCTCCCACCAATCAAACTCCACCACGTTATCAGGTTTAACGCCCCAACGAATCAGATGCTTACCGACACCGAGTGGCACGTAAAATGTTACGGATTTATCAGAATAGTAACGTATGGTCGAAGCTTCGAGGTGATCGTAATGATCATGAGAGATCACGATGACATCCGGAATCGGCAAGCTATCCCGTACAGCTGTATTGGGGATATTGCGCTCAAACCATGCCTTAGCAATCAACGGCGACGCGTAGTCGAATACGGGGTCAGTCAGAATGCGCACGCCATCGGTCTCAATCATCAAAGTGGAATGCCCGAGCCAAGTGACTCGCATCGCTTGTTGTCGCTGTTTAAACCGCGTTGGCTCTATCGATGAATAAGGCAACTGGTTATCGGGACTGAGCGGCGAACGTCCGCCCATGTAGGCCCAACACACCTGCCAAAAAGACTGAGGGCTTGGCACATTTGGCATCTTGTCTTTGACGCGTCCATGTTCAAATTGAGGTGAGTGGTTAATGCGATGCGCCAACTGCGCGTAGTAAGTGTGAGGAGTAATCAGTGATTGCGTTGCGCGCTCACGAGCCAAGTACGTGTTTTTAAGTGTCGTTTCAGACATGTCCTATCTACGTCTTGTTCACTAAACTATGGTTTTAGTTAAGCCTGCTTGTATGTCTTTTTCATGACCAAAATAGGGCGTAAGATGAAGATTAGGTTTCAGAGAAGTATTTCTGTCCTTTATCGGTCTTGATAAGGAAGAGAAGGAGAAAAGTTATGGTGACCTGCAGCCAATACGATTTTATTGAAATCGCTTGTATGTTTAATCTGCCCGTGGAGATCACCCTCAAAAACGGTGAGAAACATCAAGGCAGCGCATTTGATACGGGCTACGATATTGAACGACAAGAGTGCTTGTTTTTGGATATCGATGGCGAGCACATTTCGTTCCCAACCGAACAATTGATTGCGATGAGAGCACTCAAAGACAACCCGCATTTCAGTGAAGTGACCTTCGGTTAATTACTCGAAAACCGATATAAGAGTCAGAGACAAAAAAGCGCCCTTAACTGGCTGAGTTAAGGGCGCTTTTGTTTGGCTTTCGAGGTTTACCTTGAGCGGATAAAGATCAGCATCGGCATCATGATAACAAACATCACCCCGACCAACTGGAAGGTGTGCACAAAGGCCACCATTTGCGATTGCTGATGGAGCATGTTCTGGTATTGCTCCAATGCCGCAGGATCGGTAATCGATAATCCCTGTTTCGCAGCCCAGTCATGCAGCACTGGGTTATAAGGGTTAAAGCCTTCTCCCAAAGCGTGCCATTGCTGTTGGCTGTCACGATATTGGTATGTAGTCGCAATCGAGATACCAAACGAACTACCAATGGTGCGGAACAGGTTAAAAATACTCGCCCCTGCCACTGACTGCTCTTTCGGCAATGTCATGTACGCCAGTGTCGACAGAGTCGAGAAGGTCAAACCTAAGCCCATGCCCTGAATCATACTCGGCATCACGATCCAGAAGGTATCGATTTCCATGGAGTACAAGGTCATGAGGTAACTACCAATACCGATACAGGTTAGGCCAAAGACAATCTTCAACCTTGGATCGAATTGTGGGTTAATCACAATCACCAATATCAGCATACAGGCAGACGCCAGCCCCCGAGGTGCCATTAACATACCCGTGGTGGATACTGGGTAGTTCAATAAGCTTTCAAGCAACATCGGTTGTTGAGTGGTCAAGCCGAACATGGCCATCGACACCACCGCCATCATCAAGGACGAGACCATGAGGTTTTTGTCCTTGAGGAGCCACAGAGGCGCAATGGGGCTCTTGGTCTTCCAACTGCGGTAGATCCACATGATTAAGCCCATGATCGCCAGCAGCACTGTGGTTTGGATAATACGAGAGTTAAACCAGTCTTCGTCGTTACCTTTGTCGAGCACGAACTGCAACGCACCGACCCCGAGGGCCATATAACCAATGATCCACCAGTCGAAGTTCGGTTTGGATTTGTTGCTGATGTGGATGTAGCGATAAATCAGCGCAGTACACACCAAGCCAAATGGCAAGTTGACGTAGAAGATCCAACGCCAGTTGATGTTGTCAGTAATCACACCGCCCACTACTGGGCCTAAAATCGGACCAAGCAAGATACCGATGGAGAAGATCGCCATCGCCTTACCTTTTTGCTCAGAAGGGTAAATCTGAACCAATGTAGATTGTGCCAGTGGAATAACCGAGGCACCAAACGCACCTTGGATAATACGGAACACCACCATCTCTTCGAGTGAACCCGCTTGTCCACAGAAAGCACTGGCAATCACAAAGCCGATGACCGCCACCAGCATGACTTTGCGCTCACCAAATCGCGATACCCAGAAACTGGTCATCGGAATGAAGATCGCCTCAGCCATGCTGTAGCCAGTTAGCACCCAAGTGATTTGGTCTGCCGTTGCGCCCAACGCGCCCATCATGTGTGAAAGCGACACGTTGGCAACGGTCATGTCTATCAGCACCATGATGGCCGAAAGCATCACGGCGACGGTGGCTATTCCCCGTTTGTCGGCCGTAATCTCGTTACTCATTGTGCGTTACTTTTCAGATCAACAGTCACTTCAGAACTTGCACCCACACGTAATTGTGGCGCACCTTCAGGCACTTCAAGCGTCAAACGAACAGGGAAACGTTGTTTGATTTTTACCCAGTTACCGGTTGCGTTTTCTGGTGGCATCAAAGAGAAAGAAGTACCACTTGCTGGCGACAACTCTTCCACTTTCGCATCCCAAACCACATCTGGGTACATGTCGATCACGACTTCAGCGTGCATACCTGCTTTGATGTGCGTTAGGTCAGTTTCTTTAAAGTTTGCGCGTACCCAGTAGCTGTCTTTCACAATCACAGGGAACAGTGTTTGGCCAATGCCGACAACAGAACCAGTATGTGTGTTGATTTCACCCGCAATGCCATCGACAGGAGAAGTGATGTCGGTGTAGCTCAGGTTCAATTCAGCTTGTGCAAGTTGCGCCGCCGCTTGTTGAACAACCGCCGCCTCTGCGCCTTCTTCACCGCGGTTTGCGATTGCTTTTTCTACCGTTGCACGTGCTTGTTCTAAGCTTGCTTGAGCGTTAGCGAGTTTGTTCTTCGCAGTATCCAAATCCTGGTCAGACGCTAATCTGCGTTTCACTAGCGAATTAGTACGTTTGTACTCCAACTGCGCTTCGGTCAGGTTAGAACGCGCCGCATCCAATCCCGCCACCGCCTCAGTCACTTGTTTGTCGGCCACATCGTGCTGTTGAACCGCCAATTGGTAAGCCGCTTTCGCTTGTTTAACCGCAAGCAGATAAGGGCGAGAATCAATCTTTAATAACAGATCGCCTTTGTTCACCACTTGGAAGTCTCTAGCTTCTACTGAGATGACTTGGCCTTGAACCTGAGGAGCGACTGACAGGATTTTAGCTCTTACATAGGCATCTTCCGTACTCGGGTGACTGTCGGAATATTGCCAAGACCAGTACATCGCACCGAAGCCGATAGCACAAACGAGAAGGAAAAGGATTTTGGTCAGTTTGGATTTCGAAGAGGATTTCTTCGCGATATCGTCGCTCATTTATATTGTCCAGGTGTTCAATTATGTGATCAGTGTAGGATTTTTCAGCTTCTGAACAACAAGATGATCTGAAAGGTTAAGTTCCGATTTTGAGCGTTGATCATTTGTTCAAATGATGCGCAAAGACATTCACTCTCCAATCGTGCATAAAGTATAGAAGAGGGAAATCCAATGGGGTGTGATAGACAGAGTAAGAATGGTTCAGCAATAACAGACAAAAAAAGAGGGGCAATCCCCGCAACTGCCCCTAAAAGTCATGCCAATAATCTTATTGTTCTTTTACTACTGCTTTTACTTAGAACTTGTAACCGCCGCTGATCATGAATACCCAAGGGTTGATCTCAACGTCAGTTTTTTGTTTCGCGCCACCCGCTTTGTAGGTCGCTTCTGTTTCAATGTTTGCGTACCATGCCGATGCGTTTAGGAACCATTTATCGTTGATCATGTAGTCCACACCCACGTTGGCAGCTAGACCGAATGAATCATCCAATTTCAGATCAGAAAGACCTGCACCTTTACCTGTACTGTTAAAGCCTTCATCGAAGAAGATGGTGTAGTTCAGACCAGCACCCACGTACGGGCGGAATTTGCTTTGTGAGTCACCAAAGTAGTACTGAACCATCACTGTTGGCGGCAGGTGTTTGGTGCTACCGATATCCTTGCCAACCAAATCAGTAGAGATATCGTGGCTAAATGGTGTTGCAGCTAGAACCTCTAAGCTGATGTTGTCGGTAAACATGTAACCAAACGTCAAACCCAGCTGGGTGTCTGAATTAACTTCTAACTCATATTGAGAACCCAAGATCTTGTCACTGCTGTCGTTTGGTACAACCGATGCCGCACCAACACGTAGAATAAAGTCACCTTCACTGTGAGCGAAAACACTTGGAGACACTAACGCGGCAACCACTGCTAAACTGCTGATTGTTTTTTTCATTGTTATTTCCTTTGTAGGGCTTAATAGTTCTTATATTCTTGAGCTGCGCGCAATCTAGCACATAGAAACCCTACTATTTTGATGGAAATCAATTTGTGAAAAATATAGCTTTTTCGTATATAAAAACGCCATTTTGATCAACAAATTATGCAAATAGGACACAATCCTGTAATGCAAACTGTGCGTGTGAGAAGCATGCGTCGCAGTTCTCATTCCGCTTCCTCTGTACGCCTCTGCATTCAACAAAACTTTTTTCTCGATATGCTCGGATTATTTTCAAAAAATACCCACTTTAAATCGCCAATTTGACCGCTTAAATTGGCGATTTTCGGCCTTTGTAAGCCACTGAAATACAACAAGTTATATTTCTGGAAAATCAGTCATTTAGGGTGTTAGTCTGCTTCCAACCGAACAAAGAAAAGATAAAAAGCCATGATTAAGACCGATCTCACTTTCGAACAGGAAGACTTTTCTCACCAAGATTTGCAAAACACCACCTTTGAAAACTGCCGCTTTTATCAGTGCAATTTCGACCATGCCGATCTGAGTGATGCAAAGTTTATTGATTGCCGCTTTATCCAATCGAGCGACATAGAAGGCTGCAGTTTCCGTTATGCAAAACTCAAAGACGCCAGCTTTAATAACTGCATGTTGGCCATGTCTCAGTTCAATGGTGCAGACTGCGTCGGCATCGAACTGCGCAAGTGTGATTTGAAAGGCGCAAACTTTCAAAGTGCCAACTTTGCTAATCGCGTCAGCAATACGGTTTTCTTTTGTATCGCCTACATCACTGGCTGCAACTTGGCTTACACCAACTTTGAGCGTGCATTAATCGAGAAATGCGACCTGTTTGAGAACCGATGGAGCGGCGCCAATCTGATGGGCTCAAGCTTTAAAGGCTCAGACTTATCCAGAGGTGAATTCAGCAAAGAACAGTGGGGCAGCTTTAATATAGAAGAGAGCGACCTTACCCACGTCGACTTAGAAGGCTTGGACATTCGCCGCGTCTCTTTATACGGTGTTAAGATCTGCGACTGGCAGCAAGAACAACTGCTCGCACCATTTGGATTGATC
This sequence comes from Vibrio sp. LB10LO1, assembly GCF_010092875.1. Lineage (NCBI taxonomy): Bacteria > Pseudomonadati > Pseudomonadota > Gammaproteobacteria > Vibrionales > Vibrionaceae > Vibrio > Vibrio sp. LB10LO1. The sequence continues at coordinate 52,179 of NZ_JAADJW010000038.1, forward strand.
GTTATTTAGGAAGCATTATGAATCTGTTTAAAGACCTACCCAGTGATCTGAGTGAAGAAGTGTTCGAAGATTTACTCACGCATAAACAGCTGCGTATCGAGCGCATCGTCTCGAAGGGGCAAACCACGCCAGAGGATGAATGGTACGATCAAGAAGAACATGAATGGGTATTGGTTCTACAAGGCACAGGCGAACTGACTTATGAAGATGGTTCTGTAAAACGTTTAGAGACGGGCGATCACGTCAACATTCCTGCCCATACCAAGCACCGTGTGAGCTGGACTGATCCCGAGCAAGAAACAATTTGGCTGGCGGTTTTTTATCAGTAAACCTCCGGTCAAAAAAAGGGGAAGGTATGCTCACCCTTCCCCAAAAGATACAAGCGGAATCGCTCTAGACTTGTATCAAAGCAGCCCCCGATAAGAGCCTTCCTAGCCATTTTTATCTTTCGTTGTTGTTTCCTTTTCATGCTTGTACCCCATGGTTCACGGCTAGAGCAATTTAATTCCAGTCTTTAAAAGGACTGAGCGATATTCGTCATCAATAGCCGCTATCTTCTTT
>NZ_JAADJW010000039.1:0-52521 GCF_010092875.1 Vibrio sp. LB10LO1
TACCCATAGGTGCACCTGGGTGACCAGAGTTAGCTTGTTGAACACCATCCATGCTTAGTGCACGGATTGCATTAGCTAGATACTTTCGTGTTAGAAGAGAGCGATCCATAGTAGTTACTTCTCGATATTTGATTTAAATAGAGGGAACTCGTCGGAACAAGTTCAAATAGAATTTTTTGAATAAAGCGCTGATGCTAAAAGCGAGTAGGCTGGCTACTCGCTTTTGGTAAGCAATTAAAGCTTAGCTGCGATCATGTCTTCTAGTTTGCCTTGGTCAACCGCGAAGTTACGGATACCTTCAGCTACTTTCTCAACAGCCATTGCGTCTAGGTTGTGCTCCCATAGGAACTCAGCGTGAGACATTGGAGCTGGACGCTCTTTAGAACCTTTAGAATCAACCAGTTTCTCTACAACTTCGCCTTCAGCCGCTTCTAGCTCAGCAAGAAGAGCTGGAGCGATAGTTAGACGGTCACAGCCAGCAAGTTCTAGGATCTCGCCGATGTTACGGAAGCTTGCGCCCATAACAACTGTGTTGTAACCGTAGTCTTTGTAGTAGTTGTAGATGTCTGTTACTGAGATTACACCTGGATCTTCTGAAGCTTCAAAGTCACGACCTTCTTTTGCTTTGTACCAGTCCATGATGCGGCCAACGAATGGCGAGATTAGGAATACGCCTGCTTCAGCACATGCACGAGCTTGCGCGAAAGAGAATAGAAGCGTTAGGTTACAGTTGATGCCTTCTTTCTCTAGGATCTCTGCAGCGCGGATGCCTTCCCAAGTAGAAGCCAGTTTGATTAGGATGCGGTCGTTAGTGATGCCTGCGTCGTTGTACATTTTTACAAGCTGGCGAGCTTTAGCAACGCTGCCTTCTGTATCGTAAGAAAGACGAGCATCTACTTCTGTAGAGATACGGCCAGGGATAGTTTTTAGGATCTCTTTACCGATGTTTACTGCAAGCATGTCACAAGTGTCTTGTACTTGTTGTGCTTTGTCGTTGCTTTGTGCTTTTGCGTATTCGATAGAAGCGTCGATTAGAGGTGCGTACTCTTCGATTTGAGCCGCTTTTAGGATAAGAGATGGGTTCGTTGTTGCATCTTCAGGTTGGTACTTTTTGATTGCGTCAATTTCACCAGTGTCCGCTACTACAGTTGTTAGTTTACGAAGTTGCTCTAACTTGTTGCTCATAATCGATCATCCTATATAAATGGGCTTAAGTGTGGTTTTGAGTACCACAGCTTGTGCATTTGCAAGCGTGTCGGCTAATCGTCTCATCATATTTAACGAGACATCTGCTCAGCCAACTACGGAAAATTTCGGTACCGAACATTTGCTATGAACATTTGATCGGTAGCTGAGTAAATGATGAATCCATATTTATCCTATCCATGCTGAAAGTCAATCGCCGAAACCGACTTTAAGTGATGTTCATCAACGTTTTTTTGCTGTGTGTTCAGAGCATGGCCGAAATAAACGTTTGCCCTTATTGTTCAAGGCTTGAGCAGTAATGATATTAATAAAATTAATCGGTGAGAAAATGTCATTGCAGTGAGCAAATGTCGCAGTAAAATTGGAGGGTAACATATGCTAAGTCAATGAGCGGATGCTCACTAATGCATACAATGTCGATCCTCTAAAAGGGCGAGAAAAACATGAGCAGTTCTAAGCAAGACATTTCTATTGAAAGCACAGATTTACTAACTGAGATCTCCGTTGCCTATTATCAAGACGGTGCGACCCAAGAAGAGATCTCGAAAAAGTTTTCCATATCGCGGGCCAAAGTAGGGCGAATGCTGAAGCAGGCTCGTGATGAAGGCATTGTAGAGATTACCGTAAAATATCACCCTGTGTTTAGCGCCAAGATAGAGCAGCGCCTCATCGAACGCTTTGGTGTGAAACGAGCGTTGGTCGCTTTGGATCAACCTAATGAAGAAGCGCAGCGTCTCCAAGTGTCTGGTTTGGTCTCTAACTACCTGACGAGTACTTTAAAGAACGGCATGGTCGTGACGGTAGGGCAAGGGCGTAACGTTTCTTCTGTGGCTCACCACATTGGCGTTATCACGCCGCGCGATTGTAAGTTTGTGTGCGGTATTGGCGGGATTCACCCTCGTGGCGGTATGTACAATGCGGACCACATTTGCCGACAATTCGCCAAGAAATACGGCGGCACATCGGAAACTCTGTATGCCCCTGCCTACGCTGAAAACCGAGAGCAGAAGGTGGCCTTCATGCAAAACGCCACGGTTAAACAGACACTGGACTTGGCGCGCAAGGCGGATGTCGCTCTTGTTGGTATCGGTGATATGAGTGAAAACAGCTACATGGTTGACCTTGGCTGGTTTACTCCAGATGAAGTGGTGCAATCCCGTTTGATGCAAGGCGTCGTAGGGGACTTTGCCGGTTATGATTTCTTTGACATCCACGGCGATGTAGCAAACACAGTAATGAGTGACCGAGTCATCGGCTTAGGTATTGAAGAGTTTCGCCCAATTGCAGAAGTGATTGCGATTGCGGCAGAAAACAGTAAACCATTGGCGCTACTTGGGGCTTTAAGAACCGGAGCCATTGATGTGATTGCAACCAGTGTAAGTAACGCATTAACGGTTCTTAACTTAGATGAGCAGATGCATGGCAACAGCACATCAGAGGTTTAGCACAAATAATATGCAACTAATGTAATTTGGCTGTGAGGATCTATAAATGACTCGCAGCCTGATTTCGTTTCCAAGTTAAAAATAATCCTCAGGGGTAATTTGTAGTTGATTACTCTGGAGGAAATTATGAAAAAGACACTTCTCGCAGCTGCATTATTTACGGGGCTTACAGGTATTGCACAAGCTGAGCAAAAAGTCGTGGCAGGCTATTTTGCCGATTGGCAGTACGCAAATGCAGACAATCCATACACGGTTAAAGACATTCCGGCTGATAACCTGACTCACATTATCTACGCATTTTTAAGTATGTGTGGTCCTCACACTGGTGCTTCGGAAAATATTCAAAAGCTGGTTGCAAAGCACTGTGAAGGCAAAGAACCGTATACGGCGATTTTGGTTGATACCGAGGCGGCACTTGAAAAAGACTTTGGTCCGGTCTCTGTAGACGTTCCATATAAAGGGCACTTCGCCCAATTGGCCGAACTTAAGAAGCAACATCCTGATCTAAAAATTCTTCCTTCTTTTGGCGGTTGGACCATGTCTGAACCTTTCCACGCTATGGCTAAAAACCAGCAAGCAATGGATCAGTTCTCGAAAACGGCGGTCGAGTTGATTGCAAAGTACGATTTTTTTGATGGCATTGACTTGGACTGGGAATATCCAGGTGGTGGCGGTTTGACTACGTCTCCTTGGAGTCCAGATACCAAGCTGACGGATGAGCAAAAAGCATTAGAGCGTGATGCCTTCACTTACCTAGTTAAAACCATGCGTGGTGATCTAGATACACTAGCGAAAAAGACCAAGCGTGAGTACGAGCTTTCAACAGCGGTGGGTGTTGGTCCTAAAGCAGCAGGTATTGACTGGAAAGCGGCGCAGCCTTACCTAACCAACATGTTTGCGATGACATACGACTTCCTTGGCGGTTGGGGGCAACAGACAGGGCATACGACTAACCTACATGCGACCGACCGCAGTTGGTGGGGAATGGGCGCAGACGTGTTCATTAATCAAATGATTGAGCTGGGTATTCCTAGTGAGAAGTTGGTGATTGGTGCCGCGTTTTATGGTCGCGGTTGGCAAGGAACTAAAGATTTTGCCGGTGGTTTACCAACTCAAGACTTATTATCGGAGAAAGGCGCACAGTTTGGTACTGGTGAGAATGGCTACTTCATGTTCTGGGATCTGATGAAGAACTACAGTGTGAAACAAGGATATGAGTACAAATATGATGAGCAAGCTCAAGCGCCATACTTATGGAACCCAGACAAGAAGGTGTTTATCTCATTTGAAGATCAGCGATCTATCAAAGCCAAAGCCGACTGGGCGAAACAATCTAACTTAGGCGGAATCTTTACATGGGAACTGTCAGGAGATCCGAAAGGAGAGTTAGTCGAAGTGATGTATAAGGAAATGCAGAACTAGTCTCTGTCCCTTACGTTATAACTACGTAAATCAAGCCGTCGTTATTGTTCGACGGCTTTTTCGTTGTGGTTCTCTTCGGCAAAGCTAATCAGCTGCTCAAAAGGCAATGGTTTGGAATAGAAGTAGCCTTGAATCAAATCACAACCGCAAGCAGTAAGTTGATCACGTTGATGGCGAGTTTCCACACCTTCAGCAAGCACCTTCATCCCAAAGTTTTTACCAATCGCAATGATGTTTTGCACCATGTTCAGTGCTTTTTCATCGTTCTCAATGTTATCGACAAAGCTCTTATCGATTTTGACTTCATCAATTGGCAATGCTTTAAGCATCGAAAGGGAAGAGTAGCCAGTACCGAAGTCATCCAGAGAGAGCTTAAAGCCTAGCGAATGTAGACGTTGGCAAATTGGCGCAAATTTTTCGAGGTCCTCGATGAACAGGTTCTCAGTAATTTCCAGTGTGATGCGACTGTGTTTCACCTTATGTCTATCAATCATGGCCACCAGATCCTCAATGAAGTTGACTTGGATAAATTGTTTGACCGAGATATTAATCGACATCTGGATAGACTGTTTTACACGCCCTGTTAAACGTGCCATATCGACGAAACTTTTCTCTATGATTAACTCTCCGAGTCTTACCATCAAACCTGAGCTCTCGGCGACCGGAATGAACTCGTTTGGCGGTACAAATCCAAGCTCTTCGTCCTGCCAGCGAACAAGCGCCTCAACGCCATAGATTTCACCATCTCTGTTCAACTGAGGCTGATACACCAAAAACAAACTTTGCCTTTCGATAGCGAGCCTTAAACGTTGCTCTATCTTCATCTTATGGAGGTGCTTCGCTTGCATTTGTTGGTCGAAAATACTGTAAGCGTTACGATCCTTTTTGGCTTGATACATGGCGATATCCGCTGAGCGAAGTAGCGCATCCAAACTTTTGCCATGCGAAGGATAGAGTGCAACACCGACGCTAGAACTGAGAAGGAACTGGTTTTCGTGAACGATGTAAGGTTCGGATAGGTAATGAATAAGATCGCTTGCTAGCGTCCTTACTACGCTGTCGTCTGTTTGATTGACAAGTAAGATGAATTCATCGCTCGCCTCTCTAACAATCAATCGGTCTTCACTGTCGAAACTCTTCAAGCGCAGCGCTATTTGCTTAAGCACTTCGTCACCAAATTCATGGCCATGTGTGTCGTTTACTGATTTGAAGTTATCGATATCAATGAACATCAAAGCAAATGGATCTGAAGTTTCATTCAGCCATTTTGTGATGTGTGCTCTTAGATATTCACGGTTAGGTAGCAGTGTTAAATGATCATGATGCGCCTGATAAAGCAGCTTTTGTCGCGTTGCGAGCTCGTTATTTGCAATTGAGCGAACCAATGCATAGAAACCTGCTTGGATAAAAAGGAAAACGATGGAATAGAGAGCAAACTGATCGAAGAAGCCACGTTGGATGTAGCGTAGGTCGGTTGAAGAGGAAGCCCAAAGTTTGTAATCAGGTAAATATTTGAGTGTCACCAGTTGATTGATTCTTGGGTCATCGGCAACAATGTTTACCGCACTTGATAGGTTCTTTACTGTATCGCGGCTCCAGCCGTACTTTTTCTCGACTTGCTCAAAGACAATCGCTTTTCTATGTCCATCTGCAGGGAGCGTATAGCTGAATAGATTAGGTTGCTCCGCGGAGGTAAAAGTAAGGTAACCGTCTTCACGAACTAATGACACGCGGTTGTGTTTATTGGCATGCACGTCATTTCTGAATACTAAGGAGGAGTTCATATTAAACCCCGCTGTCATTACTGCTATTACGTCTCCATTTTTATTTCGAATTGCCTTTCGGATAGGGATCACTAATGAATCGAGTGCGGGCATGAAATAGGTTCTGCCAACCACCATGTGTTGGGCCTGAAGTGCAGCTTCGAATGTCCCTCTGGTTTGAGGATCTTGCCTGAGGTTTTGTAGCTTTTGTAAATCCAGATTAGAGCTGATGGCCAGGTAATCCCCTTCAGGGTTAGTCAGGCCAAAAGCGGCGATAGCAGGGTGGATATCCATCAAATCATCAAGCAAGGGACGCATTTGTAGGGAAGCTGTTCGAGTGAAGTCGTTTTGCTCTATCAGTTGATGCCCAACTACTTCTAAAAGCGTTTCTTGCCCTTTTAACAAAGACTCGACGGAAGAGGCAAACAGCTCTAATTGTAAGAGCTGCTTATCTTTGTACTTATCGAGAGTTGCTTCGTAATGATAATGACCAAACAGAGAGAACAAACCCACACTTATCGCAAACAGCGTCATGTAGAGCGTCCAAATGTTCTTCTTTATGCCGATCATATCGTTTTACTGCTCCTGATCTTAACGCTCGATAGGTAGAGAATGGTCTGCACCCCATTCGGTCCAAGAACCGTCGTACACCGACAGGTTGTCCAGACCAATTTGATACGCCGCAAGTAACAAAATACATGCGGTTACACCGGAGCCACAACTAAAAATGATTGAATTATCACTATCTATTGTTAGTGCGCTAAATATCTGTTGCAACTCTGAATTCGGTTTAATGTGACCGTTGGTTAAGAGTTCTTGAAACGGTAAGCAAACCGAATTTGGAATATGCCCACTGCGTAGCCCTTCTCGTGGTTCTGGCACTTCACCAAGGAAACGAGCTTTGGCTCTTGCATCGATGATGTTTGCACTTTGGTTATTCGAATGAGCAAGCACAGCTTGGGCGTTCAAAAACGCTTCTTGGTTGAGCTTGCCTGAAAAGTTACCTTTTCCGCTTGGTTGCGATAAAGCACTCGTAACAGAAAGCCCAGCTTTAATCCAAGCGGGAAGACCGCCGTTCAGAACTCGAACATTCTCATGACCCATTGCTCTGAACATCCACCATGCTCTTGGTGCGGCAAGTGTCCCTGAGTTGTCGTATACCACGATCAAATCTTCGTTGTTCAAACCGAGCTGTTGCGCACTTTGGTTGAAGCCTTCTTCTGTTGGCATCATATGTGGCAGAGATGAATCAGGTAAGCAAAAGTCGTTGTCGTAATCAAAGCGTAGGGAATTAGGAAGCCACTTATCTTTAACTTTTTCGCCTTCTGAAGGGATTTGAAACGCAATACTCGCGTCGAGGAGTTTGACGTTAGGTTGGCCGAGTAGGCTATTAAGTTCTTCAGTACTGATCAGTGCTTGCATCGTCTTTTGTTTCCTCAAAGTAGTATGGCGGCTTAAATAACTGTGAAGAGTAAGCTTATTCACAGCTTAAAAACGTGAGCGGTTGCTCGAAGAGTGAATCTGTTGGTTGGCTGAATGTTGCCGCTGCACCTTTAGGGCAATGGGTGGAAGTTGGTACAGCGACGCGTTTGATTCCTGATTCTTCCGATTCAATCGTTAGATAACGTCTTTGACCATCGAGTGATTGCGTTAACGTATTTGAAATGACGGTTGCGGTAATGGTCTGTGTTTCATCAGAAGATGTTAGCCACAGAGCCAGACATAATGCGACGATGGCAGCAACAAAGACCAAAATGAAGGTTTTCGGATTGTCCAACGTATTTTCCCGTCAAATGAGTAACCCTACTGTTTTACAACAAAAAAATCGCATGTTCAAAAGAACGATGCGATTTTGAAGTAAAAGAGTGAGGAATTATATTGGAAGGTCGTTTTCTAGACCTTACTCCTATTTGGCTACATGACCCAAGAACTGTCACCAGAAGTTATGACTTTCTGGATTGGGTCGCTGCCATCATAGAACCAAATTTCAACAAGCAGGCTGCCTTGGCTATCAGAGATGTTAAAGTCAATGTTCGCTGTCCCTTTATCGAGTGGAACAGAAGCAACTTTGCTTGGGTATTTTGCGTCGTAGCTCCCCGAGCTGTTTTCAGCAAACTCTTTGTAAACGCTGAGGTGCGCACGTTGTGAAGAGAAACCACTGATGTCTACATTGAGGCTACCTTCGGTTACAGGGTTGTAGCTGAAGTTATCTGGTACCTCAAGATCCTGCATTGTCACATCTTCTACCGGTACCGTTGTCTCTTCTTCCTCAACGGGTTCTTCATTTTCGTTGGTATCATCCTCTGGCACTGTAGTTTGTGTTGGTGGTGGCGCAGGGGTGCTGTTATCTCCACCGCCACCGCCTCCACCACATGCGGTTAGTGCTAATCCCATAATGATTGTAATGAGTGCTTTCATAATGTTATCTCCTATGGAATGTAGCATTTGTTTGGTGCTGGAGCGGTGTGCCAGTCAGTGCTTCGTTCGCCAGCAGACTCTGCCCAAGTTTGGAATTGAGGATAAGCGTCCACCATATCGACACGCTCAAGAGGCCAGTTCCAATCCTCTACTATCAATAGCGCCCATGGTAAGTTGTTGGCGGTTTTGAAGTACTTACCTTGTGCAGGGTCACTTGCATCAACGCCGACGCCGAAGAGGTTTTGGTCGTCAAATTGTTCTGTTGGTGCCTGGTCAGCTAGGTGTACTTCCCACTTGCGACCTGGTTGGAACGTAATGCCATCGCCATGGTAGGTCCCCGGAGTTGCAAAGATAAACGGGTCGTATGGCATAGCTTGAATGGCTGAGCGGTCTGAATCTTCGGTGAAGTAGACATTCAGAGTAAAGGTAAGTGAAACACTGTCATCACAACCAGACTCAGTTCTGAAATAGCTACAACTACTTGCGGCGTGCGTGCTCAAGTCTTCACTGATGATGAAAATCGCTTCGTTAGAAATACTTTCCAAACCGTTTGATGCTTGTTCCACACCATTGAAGGATAGGGTAGTGAGTCCATTCTCAATAGCGCTTCTTAAAACACCAGGTAGTCGGATTGCGAAGCCGTTTTTGTAACCCGCGCCGTAAGCGGCTAAGTCACCGGTAATTTGGATATTTTCAACGTGACCTGCAAGGCTGGTTTCGGTAATACGGAACTTCACTACTACATCGTTCATGTCGTAGTCAGCAGTGTATGGCCAGTTATCTTCATAAGCGACGGTCGCGTAATCTTCTGCGCTTGGGAAGTATTCTACGGTGTATCCATTGCCAGTAATGGTAATTGGATGGTCTTCTACCTCACCAGATGTAGAGCCGCCAAAGTAATTCAAACCCGTTTGTTGGCTAAAGCGGAATCGGCTCCAGCTCGCCCCCTCAGTAGCGGCAGTGGAAACCACGAATGGCAGCGGATTATTGCCTGCAGAGAGCAGCTCATCGGTAAAGACTTGTTCGCCTGCATCATCGAAGTCGCCATCGCGGTTCCAATCAAACCAAGCAGATAGGTACCCAGATGTGGATGCTGTGACATTGATGATGGAGCTTAAGCCCGGATCGAGTGCTGAAACAAAACCGACGCCATCTTCATCGGCCGTGCCCACAGAGTTGTCATTGGCTTGACCGTCTGCGTCACCATCTGGCGCGACAGCACCTAACCAAGTGACATCATCGACTTCATGGCGTGGCCCGTTGGAAGCAAGTGTTGTGCTGTAGCTATCAGGAGCGTCACCAAAATCGATGGGGTCGTCTTCATCAATCACAGGAGCATTCGCGCAACGGGCACCATCGTTTTGGCTTGAGCTTGGACCGTTAGAGACAAATTCAACTGCTGGAACAATACCAGCAGCAATGTTGGCTGCGTTATCTTCAGATAAGTCCACTCGATAGATCTTACCGTCTTGATTGCGTGAGACATAATAGTTGCCATTCACATCAAAATAGCCAGCACCAAATGTGCCTAACTCACCAGTATCGCCAATAGCAGTCGCGTTGCCATTGCTTGGGTCGAATTCGTATAGGATGCCCGAGTTGTTATCAATGCCGTAGAGTGAGCCGTCACCCGGGTGGAAAGCAAAGTCTGTCAGGTTAACGCTGGCTGTTGAGGTGATTCTAACTATGTTTAGCGTCGCGTTTGGATCAGAATCTAGCGGTGATAGGTCAATGGAAAATAGGCCTTTTCCTTTGCGATACAAGTAGTACACGTGATTGTAAACGTCACCTACGTAAAACGTGTGGTCGGTAGGCAGACCCGAAACACTGAGTGTTTCAGCTTGAAAGTCTTTACCCAATCGAACGATTTTCTTGTTTGTAGTGTCATAGCCGTAAATGTAACGGTCAGTGAAGTCAAAACCCACGCCGTTAATGCCCGAAGCTAAACCTGTGTCATCTTCTAATAGAGTAGTAGATCCCGTAACCAAGTTGACGCCATAGATTTGAACCGGGGTTGACTGAAATAGGTATGCTTTGCTTGGGCAAGTATCGAATGGCGTGGCTTGAGCGTAAGTGCTCGCCATCAGAGTCCCAAGTAACAATGATATCCCTTTCATAATTCGCCCTCTCGTTGGTTGGTGATATATGCAATGAAAGGAGTGTGCCAACTGGTATCGTTAGGTATATCAATGTGTTAAATATGCGTTCACCATTATTTTTAATATGAATCTCAAAATGACACTCGGTTTAAGCGGTTTTCAAAACCGCTGTCTTGCCAAGAGCTTCGCACGTACACCGTCCCCTATCCAGCTCGCACGTATTTGGGATCGATCCCACTTGTGGTTTCTTATGAAGTCCATACTTTTTCACTGAAAGTGCTACCTAGGTGAGAGGATATTATTGAAGAATTACAATTAACTCTAGTAGCAGCAACCACTTAAATACCATTACTTATTTATAGTGTTACAAAGAACATTAATAATTTATGCAATATTTATGAGTATGGTTGCTTTAGTGTTTAATCGCACTGATAAAATAAAAAACTAAAGTGTTTGAAATTTAGGTGTTTGTTAAATGTTATGACTAATTATAAATAAGGAAAACTATAATTAGATTAAATGGTAATACTTCTCATTAGTTTGATCTATTTAATGCATTTGGTTAAAAGTTATTAATTAACTTTAAAAAAACAACCCAAGATATTAATGTTTTTTCAAATTCAAAGGAGAAGCTCTTGATATGGAAAAACACTTACCTTTAATAGTAAATGGGCAAATAGTTTCTACTGAAGAAAATCGATTTGAGATCAGTTTTGAAGAAAAAAAAGTTAAGATTGATTCCTTTAATCATGTTCATTTAACTCAGATGGTGACTCATGATTATTTAAATGATCTAAATATAAATAACATCATCAATTTTCTTTATACAACAGGGCAGCGTTGGAAGAGCGAAGAGTATTCAAGAAGAAGGGCATATATTCGGTCTCTTATTACTTATTTGGGGTATTCACCACAAATGGCGAAACTAGAAGCAAATTGGATTGCAATGATCCTTTGTTCTAAGAGTGCGCTCTACGACATTATTGATACCGAACTTGGCTCTACGCATATACAAGATGAATGGTTACCGCAGGGTGAGTGTTATGTGAGGGCTTTTCCTAAAGGACGCACGATGCATTTGCTTGCGGGGAACGTTCCTCTCTCCGGTGTGACCTCAATACTACGAGGCATACTGACGAGAAACCAATGTATTGTGAGAATGTCAGCATCGGATCCATTTACTGCCCATGCGCTAGCGATGAGCTTTATTGACGTCGATCCCAACCATCCTATTTCTCGTTCTATTTCCGTATTGTATTGGCCTCATACATCGGATACGACACTCGCTGAAGAATTACTGAGTCATATGGATGCAGTGGTTGCTTGGGGGGGGCGAGATGCCATTGATTGGGCGGTTAAGCATTCTCCTTCACACATCGATGTTTTGAAGTTTGGTCCAAAGAAGAGTTTTACCGTGTTAGACCATCCAGCCGATCTAGAAGAAGCCGCCTCGGGTGTTGCTCATGATATTTGCTTTTATGACCAAAATGCCTGCTTTTCTACTCAGAATATTTACTTTTCTGGAGATAAGTATGAAGAATTTAAATCGAAACTTGTTGAAAAACTGAATCTTTATCAAGAAGTTTTACCAAAATCAAAGCAAAGTTTTGATGATGAAGCTTTATTTTCTATGACTCGTCTTGAGTGTCAATTTTCTGGGTTGAAAGTTATATCAGAACCGGAAAATAACTGGATGATCATCGAGTCAGAGCCCGGGGTTGAATATAACCATCCATTAAGTCGTTGCGTTTATGTCCACAAAATAAATAAGGTTGATGATGTTGTTCAATATATAGAGAAACATCAAACACAAACGATTTCTTTTTATCCATGGGAGTCTTCCAAGAAATATCGAGATGCATTCGCCGCAAAAGGAGTAGAAAGAATCGTTGAATCTGGGATGAATAATATATTTAGAGCCGGTGGCGCACATGATGCAATGCGCCCACTTCAACGTTTAGTTCGATTTGTTTCTCATGAAAGACCATATAACTTCACCACTAAGGATGTATCTGTCGAAATAGAGCAAACTCGCTTTCTTGAAGAAGATAAATTCTTGGTTTTCGTCCCTTAAATAAGGAAATTTACAATGAATAATCAATGCAAGACTATTGCACACGTATTGCGCGTGAACAATGGTCAGGAACTTCACGTCTGGGAAACGCCCCCAAAAGAAAATGTGCCTTCTAAAAATAGCACCATTTTAATTGCTTCTGGTTTTGCCAGAAGAATGGATCACTTTGCTGGGTTAGCCGAATATCTATCTGAAAATGGTTTCCATGTGTTCCGTTATGACTCTCTTCATCATGTGGGGCTCAGCTCGGGTTCGATTGATGAATTCACCATGACGACGGGCAAAAATAGTTTGCGTACTGTTTATCACTGGCTGCAGACCAAGGGTACACAAAACATTGGCTTGATTGCGGCAAGTCTCTCAGCTCGTGTCGCCTATGAAGTTATCTCTGACCTTGAGCTGTCTTTTCTGATTACTGCGGTTGGCGTGGTTAACTTGCGTGACACACTAGAAAAAGCGCTTGGTTTTGATTACCTCAGTTTGCCTATCGATGAGCTACCAAACGATCTTGATTTTGAAGGTCATAAGCTTGGTTCTGAAGTGTTCGTTCGCGACTGCTTCGAGCATCACTGGGATACCTTAGATTCTACTCTCGACAAAGTAGCCAATACCTCGGTTCCTTTAATCGCCTTTACCGCTAACAACGATGATTGGGTTAAGCAAGAAGAAGTCTATGACATGTTAGCGCATATCCGCAGTGGGCATTGCAAGCTCTACTCCTTGCTTGGTAGCTCTCATGACTTGGGTGAAAACTTGGTCGTGTTACGTAATTTCTACCAATCCGTCACCAAAGCCGCCATCGCAATGGATGGAGGCAGCTTAGAAATCGACGTCGACTTTATCGAGCCTGATTTTGAACAACTCACCATCGCGACTGTGAATGAACGTCGCTTGAAAGCGGAAATTGAAAGCCGTACGCCAGAAATGGCTTAGGTCTTATCGTAATACCAACAAATAAGGAAATGTTATGAAATTTGGAAACTTCCTTCTCACTTATCAGCCACCTGAGCTATCTCAGACCGAAGTGATGAAGCGATTGGTTAATCTGGGCAAAGCGTCTGAAGGTTGTGGTTTCGACACAGTTTGGTTACTAGAGCACCACTTCACTGAATTTGGGTTGTTAGGGAATCCTTATGTTGCTGCCGCACACCTATTAGGTGCGACAGAAACGCTCAATGTTGGCACTGCAGCCATCGTATTGCCGACTGCCCATCCGGTTCGACAAGCAGAAGACGTAAATCTACTGGATCAAATGTCGAAAGGACGATTCCGTTTTGGTATTTGTCGCGGTTTGTACGACAAAGATTTCCGTGTCTTTGGTACAGACATGGATAACAGCCGAGCCTTAATGGACTGTTGGTATGACTTGATGAAAGAAGGCTTCAATGAAGGCTATATCGCGGCGGATAACGAACATATTAAGTTCCCGAAAATCCAACTGAATCCATCGGCTTACACACAAGGTGGCGCTCCTGTTTATGTCGTCGCGGAGTCAGCATCAACGACAGAATGGGCTGCAGAGCGTGGCCTACCAATGATTCTAAGCTGGATCATCAACACTCACGAGAAGAAAGCGCAGCTTGATCTTTACAATGAAGTCGCGACTGAGCATGGCTACGATGTGACTAAGATTGACCACTGTTTGTCTTACATCACCTCCGTCGATCATGACTCAAATAAAGCCAAAGATATTTGCCGCAACTTCTTGGGTCATTGGTACGACTCATACGTGAATGCCACAAAGATTTTTGACGACTCTGACCAAACAAAAGGCTATGACTTCAATAAAGGTCAATGGCGTGATTTTGTCTTGAAAGGCCACAAAGACACCAATCGCCGAATTGATTACAGCTACGAAATCAACCCAGTAGGAACGCCTGAAGAGTGTATCGCGATTATCCAGCAAGATATCGATGCGACGGGTATTAACAATATTTGTTGTGGTTTTGAAGCAAACGGTTCTGAAGAAGAAATTATCGCATCTATGAAGCTATTCCAGTCTGATGTGATGCCATATCTCAAAGAAAAACAGTAATTAATATTTTCTAAAAGGAAAGAGACATGAAATTTGGATTATTCTTCCTCAATTTTATGAATTCAAAGCGTTCTTCTGATCAAGTCATCGAAGAAATGTTAGATACCGCACATTACGTAGATCAGTTGAAGTTTGACACGTTGGCTGTTTACGAAAACCATTTCTCGAACAATGGTGTGGTTGGTGCCCCATTAACAGTGGCTGGTTTTTTACTTGGTATGACAAAGAACGCCAAAGTGGCTTCGTTAAATCACGTTATTACCACACATCATCCAGTACGTGTGGCGGAAGAAGCGTGTCTACTCGACCAAATGAGTGAAGGCCGTTTTGTCTTTGGCTTTAGTGATTGTGAAAAGAGTGCAGATATGCGCTTCTTTAATCGACCAACGGATTCTCAGTTTCAGTTGTTCAGTGAGTGTCACAAGATCATCAATGATGCATTCACTACTGGGTACTGCCATCCAAACAATGATTTTTATAGTTTTCCTAAAATCTCTGTTAACCCACACGCGTACACTGAAGGCGGTCCTGCGCAATTTGTGAATGCGACGAGCAAAGAAGTGGTTGAATGGGCGGCTAAGTTAGGGCTTCCACTCGTGTTTAAATGGGACGACTCAAACGCGCAAAGAAAAGAATACGCCGGTTTGTACCACGAAGTTGCTCAGGTACATGGTGTCGATGTTAGTCAGGTTCGACACAAGCTGACGCTGCTGGTCAACCAAAATGTAGATGGTGAAGCAGCAAGGGCAGAAGCACGCGTGTATTTGGAAGAGTTTGTCCGTGAATCTTACCCAAATACCGACTTTGAGCAAAAAATGGTAGAGCTGTTGTCAGAAAATGCCATCGGTACTTATGAAGAAAGTACTCAGGCAGCGCGAGTTGCGATTGAGTGTTGTGGTGCCGCGGACCTATTGATGTCTTTTGAGTCGATGGAAGATAAAGCGCAGCAAAGAGCGGTTATCGATGTGGTAAACGCCAACATCGTCAAATACCACTCGTAACGTTTAAACGATGCTGAAGGGGCAGCGATGCCCCTTATATCACCATTCTTTTCGCGCGATAGCGCTAACTAATAGAGGCATTTATATGGAAGTACTTTCAGCGGTTAAGCAGGAAAATATCGCAGCGAGCACAGAAATCGATGACTTGATTTTCATGGGAACTCCTCAGCAATGGTCATTGCAGGAACAAAAACAGCTGACATCTCGCCTTGTTAAAGGGGCATATCAATACCATTACCACAATAATGATGACTATCGTCAGTTCTGCGAGAGGTTGGGAGTCGGGGAGGTGGTCGAAGACCTCAACGAGATCCCCGTTTTCCCTACTTCTATTTTTAAGTTGAAGACCCTATTAACACTTGACGATGAAGAGGTCGAGAATCGCTTTACTAGCAGCGGTACTAGTGGCATCAAAAGTACTGTCGCACGAGATAGACTCAGTATTGAGCGGCTTCTTGGCTCAGTAAATTTCGGTATGAATTACGTTGGTGATTGGTTTGACCATCAGATGGAGTTGGTGAACTTAGGCCCAGATCGCTTTAATGCCAACAATATTTGGTTCAAGTACGTCATGAGCTTAGTTGAGCTCCTTTATCCGACCGCATTTACTGTCACTGAGGATGAGATCGACTTTGAGGCGACGCTAGCTAATATGAATCGTATTAAGCAGTCTGGTAAAACCATTTGTCTTATCGGCCCTCCTTATTTTATCTATCTACTGTGCTGTTTCATGCGCGAGCAAGGTCAAACTTTCAATGGTGGTCGCGATCTTTACATCATCACTGGCGGCGGCTGGAAAAAACATCAGGATCAATCGCTCGATAGAGACGAGTTCAACCAACTTTTGTGTGAGACTTTTACCTTAGAAAGCGCAGAGCAGATTCGAGACACATTTAATCAAGTTGAACTGAACACCTGCTTTTTTGAAGATACAGAACACAAAAAGCGTGTACCTCCCTGGGTCTTTGCAAGAGCTCTGGATCCTAAAACATTAAAGCCGCTTCCGCATGGCCAACCAGGACTGATGAGCTATATGGATGCCTCGGCGGTTAGCTATCCATGCTTTCTAGTGACGGATGATATAGGCATCGTGCGAGAAGAAGAAGGCGATCGCCCGGGAACTACTATTGAGATCGTTAGAAGAGTTAAGACGCGAGGTATGAAGGGGTGTGCTCTCAGTATGTCTCAAGCGTTTACCGCTAAGAATGAAGGAGGCAACTGACATGTTATGTTCGATAGAAAAAATTGAGCCGTTAACTGGCTTCATATTCCGAGTGTTGCTCAAGCCGGATCAGCCTTTTGAATTTAGGGCAGGGCAGTACATTAACGTCAGTTTAAGCTTTGGTAGTTTACCGTTTTCTATAGCCTCGTGTCCTTCTAATGGTGCGTTTTTAGAACTCCATATTGGTGGCTCAGATATCAGCAAGAAAAATACGCTTGTGATGGAAGAACTCACCAATTCGTGGGTCTGCGGAAACATGGTTGAAGTCAGTGAGGCGCGAGGCGACGCTTGGCTGCGTGATGAGAGTGTCAAACCCTTGTTATTGGTCGCAGGCGGGACCGGAATGTCTTACACCCTAAGTATTTTGAAAAATAGCTTGGAGCAAGGGTTTACCCAGCCGATTTACGTCTATTGGGGTGCTAAGGATATGGATAACCTGTATGTGCATGACGAACTGGTGGATATTGCGCTTGAAAACAAAAACGTCAGTTACGTGCCAGTTACTGAAATATCAACCTGTCCCCAGTACGCTAAGCAAGGAAAGGTGTTGGAGTGTGTGATGAGTGATTTCCGTAATTTATCTGAGTTCGATATCTACTTGTGTGGTCCTTGCAAAATGGTTGAAGTGGCTCGTGATTGGTTCTGTGACAAAAGAGGGGCAGAACCAGAGCAACTTTACGCGGACGCGTTCGCTTATTTGTAATCAGTATCAAGGAGAAGAAACTATGAGCTCAACGTCACTACTAGATGAGTTTGGCACTCCAGTACAAAGGGTAGAAAGAGCGATTGAGGCTCTGAAAAATGGCCTTGGTGTTCTATTAATGGATGATGAGGATCGCGAGAACGAAGGCGACCTTATCTTCTCTGCACAGCATCTTACCGAAGCGCAAATGGCACTCATGATTCGTGAATGCAGTGGCATCGTGTGTTTGTGCTTAACGGAGGAACGCGCCAATTGGTTAGAGCTTCCTCCTATGGTGAAAGATAATCGCAGTAAAAACCAGACCGCTTTTACGGTTTCGATTGAAGCGAAAGAAGGGGTGACGACAGGGGTCTCTGCGAAAGATCGCGTTACAACGGTCAAAACGGCCACTTATTTTGATGCTCAACCAGAAGATTTAGCAAGACCAGGCCATGTTTTTCCACTGGTTGCGAAAACAAATGGCGTGTTGGCCCGTCGAGGTCATACCGAAGGTACGATCGATTTGATGTATCTAGCAAACTTAGTCCCGTCAGGGATCCTTTGTGAACTGACTAACCCTGATGGAACCATGGCGAAACTGCCAGAGACCATTGAGTTTGCAAGGCGTCATGGAATGCCAGTTCTCACTATTGAAGATATCGTCGATTATCGCACGGGCATCGACCTGAGAAATGAATATGAGAGTGGCTTAGTGTGTGAAGTGAGTTGGTCTTAGTATTTAAAGTTCCTTTGTTTGTTCAGTCGCCTAGCTGACTTTCCGCCCTTATCGGGCGGTTTTTTTGTTTTGCAGAAGTCAAAAATAAACCCGCAAAAGCGGGCTTATTGATATAAGGTGGTTAGTTGTAAGCCGGTTAGTTGCAAACTGGACAGGTTGGCATTTTCATCAGATTCATTTCTCGCCAAGACATGCTGAGCGCATCCAAAATCAGAATTTTGCCTTTCTTTGGTTGGCCGTAATCAGCTATCACTTTAATCGCTTCCATCGCTTGTACTGCGCCAACAATACCAACAACAGGCGCCATGACTCCGGCTTCGACACAGCTTAATGCGCCACTGCCAAAAAGGGCACTCAAGCACTGGTAACATGGTTGCGCTGGGTCATCGTAAGTAAACACGCTTACTTGTCCCTCCATGCGAATGGCGGCGCCTGAAATTAGCGGTGTTTTGGTCGCAAAACATAGGCGGTTAAGTTGATTACGCGTATCGACGTTATCTGATGCATCAACAACAATCGTGTGCTGTTCGATCAAGCTTTTTAGCTCTGTATCATCAAGACGCTTTGCGATGGTATCTACAATGATGTGCGGGTTAAGTTCGCGTAGTGCATCTGCCGCCGATTCTACCTTCTTACGGCCAATATCCGCATCGTGATGAAGTACTTGGCGCTGAAGGTTAGACAACTCGACGATATCATCATCAATCAGCGTGATTTTACCGACACCGGCAGTGGCCAAATATTGGCTTGATGCACAACCTAAGCCGCCAGCACCAAGCATCAATACTGACGCTTGTTTGAGCGCCTCTTGCCCTTCAAAGTCAAATTGACGAAGAATGATTTGGCGGTTGTAACGCAGCATTTCCTGATCGGAAAGAATATCCACAACGATTTCCTAGTATAGGGTTGAGTTGAATAGTTGGATCTGAACCGTTTCACCTACTTCAACACGGCCGCGCTCACGCTCTAACACAACAAAACAGTTCGCTAGGCTCATGGAGCGGAATGCGCCAGAGCTTTGGTTACCGGTTGTTTCAACTACAAACTTGCCATCTTCCAATGTGTAGATACCACGTTGGTAATCGGTACGCCCCGGTGCTTTCTTAAAGGCGGTTTTGGTTGTTGCAGGAATAGACTCAGGTGCTTTCCATTCTGTATGGCCTGCAAGTTTTGCCAGCATCGGTTGAACAAGCACGTACATGGTAAGTACGGCAGAAACAGGGTTACCCGGCAGACCACAGAACCAAGCAGTACTTAGCTTGCCAAATGCGAAAGGTTTACCCGGCTTGATTGCTAGCTTCCAGAAGCCAATTTCACCAAGCTCTTCAAGAATGTCTTTGGTGTAATCCGCTTCGCCGACGCTAACACCACCAGAGGTAACAACGACATCAGCCAACGTTTGCGCTTGTTCAAAAGTTGCTTTCAGAGTCTCTGGGCAATCTGGAATGATGCCAAGATCAATCGCCTCACAACCGAAGTTCTCGATAAGCGGTTTAATACCGTAACGGTTGCTGTCGTAGATCTGACCTTCGTCTAATGGTTCGCCTAGTGGTTTAAGTTCATCACCAGTAGAGAAGAAAGCAACTTTTGGTTTACGCGCTACCGTCACATGGCTTACACCAAGAGACGCAATCATCGGAATATCGCGAGGTGTTAAACGCGCACCTTGTGCAAGCACGATGTCGCCCTGCTTGATGTCGTCACCTGTTGGGCGGATGTTGTTTTGCGACTTTACGTCAGTTTGGTTGAACTGAATGCCAGCATCCGTGATTTCTGTGTTTTCTTGCATGATAACGGCGTCGCAACCTTCAGGGATTTTGGCGCCAGTCATGATACGAACACAAGTGCCTGATGGCCATTCACCTTCAAAAGGTTGTCCTGCAAATGATTTACCTGCTAGAGGCAATACAGAAGACGACTCAAGATCTTGAATGCGAATTGCGTAACCATCCATTGCTGAGTTATCGAATGGCGGTACGTGAATAGGAGACAAGATGTCTTCTGCCAGTACAAAACCGAGTGCTTCAGCAAGTGGAAGAGAAAGCGTAGTTTGGATAGGTTTGATTCGCGATAGCATATTGTCCATCGCTTCTTCAATTGGCATCAAGCCAGGTGCGTCGCAGCAGCCCATTGAGAAAATCCTGTGTTCTTTTGTTTTGTGGCAACTTTACCATAAAAAGGGGACTGAGTAAGAATGTCCACCTATAAAATATGGGTGTAATTATTCAAAAATCCGAGTATCCTTGTCAGCCATCCGAAAGGGGTAAAAAGCCCGCGGAGCTCAATAAAATCAGCTCAGTACCTATATTTGATGTGACTTGGTGTAAAGACACGAAACTGAGCAACTCAAAGCGAAAAATATGAATGCAATTTTGATTGGGTTTGTATAAAAGCGGAAGTAACAAAAGAGGAAGTGGAATGTCAGGTCTTAGCGAGTCAGCGAAGTTAGTAAAAGAAGCGCTAGAGCAACGCGGTTTGGAAACGCCAATGCGTCCAAACAACGTAAGTCGTGAGGAGAAGAAAGAGAAGATCGAACACCACATGCGTGAGATCTTAGGTCTGCTTCAACTTGACCTTACCGACGATAGCCTAGAAGAAACCCCTCACCGCATTGCTAAGATGTACGTCGACGAAATCTTCTCTGGTTTGGATTACTCCAACTTCCCGAAAATCACGGTGATTGAGAACAAGATGAACGTGAGCGAGATGGTTCGCGTGAAGGACATCACCGTGACCAGTACTTGTGAACACCACCTTGTGACCATCGATGGCAAGGCTGCTGTGGCTTACATCCCACGTGGCAAGATCATTGGCTTATCAAAGATCAACCGTATCGTTCGCTTCTTTGCCCAGCGCCCACAAGTACAAGAACGTATGACACAGCAGATTCTTGTTGCACTTCAAACGTTGCTTGAGTCTGATGATGTGGCAGTGACGATTGACGCAACACACTACTGCGTAAAATCTCGTGGTGTGATGGATGCAACCAGCGAAACGACGACAACAGCTTTGGGTGGCATCTTCAAAAGCAATCCAGCAACGCGTGCCGAATTTCTGCATGGTTTACGCTAAGTAACCAAGCAATATTTTAAGAGGATGGCAAACGCCATCCTTTTTTATATCTGTCTGAAATGAATAATGATTTGACAATGAATACGACAAAAATCATTTATCGATTTCTGTGTTGACAGTCACAGGCGATAGACTTAATATCCGCGCCCAGCAAACGGTTGCGAAGGCTTCATTTCTCTATTCGTTCTGCCCAATTTGATTCTTCAAGCTCAGCTGATCTCGGTCAGTTGTCTTTCTGTTTTCTAATAGTAGAAAGGCAACAAAATTGAGATTTGGCATGACCACACAAACCACCATCAACTCGACTGCTCCAGCTTCTATTCAAGCATCGGAAAACAGTTGGCAAAAGAAAGCAATTCTTAGTGTCGCGTTCTTAATGGCGACCACATCTGTTGGACCTGGCTTTTTAACCCAAACGGCGGTCTTCACCAACATCTACAAAATCGACATGGCATTCCCTGTGTTTGCATCCATGTTTATCACTTTTGGTATTGTGATGAACTTGTGGCGTATCGTAGGTGTGTCTGGTATGCGCATTCAAGACATTGCCAACAAAGTCGCACCGGGTATGGGCTACGTGGTGGGCATTCTGCTGGCACTTGGCGCGGTTGCATTTAACTTCGGTAACGTAAGTGGTTCTGCGCTCGGTATTAATGTACTAACGGGTGTAGATACCACTTGGGGTGCGCTGTTCACTGGTGTGGTCGGTTGTTTGCTGTTTGTGGTGCACAACGCTTCTAAACGCATGGACCAAATGGCACGTTACCTTGGTTTGTTTATGATCATTCTGATCGCGTACGTTGCTATGACCAGTTTGCCACCAATGGGGGAGACCTTGAGCGCAGCGGTAATGCCTACGGATGTTGGCAGCCTGTTATTACCAACGCTAACTATCGTTGGTGGCGCAGTCGGTGGCTATTACACAGGCGCACAGCGTTTGGTTGATATCGGCTTGCAAGGTAAAGACAACGTACCCGCTATCAAAACCGCCGCTTGGGCCGGTATTTCCATTGCCGTGGTGATTCGCATTCTGTTGTTCTTGGCGGTGTTCGGTGTGATAGCGACAGGCGCCACGTTGGATTCTGCAAACCCAGCCGCAGATGCGTTCCGTCAAGGAGCAGGTGAAGTCGGTTACTTTATCTTTGGCTTGGTACTGTTTGTTGCCTCGATCACCTCTGTTGTGGGTAACTCGTACATGGCGATCTCTCTTATCAAAACCTTGTTCCCAATCGTGGCTCGTAATGAGAAAGCGTGGTGTGTCGGCTTCATTATCATCACATCACTTGGCACAGTGACGATGAACATGCCGATTCTGCTGCTTATGTTGGCTGGCCTAGTTAACAGTATTATTCTGCCAATCGTTTTAGGTATGGTGTTAGTGGCGACACGCAGAAAAGACATCGTTGGCGACTACAAACACCCAGCCTACTTAACGCTGACAGGGATTGCGATTGTGGTGGTAATGGCGGCGTCAAGCGTGACCAACACCAGCAACTTTATGACAAAGTTCATCGGGTAACGTTGCTCGCTTAAGACAAAAGAAAACGGCTTCACAATGAGGTCGTTTTTTATATTTGCTTGGAAGGTGTTCTGATGAGTTCTGGCCAGTACATTTTTACATAGCCAGCGGAAACCCAAACCACGAGCACGGTGGCAACGCTCAATTCAAGAAATCCAAAATCGTGTAACCAAT
Organism: Vibrio sp. LB10LO1; assembly: GCF_010092875.1. Taxonomy (NCBI): domain Bacteria; kingdom Pseudomonadati; phylum Pseudomonadota; class Gammaproteobacteria; order Vibrionales; family Vibrionaceae; genus Vibrio; species Vibrio sp. LB10LO1. Next base: position 22,869 of record NZ_JAADJW010000039.1, read on the forward strand.
GCCACTGTGGGTAGGATTCTGCAAAAAAAGTGGTGAGACGATGCATCGCAATCGCGCTGATAACAGAAGGGAAGGTAACTGCAGCAATAGATGGCTGGAACTTCAAGCGCATCAAACGGAAATAACACAGGTAAATCAACAACGTCATAGTGATGGCGATGCCTGCTAATGCGCCTGTCAGTATCGGATCTGGCTCGCCAAAGTTGACCAAATAAGCCGCTAAAGACAAGTTCACCGGAGCTGCCATGATCGCCAATGTTGGGCGTGCGCGACGCGGAAGAGAACCAAAGAACACAAGGCGATAAAGCACTAATGGCAACATAAAGAAGTAAATGCCAATGCACATCATCGCCAAGGTTTCAGAAAACACATTATGGCCGAATTGGGAACCTGCAAGGGAAGAGCTGATCAAACCAACAGGATATAAGAACCAACTTGGCACGATGTTCGACATCTTGAAGTTCATGATCTGGAAACCAAAGAACAACACCATCATCGTAAAGTGAAGTAACACCGCCATAAACCAAAGCGGATAAGCTACGATTGGTGCAACCGCAGCAAGGTAGTCACATAGCATGAGTAACGCCATACTCATCGGAGCCATTAAGCTACCGCTCAGAGGGTGCTTGATGTCCGCCATAAATAGGCGAGGGCTGGTGGCGTATTTCAGCAGAACAGGGGTAAGAAGCAGTGCTCCGAGTGAAGCAAGGAATGGTCTGATTGGCTCACCAATCTCTGGGATATATAAAGCCCAAGCTTGTCCAAGCCCTATCATGCCTAGTGCCAGCGCCGCTTGTGATGGCGGGACACTATAAAACTGCACAAGTCTTCTCCAGTTCAAAACTACTCCGAGATTGGGTGATTTACTCTAATTTGAGCCGCGAATACTAACAAGTTTAACGGCTTCTTACCCTTAGTTATTATAAGTAAATATCAGAGAGTGGGAATTTTGTGAGTTTGATAGGTTATTTTTGTAGAGAGATGTAAAAATGCAAAATTACTGGCTCCAAATCATGGTCCTTTATGAAAGATAATTTGGAGCCTGTTTAGCCAAGCATCTCGAAGTTACTTGGATATATCAACTTATGCTTGGTTTTCTGGTAGGTCTTGTTGACGTAGTTTGTCATTTTTAAGCGTACGATGTAGCAATTGGCTGTAAATCGGTTGCCCGCCAAGTAACTGCGCTACGATTACCGCACCTAAGCTAGTAATGATGAGAGGCAGAATTAAGTAGTAGTTATTTGTCATCTCGATAACCAGCAAGATGCCAGTGATTGGAGCGCGTACTGTCGCTGCGAATAACGCTCCCATGCCTGCAATTGCGAATACACCCGGCTCGATAGTCAGTGAAGGCAACAGCATGTCTGCACTGGCACCGAATGCGTAGCCAAAGAGAGTACCAAGCGCCAGCATTGGTGCAAAAATACCACCAGGCGCACCAGAGCCGAAACAAAGTAGGGTGGTAATCACGCGACCAACGAACAGCATGACTAAAATCGAGATCGAGTAATTACCATTGGTAATATCTGGGATCAAGCCAATACCACCACCGGTAAGCTGTGGCACGTAAAGCAGCAACAGACCAAATACGCCGCCTAAAATGGTACCTGTGATTAGGTAGCGTTTACGGTCGTTTTTATGCAATGCAACAAAGCTGTCTTGTGCAATGGTTATCAGTTTGTTGAATACAACACCAAACACGCCGAACAAAGAACCGAGAAGCAGGAACAACCATAACGATTGCAATTCAGGAGATTGGTATTGTGGCATGGTGATAACGGCTTCTTGACCGTTGATGGCTCGAAACACAATGTTTGCCATGATCGCTGAAATGATCACCGCTCGGATAGAAATCAACGAGTAGCGAAATTGAGGGCGCATTTCCTCAACCACAAACATAATGCCAGCTAATGGCGCGTTAAAAGCCGCGGCCAAACCACCGGCTGCACCGGAGGCTAATAATGAGTGGCGCGTATCATCGTCTTTAATACGGAAGATGTCAGTGACCATGCGACCAACGGCACCACCCATTTGTACGGTAGGGCCTTCACGGCCTAAAACCATACCTGAACCAAGCGCACCCATACCGCCAAAGAACTTCACAGGGATGACTCGCCACCAACGTACAGGGCGGATGTTATCCATTGCGCCTTCGATCTCAGGAATACCTGAGCCAGATGCTTCAGGAGCAAAACGGTGAACAAGGTAATAACCGATAAATGCCAAGGTTGCACTGATTAGAATCGCTGCAAGCCACAAAGGCAGTACGCTACCGATTTCGCTTTTTAACCACTCGGTACGAGTTTCTGAAACAAAGTGAACTGCAATTTCGAAGTAGGTGCCGACAAGGCCTGCTAACGTACCAACGATTGCGGCCATAAAGAGGACGGAAAATGATGTTGGCGTTGACCCTCGAGAGACAAACTGGTTAATCGCATCTTTCGGTACGTGCGCTAACACAGATTTCACAATTCTCTCGCGTTTGGTCATTAACAGATTCTCCTAGACTACTAATTGGAAGGGACGAAAGAAATTATACGCTCACGAGAGTCTAGACCTAATCAATAAAGATGCAATTTAGCTTTCCACTATTGAGCGGTTCAAGTATCAATTGTCTAAATATTGATTAATATTGTGCTATTGGTCCCATATTTGGCGCTATTTTTTTATTGGTAAAACTTGTTTTCTGAGCGAAATGAACCATGCTTTAAGTGTAAAGCAACATGACTGCTTCAGAAGGAGGGATGTGAGGTTTTACACACAATTTGGATGGATTCAAACCCTACAGAAATTCCTCGTCATTTGTTCGGGACGCATCAATAGTCTTCCCGATTCGCATACTCACGATTGAGTCACGAGGCAGAGGCGCACGCACTGTGCGCCTTTTTAATGCCTGCTTGATCCTGAACGTTCCATTCCCTACAAAAAAATAGAATGCAATGTTGATAAATCTAAATGGTATGGTGTTCTGTTTGTCGTAATGGTTCTCAGCGTGATGGATTACGCAGTTTAGGCTTTGTACAAAGATTGATGCGGACTAGAAGGTCCGCTTTTTTGTACCTGAAATTCGACATCACACCTTGCTTCTCGCTCGACTTACAGCAAAGATAAAGCTCTTATTCATCTTCTTGAGTTAGCTTAATAGTAAGGCCATGCTGCGTTTTTCTTTTTGTTCGTTGCTCTCCCTCTGTTTATTGACGCAAACTGCTTATGCGCAGGGGGCATGGTGGCAAGTTATATTATCGGACGCATCTGTCGTTGAGGTTCAACAGACTTTGCAAGAGGGCGGAGAGTGGTATACCTGTGAGGCGCAAGAAAGTGCAGGTGCATTCTGTTTGGATGACTTTCACTACTATCAGCAACATCTCTATGGAGAAGCAACAACAGAGGCAAAAGCAATACGTCTTATCTTTCTCACGGACTACCAACCGCAAAATCTAAGTGAGCTGATATTGAACCTGAGAAAAGATGGATTGGTGATGAAGCGAATAGCAATACAAGGTGAGCAGTACGATGTTGCTGCGGCTTTAAAACACAATTCACCAGAAGCTGTCGACAAAGCACTGGTCCTATTTATCAACCGATACCCTCAGCAAGTACCACGTCGTATTGATTGGGTTTTAGCACAAGAGTTTGGTTCTCCAGCGCCAAGATTAAACGTCACCTTAAACAGTGATGGCGAGATGATTGAGCTAGAGGTGATTCGTTTCTAAAGTGCCATGCTTTAGCTCTCTGATGTTTCCGTTTTATTCTCATGGTGCAAGGCTAAAAATGTAGCCATTGCTGACTCGTCCAAAAATCCATCCGACTTTTTATGAGCACGCAGATACTGGTAACCCGCAATCAGTTTGCGATGTTGTGCTTCTTCAACCTGAGAGATCGTTCCATTCATGACGTGCTGGAAGGCAAGTCTGTAGGCTTCCATATCCACAACCTCTGCCTGACGGTATAAATAGCCACAGCCGGTGGCTAGCCACTCCAATGAGCAGTTGGCTCGCATTGCGATTTGGTTGGCTTTGGTTAAGCTGGGTTCGCTTCCTTTGAGGTATTTGCGAATTAAAGCCTCGGAGACGTCGACGCGTCGGGCAAAACCGCTGATGCTTTCTTCGCCAATTAACGTGGCGAGTCGTTGGGCAAAAGACATATTTCGTACTCCAGTTCGAATTGCGAAAGTTTACCCGTTGAGCAAGCGGTAAAACAAGACTAGGATGAATGCAGATTAAGAAAAGGAGAGAAACCCATGGTTGCAAAAGTAGTGACTGCACCAAACGGTCCAGAGTTTTCTGAGCTGGTTCAAGGATATTGGCGTGCAGTAGATTGGGGCATGACAGCGCAAGAGCGTTTGTCGTTCCTAAAGCAACACATTGAGTTAGGTATTACCACCGTTGATCATGCTGACATTTACGGTAATTACGAATGTGAAGCGTTGTTTGGTGAAGCATTAGCACTAGACAAGAGCGTTCGAGAGCAAATTCAGATCGTGACAAAGTGCGACATCAATTTATGTGGTGACAAAACGCCAGAGCGTAAGATTAACCACTATGACACCAGCGCTGCACACATCTATCAATCCGTGAACAACTCGCTTGAGAGACTCAAAGTCGACGAGATTGACGTTCTACTGATTCACCGTCCAGACGTGTTGATGGACGCAGATGAGGTTGCAGAAGCGTTCTCTGAGCTACATAAAGTGGGTAAAGTTAAGCACTTTGGTGTTTCTAACTTTACGCCGCGTCAATTCGAGCTTCTTCAATCGCGTTTAAGCAAACCTCTTGTGACTAACCAAGTGGAAATAAACCCACTGAACTTTGAAGTGGCACACGATGGTACGTTAGATATACTTCAAACACATCGTGTTCGTCCAATGGCATGGTCATGTTTGGGTGGTGGTTCCATTTTCACTGGTGATACAGAGCAAGCGGTTCGTGTTCGTAACGAACTGGAAGCTATTCGAGAAGAAGTGGGTGCAAACAGCATTGATGAAGTCATTTACGCTTGGGTTCGTCGCTTACCTTCTAAACCAATGCCAATTATCGGTTCTGGTAAAATTGAGCGCGTTCACGCAGCAGTGAATGCTTTGAACATTGAACTCACTCGTGAGCAATGGTACCGAGTTTGGGTAGCATCAAAAGGTCACGGTGTGCCATAGAAAGCACAATAATCAAACGAAAAGTAAGGCGCTCTCATCGGGTGCCTTTTTTATTTGCTATTCAGCTGAAAGAGCTGGGGCCGATAAAGGCAACCCCTTGCGTATCAAGCTCTGTAGAAGTTTTAATCACTCCTGCGCAATGTCACTAAATGTATAGGGAATTCGGGATTTTCTCGTTTCACTGGTTCACTCATCTATTCATATTGCGTATGCTTACCCAGTAAACAACAAAGAAAAAACTCCTCGTCAGTTTCTTCGTATTATAGGCGGTATCAATCTGTTAGACTCCTGCGCAGATTGTTGAATATTAAAGGTGGTAGAATGTCTTTTCCTGTACTCATCTGTGATGATTCAGCGTTAGCACGCAAGCAGATGGCAAGATCACTGCCAGCAACATTGAATGCAGACGTGACATTTGCCATTCATGGTAAAAATGCGCTTGAAGAGTTGGCGCAAAAAGAATTCAAGCTGATGTTTCTCGACCTCACTATGCCAGAAATGGACGGTTTTGAAACATTAGAAAATATGAAACGCTTGGGGATCCAAACGCCCGTGGTGGTTGTGTCTGGTGATATTCAACCTAAAGCGAAAGAGCGTGTCTTTGCGCTCGGTGCGAAAGCATTTATCCAAAAGCCGATTGGTAAAGATGAGCTTAAGGCGACGTTAAAAGAGCTGATAGAGCCTAATGATCGTCCCCAAGTCATTACTCCTACCACGATTGAATTACCCATTCTGCGTCGCCGCGACATCTATATGGAAGTGGCTAACGTCTCTATTGGTCGTGCGGCCGACGCGCTAGCTCGCCACTTTGATGTGTTTGTTCAGCTCCCTCTTCCAAACGTGAATATCTTTGAAGTCAGTGAGCTGCACATGGCGCTACGAGACTTAGCTTCTCACGATAACGTCTCCGGTGTTTGCCAAGGTTTTTGTGGCGAAGGCATTGCAGGCGAGGCACTGGTCATTCTCAGTGACTCCAGCGTTTCCGATCTTAAGAAACTGATGAAGGTGCCAGCGGACAGCGAAGAGTTAGAAGAGCTTGAGTTGTTGATGGACATATCCAATATCTTAGTCGGTTCATTCTTAAATGGTTTAGGTGAGCAATCTGAGGTGCGATTCTTCCAAAGCTCTCCAGTATTGCTTGGACAACATATCTCCATTGATTCCATCATCGAATCAACCACAGGGGCATTTAGCCGAACCATGACATTCGAGGTCAGCTACAACATTGAAGGCACCTCTATCCGTTGTGATCTACTGTTTATGTTTGTTGATGAGTCACTGCCGTTACTGGATAACAAACTGTCGTACCTAATGGAGGATTTCTAATGCTGAACTTACCTGCAGAATTTGAACAATTCCATTGGATGGTCGACATGGTGCAGAATGTCGACATGGGTTTAGTTGTGATCGATAAAGACTACAACGTTCAAGTGTGGAACGGCTTTATGACGCACCACAGCGGCTTGCAATCTCACGAAGCCATTGGGCGCTCAATCTTTGATATCTTTCCTGAGATCCCGCAAGAGTGGTTCAAGCTAAAAACCAAGCCTGTTTATGATTTAGGGTGTCGAAGCTTTATCACATGGCGTCAGCGTCCGTATTTGTTCCGTTGCCGCAACGTTCGACCAGTGACGCAACAAGCGGAGTTCATGTACCAAAACGTGACGCTTAACCCAATGCGCACCCCAACAGGAAAAATCAACTCACTGTTTTTGTCCATTCAAGATGCAACGGCAGAAGCTTTGATGTCTCAGCAGCAAACTTGATGTCGCAACAGCAAAAATAAAGCTTGAGAAAATAAACGCGCAAAAGCCGAGGTTCGCCTCGGCTTTTTCGTATACTTAAATCGTGTCTTTTGAACCGTAGAATATCGTTATGGATTTTAATCTCGCCCTCAAGCTCTATACCGCAGAGCAAGTCAGAAATGGAGAAGTGATCGCAGCTCAAATGGCTGGAGTCTCGATGTACAGTTTGATGCAGCGTGCTGGCATGGCGGTTTACGAGCGATTTCTCCACCTTTATCCAAAGGCTCGAACTGTGCTGGTGGTTTGCGGAAAAGGGAACAACGGTGGGGATGGGTATGTGTTTGCCACTCTCGCAAAACAGGCACAGTTGAATGTTCGTGTCTTCCAGCTAGGTGACACTACATCACTGAAAGGGGATGCTTTGCGAGCGTTTGAAGATTGGCAGTCTGTGGATGGCGAGAATAGTTCTTGGGATGATTGGCACACAGCGCTTTTGGAGGTGGACGTTATCATTGATGCCATGCTTGGTACAGGGCTCTCTGGTGAAGTAAGGCATGAATATCGTCGCTACATTGATCAAGTTAATCAAATTCATTGTCCAGTCATCTCAATCGATATTCCTTCGGGGTTAAGTGCAGACACAGGTTCCGTGCTCGGAGATGCCATACAAGCGGATCATACGGTGACTTTTATTGGTGTGAAGCAAGGCTTATGCACAGGGCAGGCGAGAGACTACGTCGGTGAGCTGCATTTTTCTGGCTTGGGTGTAAACGTCGAGTTTGAGTCGATTGAAGAAGAAAGTGCGTTAGGCATCGATCATCTAATTATCAGAAGGTTACTGCCAGAAAGAAAAGCCACAGCCCACAAAGGGAATAATGGCAAGCTCTTATGTATAGGTGGTAATCAAGGCATGTCTGGCGCCATTCGCTTGTGCGCCTCAGCTGCAGTAAGAACAGGCGCAGGACTTACGGCTGCTCTGACACACCCGAGCTCTTTATTGCCATTGCAAGTTGGCTCTCCAGAAGTCATGAGTCAGGCTATTACGTTTGATGAGCTAAAAGAGCAGGACAACGAACTGATTAAACGGACACGTTGGGCGGATGCCTTAGCTTTTGGTCCTGGTTTCGGTGAGGATGAATGGGCGCATCAGGCATACCAGCTCTTATCTCAGCAATACAAACCTAAGGTCGTGGATGCTGATGGACTCAATATTCTTGCGATGCTGAATCAACGTAATAATGTCGTGGTTCTACGAGATGAACAGCGTGTTATGACACCACACCCAGGAGAGGCAGCCCGTTTACTTAATGTCTCAACTAAGGAAATAGAGCAAGACCGCTTTGCTGCCGCGAGACAGCTCCATGAACGTTATGGCGGTGTCATTGTACTTAAGGGCGCAGGGACGCTTATCTATGATGGGGTAAGAATGTACGTGTGTCTTGCTGGGAATCCGGGAATGGCAAGTGGTGGAATGGGTGATGTGCTCTCTGGTGTGATTGCCGCGCTGCTTGCCAAAGGGTTACCTATTGCTGTTGCTGCACGTTTGGGAGTGATGCTTCATAGTCACGCCGCGGACATTAATGTTCAACAAAAAGGTGAGATTGGGCTACTAGCAAGCGATGTTATTGAATCACTTCGATGCGCTATAAACGTCACAGAGAGCTAGTTCGTGCTTGATACACTCAAAAAAGTGGCAGAAAAACGATGTGGAGCATGAAAAAAATTAGAAAATTACTCTTGTACAAACCGACTAATAAGTATCGTTTGATGCAATTTTGAGCATTTATGAGAAACTGAACGGTAAAAAGCTATCGGTTTCACGCAAAGGTTTGCGCAAAGGATTAAATGGTGGTGGGTTTTAACTGTCTGATATTGTTAATAAAGTTATGATTTTGGGGAGAGGTGCGGTGTTTTTGATATGCGATTTCCAAGATGGTATCACAAAAAAAATTCAAATATCAGACTTGTAGGAAAGAAATCACAGCCTATAATGCTGAAAACCGGAGCGTCTGCCAACGCTCCGGTTTTTTTGTGTCCGAAGAACAGTGAACTCGTCTGCCAACGACTTCACTACGCACTCTGAGATGACACATATACTTATGAATCAAGGAATTACACAATGCGTATCGAACAAGAACTTAAGTTAGGTTTCAAAGATGTACTGTTTCGCCCGAAACGTTCAACCCTTAAGAGCCGTTCTCAAGTAAATTTAACCCGCGATTTTACATTCAAGCACAGTGGCCGTCAATGGTCTGGTGTACCTGTAATTGCGGCGAACATGGATTCGGTTGGTAGCTTCGCAATGGCGAAGGCACTAGCAGAGCATGGTGTAATGACCGCTGTTCACAAACACTACACAGTAGAAGACTGGGCTGAGTTTGCGAAAACAGCAGATAAAGCAACACTAAACAACGTTATGGTTTCTACGGGTACGTCTGAAGCCGACTTCCAAAAAACCAAAGACATCATGGCGATCTCTGATGAGTTTATCTTCATCTGTATCGATATCGCTAACGGTTACTCAGAGCACCTAGTCGAGTACGTACAACGTGTACGTGCTGCATTCCCAGACAAAGTTATCTCTGCAGGTAACGTAGTGACTGGCGATATGTGTGAAGAGCTAATCCTAGCGGGCGCAGACATCGTTAAAGTGGGTATCGGCCCAGGTTCTGTATGTACTACACGTGTTAAAACAGGTGTTGGTTACCCTCAACTATCTGCAATCATCGAGTGTGGTGATGCAGCACACGGCCTTGGCGGCATGATCATCGGTGACGGTGGCTGTTCATGTGCGGGTGACGTTGCAAAAGCATTCGGCGGCGGCGCTGACTTCGTAATGCTAGGCGGTATGCTAGCAGGTCACGAAGAGTCAGGCGGTGAAGTGATCGAACAAGACGGCAAGAAGTTCATGAAATTCTATGGAATGTCGTCGAAGAGCGCGATGGACAAGCACTCTGGTGGTGTTGCTGGCTACCGTGCCGCTGAAGGTAAAACTGTACTTCTACCATTCCGTGGCAGCGTTCACGGTACTATCCAAGACATCCTTGGCGGTGTTCGCTCAACATGTACTTACGTAGGTGCAGCTAAGCTTAAAGAGCTAACCAAACGTACTACGTTCATCCGCGTACAAGAGCAAGAAAACAACGTATTCGGTAAAGAATAAGTTTTTGCTTAAATAGAAATAGATAGATTAAGAGCCGCAGTTTGCGGCTCTTTTTTTGTTCAAAAAACGAAATGCCAAAAGACTGATACGGTAAATAGCCGTTACTTAAGTAAACTTAGAAAATACACTGACTATATTCAACACAATTATCGGAACATCTCACAAAGAGCGCTCTTTATAATGAATTCTGTTATTACTGTGAGGTGTTTATTGGGCTAAAGAATGCATTTTTACTGATTTAGTTAATTTAAAACCTCTATTAGTGAAACTGATAAAATTGCTTTTTATATGATCGAGATTCGTTTTATAAGACACGGATATCTTGATCATGAAGCTACGTTCGATTATTTCAGCCTGCTTGCTACTAAGTTGTAGCCAAACCTTTGCCAGTGAACCAGAAACGGTGACTTGCGAATCAAACAAACCAGGAACCGTGATGGTTCTAGAAGATGAGTTGTTTGTGGTCGTCAATGACACGCTAATCCGCAATTCAGACTACTGGCAAAACTTTCTGGATGGCAACATCCTACTGTGCACCAGCCATGTGACGGACATGAGCGACCTGTTCGCTAAAGACCAATACTTCAATCAAGACATCAGCCGCTGGGATACTTCCCGTGTTACCAATATGGACCGTATGTTCTCCGGCGCAAAACGCTTTGACCAAGATTTGACCTACTGGAACGTCAAGCGCGTCTCTCGTCATACCGACTTCGCTAAAGACAGTGGCCTGTCTGAAGATAACCTTCCAACTTTTACGCAATAACGTCTATTCAACCCTAGGAAAATACAATGAAAAGAACCATAGCCTCACTTCTTGTGGGCGCAGCCGCGCTTGCTAGCCAAACCGCTTTTGCTGCTGATATCTCAGTGAAATGCCCTGACCAAGCCGTTAACTCCGTGATGATTGAAAACGGGCAAGTTTATGTAGTAGTGGATAACGCTCTAATCAAAGATAAGGCTTTGTTAGATAACTTAGAGCAAGGTCATATTCGCTTTTGTACCACCCAGGTAACGTCCATGAGCTCTGTATTTAAAGATCGTGAAACGTTTAATGCTGATATTAGCGATTGGGATACATCGAATGTAATAAATATGGCTCATATGTTTAGTGGAGCGTATGAATTTAACCAGGATATTGGTCACTGGGACACGTCAAAAGTCACCTCAATGCTTTACATGTTCGGTAAATTTAACTCGTTCAATAAGATAAAATTTAACCAAGATATAGGTCACTGGGATACATCGAATGTGACGGAGATGATTGGCATGTTTAGGGGGGCTTACAACTTCAATCAAGATATAGGTCACTGGGATACATCTAATGTACGGAGTATGAAAGGCATGTTTTATAGTGCTTTCAAATTCAACCAAGATGTAGGTTATTGGGACACATCAAATGTATCGGATATGAGTGATATGTTCAGAGGAGCCAAAGTTTTCAACCAAGATATAGGTTATTGGGACACATCAAATGTAAAGTATATGCAAGGCATGTTTACTACTGCTGATGCCTTTAATCAAGATATAGGTCGCTGGGATACATCTCAAGTCAGGTTAATGAGCAGCATGTTCTATAGTGCAGATGCCTTTGACCAAGATATAGGTTACTGGGATACATCTAATGTGACGAGTATGGTACAGATGTTTGAAAGGGCGGAGGTATTTAACCAAAACCTAACCAATTGGAATGTGAGTAAGGTAACGGAGCATACTGACTTTGCGAAAGACAGTGCTTTGACTGAAGAACATCTGCCAATTTTCGTAAACTAACTCTCTGAGCGGTTTTACTAAACAAAAGCCAGTGTTGATTGATTCAACGCTGGCTTTTTTGTTTAGAAGTGACGCTAGCGAGAGGATACCGGTTAGTTCAACCCAGAGCACATAAAGTCGAATAAAAAACGGCGGCAGGTTATGGCTAGCCAGAATTGTCATGCTTTAAGCTATCTCTCCAAGTAATTAAGTCATGCCTTACTTACGGATACTTGTGACTATTTCTATAAATGCACCTCTTTAATTGTTGTTTAATGGCAACAGTGAATTGATTTGAGTGCTATATATCAACACTTATGGTTTTCATAACATACATCTGTTGCAGCGGGGAACGTTGCAAACCTCAGAAATCTATGGAGTAAGATATGAAAACTACTAAATTGATCCCCCTTTCGTTAGTTGCGAGTGCCGTTTTAGGAACAACATCTGTTGCTGCGGAAACCTTCTTGGGTGCTGACTATCACGATGGCAAAAATAAAGTTGCTTTTCTTAGTGAGAATGTTCGTATTGCTGGCAATGTGTTCTTGCCACCCAATTATGACGAAAGCAAAAACTATCCAGCGCTTGTAGTGATTACGCCAGCCAGTGGTGTTAAAGAGCAAACCGCAGGTATTTACGCCGAGAAAATGGCAAAAAAAGGCTATATTACCCTAGCTTTTGACCACCGTACTTACGGTGAAAGTGGTGGTTATCCTCGCGGTATGGAAAATGCGCCAATGAAGGTTGAAGATATTAAGAATGCGATTACATTCTTGAGTCATTTTCCAGGCGTTGACCCTCAGCGCATCGGTGAGCTAGGCATTTGCTCAGGTGCTGGTTACAGTTTACAAGTTGCAATGCAGGATACCCGTTTAGACTCTGTAGCAACAGTCAGCGGCTTTGTTGACTTTACTGACTATGGTATGGGTGGGGCAACTCAGTATATGGACCAACTTACGGGCGATCCGGTTGAGCAATATCGTCAGCAGATCCAAATGGCGAGCGAGGCACGTCAAAAGTATTACGAAACAGGTGAGGTCGTGCTTGTTGATGGCATTCCATCTGCAGAAAAAGCCAAATCCATGAATGAGTTTTGGGTTCGCGCTGCTGATTACTATCGTAACCCTGAGCGTGGTGGCGGTGCCGAAAACTATTCACCAATGCGCGCTGCTATGTCTCTAGATACACGCTACGCTTATAACCCATCAGAAAACATGGCGCTACTTGGCGACACTCCTTTCTTGGCTGTCGTTGGGACTGAAGCGCTATCGGCGTATTTTAGCGAAGTGGCGGTAAAACGTGGTAAAGATGCTGGCATTGACGCTGAGTTGTTTGAGATTAAAGGGGCGCAACATTTCGACCTTTACGATCAAAACAAGTATGTTGATCAAGCCGTAGTCAAACTTGATAAGTTCTTTTCGAAAACATTGTTATAGTTTCTTTTGTATTTTTAAAAGTACGTTGAACCTGCACTCTAATCGTGCGGGGTAAAGAATCAGGTGTTTTTAAACACAATTGAATAAAGCAAGAGCCGCAAACTGCGGCTCTTTTACATTCTGGAAAGCAGGTTTAGAGAAAAGAGAAATAGAGTGGGTTATTGTGCTAAATCTGCCATGAACTTTGGTTGAGGGGCTACACTACTTCTTAGCTCCCCTTTTATCCATTGGTTGAACAAACTAAAATCGGAATGTGTTGGCCAGAATAGAGAAGCAGTCACTCGCTTACCAAATAAATCTGGGTGGTCGTTAATCCGTCTTAGCTTGCTCTCTTTTTCATTTTCCTCGATGAGAAATTCCGGCAAAAAAGCAATGCCCTTTTGGGCTTTACACAAGTCTAGGATGGTTCCCAAATCATCCAGACGCCATAAATTATAGGCTGCTATGTTAGATAAATTGAGTAACTCTTCGCTGCCATCCATTAAGAGGACTCGTTGCGACGGGTTACTGTCAATATTCGTTAAGGCCTCGTGTGCCACCCACCAACAGTTGACATAAAACAGCTCATCAATATTAAAGTCGTTCCCTGTTTTGTGGTAGGGGTTTCCCAAGGCTAGATCGATCTTCCCTTCGTTTATGTAGTTACCCAAAACAAAGCTTGGTTTGGTGACAACAAGCAAGTCTACATTAGGAAATGCTTCTGAAAAGTCTAGTAGTGTTTTCTTTACTTCTTTATTGAATACCAGTGGATCAATGCCTACACGATAAACGATTTGCTCTGATATATTCATTTGCTGTGCTGTTGTCATCAATTCTCGATACTTTGAAACAACAGGGGTAGACAAATGGAATAGACGTTTCCCTTTCTCGGTCAGCCAGACTTTAGAATATTGTCGATTAAATAAATTGAAGCCTAAGTCTGATTCCAGGTTCTGAACAGCAGTGCTAACAGTAGATTGGGATTTGCCAAGCTTCCGAGCTGCGGAGCTAAATGAACCTTCCTCAACTACAGCTACGAACGAAACAATATTTTCGAATTGTAGTTTCATGATTCTACCAACCTTTTTAAAAGCAAGTAATTTATAGTTTTAGGTTTATTGTTCGTATATATAGCGTGATGATTCTCATATTTCAACAGGTTTTATAAACCATGGTTAATTATTTTTACATTAAACCGTCGCCAACATATTCCTATACGGCATAATTGATTATCACTCGTATCAATTGGTTTGTATTGAATTATTAATTAATATGTAGAGCTATCACTCTATTGATGACCCTTGTTCCAATTTTTAAAACTATCAAATAGTCATTTTAACTGTCATCGCAGTGTAAAAAATTAAGCTAAGATATTGTATTTTAAGTTTTTGTTTAAAAAGTGTTCGATATTGATTTGGTAATTTTGAGTGTTATTTACACATCCTATCGATTTTATCAATAGGTGCTATTTTTTCTTGGTCAAAGGTATTAATTAGACTGGCGCCTCTTTTATAAATTTAACTCATAGGAACGATCATGATCACTAAACTATACGTACAAACAAGCCTGTTTTTATCAAAATTCAAGAACGACGAACGTGGTGTAACTGCGATTGAATATGGTCTGATTGCAGTAGCAATGGCTGTATTAGTAACTACTGCAGTAGGCTCTGATGGTTTTATCGGCAAACTAGAAGGCGCATTTGATCAAGTGGCAGGTGCCATTGATACTGCTAGCAAGTAAAAGAAAACCTTACTTACTAGTATAAATAATATCGATAGATGTTTGTGCCAGACCTTTGTTTTCATCGGTCTGGCTCTGTTAATTTCTGATATCTTAAAAATATTATTATTAACTAATATATATTCAGGCAAGAGTCTTTATTTTGAGTTATGAATTGTATTTGTTGGTATTGTTCATAGTGTGTTTATATGTATCCATCGTTGATCTTCTTCATCGAAAAATACACAACCATACTTTGTTTATACTGCTTTTTTTTCAGTGCTTTTTGTCACCACTAGACCTTCAATTTATCACTTTTTTGCTGATGTTAGGGGGCGGGCTAATTCTGTACGCTCTGATTTGGGTTGGGGCCGGTGATATTAAATACGCAGCGGTTTTGTCTCTAGTCATCCCGCTCAAAGATTTACCTTGGAGCCTTGTTATGACGGCGTTTGCTGGTGGTTTTTTGGCGATTATTTATCTAGTTAGCCGAAAATTGGTAACTAATACGTCTAACACGCAAGAAGGCATTCCATATGGGATAGCAATAAGCATTGGATTTTACTTAATCATTTTAACTCAAAATACGCCACATATTTAAACCTCCAAGAATAGGCACAATATGAGATCTCGACTGGTATTACTTGTTGCTATCGTCGCTTTGATAGTGGGTGCGTTAGGCGTTATCGACTTATTCAAAAGCGACCCTCAACCGATAGCGACTGCTGCAGTGGTGGAGAACACAAACGAAGAATACGTTGCTGTTTGGATGACCACAGAAGCTTATGAAAAAGGGCATGCTATCAGTGCCCAAGGTGTGGTTAAACAACAGCTTCCTCTAAACGAAGCATTGGCACTGGGCGTTAGGGAAGATGCTCAAATCAGTTTCTCACCATCTATTTTGCTCAATAAAAGTTTGGATCTAGGTGATGTCGTATTACCGGAATATCAAGTGAGCCCCGGACAACCTGGGTATATCGATCTTCTGGTAACGGAAGGAATGACACTATATCCACTTGAAGTAAGCGACCAGAACTTAATTAATGATTACATTCGTCCTGGGTCGTTCATTGACATTCTCACGGTCAGTTCTCCTAACGATAACCTAGCTCAGAATATTGATAAGCCTAAACGCTTTAAGGGCGTTAAAGCGTCAATGTTCTTAAAGCATGTCAAGGTACTTAACATCGGTGATGATGCCAAGGGTGACAGTTCTGTTACTGCCCGCTCTCCAAGTAAGGAAAACGGCCTGACAACCGTTGTTATTGAGGTGAAACCGGACGACTTGGCAAAGCTTGCTTTGGCGCAACGAACCATGCACATCGAAATATATCGAAGCCAAACTTATAACAAACCAGAGTACGCTGAAGTGCGCAATGTTATTGATAATTATACCGGCATTGAAGAACTACGTGGCAATGTCATTGATCGAAGGGAGGCTTTGTAATGGTAATACAACCTCGAATTAGCCAATCACTTTCAATATTTATCGCGTCCCTGTTTTTTTGCTTGTTGTTTGTGACAAAAACTCACGCTGCTGATCGTTCAATCACGCTAAATGACGGTCAGCACATTTCGGTTAAACAGCCAATTGGCAAAGTGTTCATTAGTAACCCTGATGTTGCGGACTATAAAGTTATTAACGACACCACCTTGGTCGTGTTTGCCAACGGTATCGGGCAGTCCCGCTTGATTGTTTATGGCATTGATGAAGATGTCTTGCTTTCAGACCGAATTATTGTGGATTTGGATTTAACTGAAATTAGACGTCAGCTCAAATTTCATTTCCCCGATGCGAAGGTTACGGTTCAGTCGGTGGGCGAGCAAGTTGCTGTCGGTGGTGTTGTTGACTCAGAAGAGACGCGTGACGAAATCTACCGTTTAGTTGCAACGTTACTTGGGCGCGAAAAAACAGAGAAGTGGGATAAAACTTATAAGTTTGAATTCAAATCTGACTACGCCCAGTACGAAGAACCTGAAGGAATGATTTTCGCACGTAACATGACCTGGAAAGGGATTGTTGAGCGCATTCAGGTTGCGACAACGCAGCAGGTGAACGTCAAGATCTCAGTGGCACAAGTGACAGAATCCTTCGGTAAAACAGTGGGTGTGGATTGGAGCTCTGTCGGTTCTAGCGTTGGTGAGTTTGTGTTCGACCAGTTTGATGCCGCGAATCTAAGTACGTTAATTACCGCTTTAGGCAATGATCAAGTTGCTGAAGTATTGGCAGAACCAAACCTGACGGTGCTATCTGGTGAATCGGCTAGTTTTTTAGTTGGTGGAGAAGTGCCGGTTATCGTTTCGACCAATAACAACGTAAACATCTCGTTCAAAGAGTTCGGCATAAAACTCGACCTGACAGCGAAGGTTCTAAGCCAAGACAAAATTCGTATGCAACTCGCACCGGAAGTGAGTGAGGTCGAAAGCTACGTAGAAGCAGCGGGTGTAAAAGTGCCGCAACTGGCTTCACGACGAGCGTTAACAACGGTTGAGTTGGCCGATGGTGACAGCTTTATTCTAGGTGGCTTGATGAGCAGTGCTGACCTAGAAAAAATGCAAAAAATTCCCTTTGTCGGCGATATCCCAATATTAGGTGCTGCGTTTCGCAAAGCCACGACTGAAAGAAAGCGCACGGAATTGATTATCGTGGCAACGGTAAACCTAGTTGAGCCTATTAAGCCGAAAGATGTGCAACTACCGTACATCAAAAAAACGTCAACATTGGCTCGTTGGTTGAACATCGAATCCAATAAAGATTCTATTGCGTCGTCTGATGCCACGATTCGTCTGTTGTCGGAAGGAGGGTTTATCCAATGAAGAACCTTGTATTCATTGCTTTGTTGACATCATCACTCCTAGGTTGTGCAAACGAGCGGTATTTCGGTGGCAATGGCGCAGAAGCGATTGTGTATAAAGAAAACCACAGTTTTGAGTTTGCAATCAAAAAGCGCACTGAAACTGCTAAGAAGATTGAGCAACTTATTCGCGATATTGAATCGATGGATAAAGGCGCTACTTACGTCGTGGAGTACAAATCCACACGCGCTAAAACGATGTTGGAGCCGATCTTTAAGCAGTATCCGGCACATATCATCGCACCACAAAGAGTTGAGTACCGCTCTAGGCCTTCTTTGTCGAGCGATCTCAATATTCATGTGACGTTAACGCGTTTGAAGACTCAACAATGCTTGCCAGCAAAGTTTCAGGCTCGAATTGGACAACCAGATTGTTTTGTCGAATCGATGCGTTTAAAGCAAGTATCCGATAAGTCTCGATTGATAGGTGAATAATCATGTTTGATCTGACGAAAGCCCTAACGACCAAGGCAAAGCCCGCACCATCCACAACGACAGGGGTCGCTGGTTGTACGCTATTTTATCAATCACAAGAGTGTTTGAACCTAGTTCAAGAAGTGTTCCGTTTTGAAGGCTGGAATGATCCTGAGTGCGTAAAAGCGAACTCGGGCTCAACCAAGCTGACAGAGCAACAAAGCAGTCACATCGTCATCCTTGAACTGAATGAATCCCGCAGTGTTGTCGAAGATGCTAAAGCGTTTGCCAGCAAAGTGCCAACTCATAAAGGGGTGGTAGTAATTGGCAAGGAAGACGCGATCTCGACGCTTCGTTCTCTCAAAGAGATGGGCTTTTATTACGTTTTTTGGCCAGTCAATAAACAAGAGTTTGCTGACTTCTTGAATCACGTGAATAAAAACCTCAAGACATTTTCTGGCGTAAGTCAGAAGCGTAAAGCAAAACGTGTCGCGGTTGTTGGCTCGAAAGGCGGGGTTGGAGCATCCTTCATTACTACCGAGTTGAGTTCACTGCTCTCTACTCAAGGTAGCGATACGATTCTTGTCGACCATCAATATGTGGACACCAATATCGACGTTCTGCTGGGACTAAAAGACTTTAAATCCCGTGCCATAGACGAGTTCACTGCGCCATTGCATGAGATGGATGAAGAAGGGGCATTGAGCTACTTGTTCAATGCACGAAAAAATCTACGTGTGTTGGCGATTGATGGCGATATGAGCCAGAACGATATCCTCAACTACAACCAAACGCTTTGTGATCTATTAGCTCGTAATACCAACTTCATCATTGAAGATTTTTCTGGTGGTGTTGATTTTAAGGTTGAACCTCAACTCTTGGTAGAAAACTTTGATGTGGTTGTGTTGGTACTAGATGCTTCAGTGTCATCAACAAGAAGCGCAAAGCGACTGTTTGAAAAAATGGCCAACTTACAGCTTACGCTATCGTCTCGTACTCGAGTCATCACCGTGGTGAACTACCATCGCCCGGAAAGCGCTTATGTATTACAAAAGCCCGATCTACCTAAATACTTAGGCGCGTCTGTCGATCTGGAAGTCGACTATTGCAAATCATTGTCGCACATCATTATCGATGGGAAGCGAGCACACAAACATGACCGTAACATCAGTCGTTCTATGGAACAGCTGGTGAAGTTGATCAATGGTCAGCCTGTTGCTCAAAAGGGCATGGGTTCTTGGTTGAAAAGGGTGCGTGTTAAATGAGTTCTAACAAAGACTTATACCTCGCGTTTCGTGGTCAGATATTCGAAGCGCTAGACGCCGAAGCGGTTCAGAAAATGAGCCGCCGTGACCTCGAATCACAAATACAAGCCGCAGTTGATCTGTTAGCCAACAATTACCAGCGTCCGATTACGTCTATGATGAAGTCTGGGTTGGTGAAAAGCCTCATTGATGAGCTGTTTGGTTTGGGGCCATTACAACCATTAGTGGAAGATCAGTCGATCTCAGACATCATGGTGAACGGGCCAAATAACATCTTCTTCGAACGACACGGTAAGGTACAAAAATCAGAAGTCTCGTTTGTCAATGAAGAGCAGTTATTGGCGATCGCAAAACGTATTGCATCGCGTGTTGGCAGACGTGTGGATGAGTTATCTCCAACAGTTGATGCAAGGCTTGAAGACGGCAGTCGTGTAAACATCGTTATTCCACCGATTGCTCTGGACGGAACCTCAATTTCTATCCGTAAGTTCAGAGAGCAGAACATTGGCTTTGAAGATTTAATTGGCTTTGGTTCTATGTCTCCAGACATGGCAAGAGTTCTGATGATCGCTTCTCGCTGTCGAATGAACGTTCTTATTTCTGGCGGTACTGGCTCGGGTAAAACCACGCTACTCAACGCGCTATCTCAATACATTGCAGAAGATGAACGTATTGTCACGATTGAAGATGCAGCCGAACTGCGTTTGCAACAACCAAACTTGGTTCGATTAGAAACGCGAACTTCCAGCGTTGAACAAACTGGCGCGGTGAACCAGCGTGACTTGGTTATCAATGCGCTGCGTATGCGCCCGGACCGCATCATTCTTGGTGAGTGTCGTGGCTCTGAAGCATTTGAAATGCTGCAAGCAATGAACACCGGCCACGATGGTTCGATGTCGACGTTGCACGCCAATACACCACGTGATGCGATTGCTCGTGTTGAATCCATGGTCATGATGGCGAACCTAAACCAACCTCTTGATGCAATTCGAAGAACAATCGTCAGTGCGGTGCAAATGATCGTGCAGGTTAACCGACTGCGCGATGGCTCTCGTAAGATCACTAGCATCTCTGAAATCGTTGGTTTAGAGGGTGATAGCGTAGTGATGGAAGAGATCTACCGTTTCCGTTACGACGATACCCACTTTGGAGAAACCGTTAAAGGTGACTTTGTAACGAGTGGCATCATGCAACGATCTGAGCTTGTGAAAAAAGCCCAATTCTTCGGGCTTTATGATGAGCTGATGGCATCGTTTAAGGGGATATAGCATGCTTTGGCTCTCGCTTATCCTCTTTGCCTTCGTTCTGCTTTTAGTCCGAGATTCAAAGGTTAAAAAGGTCGATCAGTTTTTCAATATTGAAGAAGTTGAAGCGGAAAACTTCAACGCAATCAACGTTAAATCTCTGGTACGCAAACAAAGCTGGCAGAAGTTTAAAGAGTCGATCTCGCCAACTCTTAAAGTTTTGGGACCGCGTTCGTCTCTTTATATCGCTCTGTACATCACAGGTAGTCTTATTGTCTCTTGGTACTTTGTCGTTAATTTGCTCTTGATGTCCAGCATCTGGCTAGCGCTAGGGTTGTCAGTGTTACTAACCTTGTTTGGTTACCGGTATTTGGTGACAAGAAGACGCAGAGACTTTGAAAACACTTTTCCAGATGCTCTGAATATTCTCATGAGTGCGGTTACGGCTGGTGACAGTTTAATGCAAGCCATCAGCTACGTTGGCGACGTAATGGATAACTCGATTGGTCGTGAATTCAAGTTGATGGGAGACCGACTGAAATTGGGTGAGTCTCCTGAGGTTGTATTGCAGCGTTCGTGTAAAAACTACCCATATCCGGAATTTCTGTTCTTTACCGTCACACTAAGAGCAAACATTGCTCGAGGCGGCCAGTTAAAAGGCGTGTTAGCAAGGCTTATTCGCGTGCTCGTAGATGCAAGAACGCTAGAGAAAAAGAAAATGGCGATGACGTCGGAAGCAAGAATCTCGGCCAAGATCGTAGCAGCGATTCCGTTGATTTTCATGATCATCCTTAACTACGTAAACCCAGATAACGTGAATTTTGTTTTGTATGACCCATCTGGTCGACTCGTGCTGTTTTATGTTCTTGGCAGTGAGTTCTTCGGGTTATTTATTGTTTGGCTGTTGGTAAGAGGTGTGCGCGCATGATGTTATTGACTGCTCTTATTGTGCTGTTCGTATCGTTACTTTTTCTGATATTCGATTCACTTCGTACAGAACAAAGACGCAAGAAGATTGCGTTATATGTAGGGGGGAATGCACATCGCTCGCCATCTCGTGTTAATCGATTTTTTGTTCGTTTTGGTAAAGAACACCGCCAAGAATTAGAACAGAAAATGATTGAGGCAGGCTACTACAACACGGAGTGGGCGAAGTTTTACTTTCCTGCCAAATTGTTGGTACTGGGCTTGGTGTCAGGGTTTGTGTTGCTGTCGGACATGACACAGAGCAACCAACTTATCGCCATTACTTTCACGCTTATTGCTGTGATTGTTGGCCCAGACTCGTTGCTGCAAATGCGCCGCAAGATATTGATTAGGAAGACGTCTGCTCAACTACCATATCTGTTAGACATGATGTCCGTTTGTGTTCAAACCGGTATGACGATAGAGGCTGCATTGGTTTACCTAGGAAAAGAATTGGCCGAGTTTGATTCAGACCTTTGTTATCAAATCAAACGCACATCGGATTCCGCGAAAATACATGGCCTAGAAAAGGCGTTAAACGATCTTAGTGAGCGTATACCAACGCCACCGATACGAAGCTTTGTGCTGACCATTATTCAAAACCTGCAATACGGTACGTCTGTGGCTCAAGTATTGAGTGATCTCGCGGAGGACATGCGAAAAGTTCAAATTCTTACTGTGGAAGAAAAGGTCGGAAAACTCTCTGCGAAGATGAGTGTGCCTTTGATCCTTTTCATCATGTTTCCAATCGTGATTCTGATTCTCGCACCGGGAATCATGCAGATGACGCTAAATATATAGAGGAATAACCAGTGATTGGAAAACGTATTTCTATTGTATTGCTTACGTTGGGCATTTTGGCGGGCTGTCAGTCGACCTCTTCGCAACAGAGTCAGACACAAGACGACGTCACTAACATGGAAAAAGTGAAAAACTACGACGGCTTAATCAGCCATTACAAATCCATGTTAGAGCAAGGTTCTCAAGATCCACAAGTAAAGGAAAAGTTGGCGTGGGCGTATTTCCATAAAGGGGATATTGAATCGGCCAATTTCTATGTTCAGCATCTACAAAAAGAAGGCGTTGAAACGCCAAGCTTGTATCAGCTAGCGGGACAAGTATTAGATGCTAAGAACGATACGACTAGTGCGATCTCGGCCTATTTGTCTTCCATCAAGTCTGGCAACTCATCAGGGCAAGTGCATGTTTTGCTTGCGGTGTCCTATACCAAAGCAGGCCAATACGATGCTGCTTATCAAGAATTGAATAATGCCCGTTTGCGTGGCTATGACGATGTCGTAATCAAAAACAACATCGCGATGATTCACATGGCTAATGGTGAATACGAACAGGCAATAGCAATGCTCACGCCGGTTTTAAAAGACAATCCGGCAAATAAAGTGGTTAAGGCAAATCTAGCCATCGCCTTGATTAAAACGCAACAAGTGGACGCAGCCAGAAAACTACTCAAGGGCGATTTCTCAGACCAAGAGATTCTGAGCATCGCCACAGAATTAACTCAAGTTAGGGGTTAATGATGAGAAGTTTTAATAGGCAGAAAGGAGTGACGGCGATTGAATTTGTCGTGGGTGCGCTCATTTTGTTTTTTGCTACTTTCGCGATTTTTGAGTCGAGTTACCAAATCTACGTTGTGAATATGACGGAATACTCGCTTCGAGAAACCATCAGAAATACCAAAATTCATGAAGGTAAAGGGGTCAACAAGCAGTACGAGGACAAATTCAAATCCTTGATCGAAGACGATGAGAACTTATGGCATTTTTTAATTGATAGCTCGCGATTTTCGATTAAAGGTCGTTACTACCAAACCTACGACGATTTTATCCGAGATAGGGGGCATTCCGGCCAAAGCTTGAGTTTCAATTATGACCTCGCAGAGATCACCGTGACTTACCGTTATTCGCCGGTACTGAAACTATCAGGCGCTGCGGACAGAGATATATCGAGCACTATGGTTCTGAACTTAGAACATGAGGGGTGGAAAGATGACACTCCATAAACGAACCGCATTGGCTATTAAATATCAAAAAGGCTCATTTATGATTGAGCTAGTTTTTGTTCTTACTGCGTTATGGGGCGTGTATCTGTTTGGTGCTGACCTGAGTCATCAGTTGTTCGTGCGTGCCAAGCTTGATCGGTCCAGTTTCGCTTTGGTCAATGTTATTAAAGAGCGCACCCGTTATTTCGAAGCGGACGTGTTGGCAGGGAAGAACTTATCGGTGACCAACACTGATCTATTGGATCTAGCGGAAGTGGCAGGCCGGATGCTGGATATGCCACCAGAGGATGTCGCGATAAGAATAGAGTCCCTGACTAACAAGACGAATGTCGCTGTGTTTGCGAGTAGCAAATTCAAAAGCCTAAATTGCAAAACCGAATCTATTCGTTCCTACGCGGAGTTGGCGCCGGTCGAAAACGCGGTTGTGTTCCCATTATATCGAGTCAGTTTGTGTGAAGAGCAGACCTCTTGGTTTAAACCCTTCTTTAATGGCGGTAAAAGCACGACAGTTGCCATTACCTCCTCTTCAATAATGCCGGGGAGATAATGATATGAAAACTCAGCAATATCAGTATCGAAGTGTACACAGGCAGAAAGGCGTGGCTGCAGTCTGGATGGGCTTATTGCTTGTACCCATTATGGGATTCACCTTTTGGGCCGTTGAAGGGACTCGTTACGTGCAAGAGACCAGCCGGTTAAGAGATTCGGCCGAGGCCGCAGCTATGGCGGTGACTATTGAGGATCAAGCAGGCTCAGCTAGCACATTGGCTGCGAAATACGTGGAAAGCTACGTGCGAGACATTAAATCGATGAACGTTTCTGCTCAGCGTTATTACCAAGCCGCAGACGATAGAGCAGGCGTGCTGGAATATATTCAATACACGGTGAATGCAAAAACGACACACGATTCTTGGTTCGCGAGTAGCTTTATTCCCTCATTTGATGAACAGCAAGATTTAGCGGGACGCTCGCTGGCGAGGAAATACCCAGCTTATCTCGCGGATAACAACATTGATATTGTGTTTGTGTCCGATTTTTCAGGCTCTATGAGGGAACAGTGGGGATTCAATCGACATATAAAAATCGACGATTTGAAAACAGCGATTAGTCAAATATCGAATAACATCCTTTGTACATCAACTCGTCAAGAGTATGTCGATGGGGAGTGGAAAGACGTTTGTGATGAGCCAGGAGAAGATACGACCAGCGACAAGCTGCTTAATCGTGTTGGCTTCGTACCATATAACGTAAGAACCAGAGAAATCATAGGCTGGAATCAAGCGAATACGACCAGTCAACTCAATTATACCAATGGCTATAATACCCACCTATCTCCTTATACTTACAACGACATAGACTGGGATTATTGGAGTAGATTTTCGCAAAATCATGTGATCAACTGTGCTAACAATCAAATTTATTGTCCTAGCCCCGGTTGGAATGACCAACAATACGCTAGACGAATTGCAGACGTAATCCGCTTAGATCAATACCAAGTTGCAGATGTATACAACTATGTCGATTTGCCTTCCTCGGTATCGACGATGTTTACCGATAAGTCAGCACGTCGGTCGAATTATTATGGTGTTAATCAGAGCCAACTCTTTAATGGGCATGGAAGGAATGATTCGAGGCAATTCTACAATCTTCGTCTAACGAACAAATTGTCTGACTTAAATCCCATCAATGCTATGTGGGCAGACGGTGGCACGGCCGCTTTTCAAGGCATCTTGAGAGGGGCGCAGATCCTACATGAAGGTGATCCAAACAGTTCCGACCAAGAAGAGCAGCAAGCGTACAACAAGAAAATCAAAATGCTGCTGATTTTAAGTGATGGTCAGGAAAGTCCAAACAACGGCATCCTCAAAGGTCTTGTGGACTGGGGGATGTGTGACAAAGCAAGGCAAGAGATTCCGGGTTTATACATAGGGGTTATTGGCATCGACTTTCGCGCCTCTCAACAAAGTGGTTTTCAAGACTGCGTTGTTGACCCTCGTGAAGACATTATTGATGTCTCTAATCTAGACGAATTAATTGAAAAGATTGAAGAACTTATCCGCAAAGGCTCAAAAACAAGCGGAATAACTAAGTTGTACTAGAGGAAAATATGAAGAAGTTAGTCATTGGTGCAGTCGCTCTATCAACGCTGCCACTAAGCGTTGCCATTAAGGCGGAGGAAGGACTTAGCGTCTATTGCGACAACACATTCAGCGAGTATCAACATAGTGTAAGTGTGGATGATGCCGTTGGGATTGCTCAACATCGACAGGGCTTTCTACAAATCGAACAACAGTCCGAAAGTGGCAAACTCAGACAGCGCCTAGCGGAGGAGTCAAAGCTAGGTTTGGATAAGTCTGAGTGTATGACTTGGATCAGTAACCAAAATAACCATCAACAAAGCGACGGTTTGGTTGCGCGTCTGCATTTTGGTTTTGATCAATCCAGCCTAACTCCTATGGGCAATAAAGCGTTAACCCAATTAGCGTCGTCTTTAAGCGAAGGCGATAGCCCAATTACAGTGGAAGGTCATACCGACAGCAAAGGTTCTGAAGGTTACAACCAAGAACTGGGGCTGCAAAGAGCCCTAACGACGTCCAAAGTTTTGAGTACCGATGGTGTGGAGAGAACTCGCATTGTCGTTCGTTCATTAGGTGAAACCCAGCCTATCGCATCTAATTCAACGGTAGAGGGAAGAGCGCAAAACAGACGATCAGAAGTATGGGTTTCAAAAAATGACTCAGTGAAAACTGAAGATTAGGATTCAATCACAACGCTTCATCTTGCTAACGAAGTGGGCTGAAGCGTCAAAAGAGTGGTGTGTTGGTGGGACAAATTGGTGTGGCAGTGGGTAAATCTAAAACGATAATAGCGATAATGGTAGGGGTAGCGTGGAGTGGTGTGGCCTTTGCTTCAGAGCTGATTAACTTTAACGAGCAAGATAAACTAAACAGCATTAATGCTACGTACGAACAAGAGTATAAAGCGCTCAATATTGACGAAACTATCTCGCATTACAACAAGTTAAGTGCTGAGATTGAGTCGACCAAGATCAATTTGGCCAATAACGTCGAGATGATCAAATCGGATTCAAATCGTTTAAAAGATAAGTTAGTCGATGGCGTTTACGACGACTCGCTCATTCTCACTTTGCGTAATATGTCTGCCAAAGTGAACACCATGAAAAAGGAAATCGAAACGGCAGGGAAGTTGCTCGTTGAGACCAAACACCAGCTTTCAGAAGATCAACAAGCTGCCAGTCAGATAGAACGAGTGAAAAATGACGCACTGCTCGTCCTCTACGAGAAGATCAAAGCTCGTCATTTGGATGAATCGAAACGCATCCTTCATGGCTCCTACGATGGCAATTTGCAGTGTAACGTCGCTGAGAGTTTGTCGACCTGTGTAAATAGAAACCTTCCTTCCATTAAGAACGCCTTCGTATTGAGTAAAGGTGGCTTGTCACGCATTCAACTTACGAGTTTTAGAGTGGTGGATGCAAACCAAAGATTAAATGGTGACTTGTCTTTTACTGCAGACGCGAGCTACAAATATGCCTACAGTGCAAATACAGAAGTGGAGCTTAGACAGGCGTTAAACTTAGATAGAGTGCGCTTTGTGTTTCGTTCAAACTCAAAAAATACGGTCTTCTACATCAACGATCAAGAAGTCGGTAGTGGTGAAAGCGTCGATGTAACGGGCAATTACGTTGGGATTTATAGTGTGCGTGCAGTGAATAAAGGCAAAACCCAGTCGCTTAAACTCAACCTTAAGAATGGCGGTGATTACTTCTTTCCATTTTCAAAAAAGGCGAATCCGGCGCAAACGGCCCCGACCAATTTAATTGCCGAAGAATCGAAGAATACGCATAGCGGCCAGACTGATGATCAAACCAATACAAAGTTTTCTGAGAGCCTGTTGCCTTCTCGAGCGGTGGCGGAACTGAACACGACTAAAGCGCAAGATGTGAAACGTTATGCCAACAAGGTGCTCTACAAAGACGAAGCATTCACCTATTTATTGCCTAAATTCAAAGGAAACCAAAAGTCTCACGACATTTTCTTGAATCGTGAAGAGGCGTCGCAATACTGTGAGCGTTTGTCCTCAAGTTTGCCGAGTAAAGCTGCTTATGAGTATTTAGAACAGTATGCCAACCTTGCTGACGGAGATTATTGGACTGAACAAGGAAAAGTCTATTCATCGGTAAAACACCAAGAGCTAGATAAAGCGTTTGATAAGAATAAACTCATTTGTATGGTGAGTATGAACTAAACAATATAGACCATAGACGATCGTCACCAAGAGCCACCGTTTGTGGCTCTTTTTATACCTCTATACCTATATACCTTTATACCCAACGGATCATAGCCTGAAGTAATTAGCTGTTTGTTTATTGGCTCAGAAACGTGCTTAGCTCTTGAATGTTCAGCTGTCGTGAAATGGCAATTCTAATCCCGAGTTACTCGATATGATGCACCTGTATTGAGACAACTGACTCGGAGATAGAAACCATGAGTATCGTAATTAAAAATGCAAACGTGTTTAACGGTGTGGATGAGCAACTTCTGAAGAACGTGGACCTTCTGATCGAAAACAACTTAATCACACAAATCGGGAAAGTGGATGACTCGAAGGCTGAGCAAATCATCGATGCTGAGGGCAAGACGGTGATGCCAGGTCTGATTGATGCGCACGTACACATCACGCTTTCAGCTGGCTTTAATGAACTGGATGGCATGACTCGCGAAGAGATTGCGATTCGTTCCGCGAGAATTTCAGAAGAAATGTTGATGCGTGGTTTTACTACCATCCGTGATGTTGCTGGCAATACATTAGGTTTGAAGAACAGCATCGATAAAGGTTATGCCAAAGGTCCAAGAATTTTGCCATGTATGGCGGCGATCTCGCAAACTTGTGGTCACTCAGACTACCGTCAAAACCAAGCGCAAGAACGTCTAACGAACGGTCATGAAGACTCCCCATTAATGAAGACGGGCGCATTTAAAGTCGCGGATGGCCGTGCAGAAGTGTTGAAAGCGGTTCGAGAGCAGTTGTTTATGGGCGCATCTCAGATCAAAGTGATGGCGGGGGGCGGTGCATCTTCGACATTTGACCCTTTGGACACGCTGCAATACACGTTAGATGAGATGAAAGCGGCGGTAGAAGCGGCAAGCGACTATGGTACCTATGTGGCGGCTCATATTCACACAGCACCAGCGATGAAACGAGCAGCAGAAGCGGGCGTCATGTCCTTTGAACACGCTACTATTATGGACGATGAAATCGCCCAAATTGTAAAAGAGAAAGGCATCTGGCTGGTTCCTTCATACTTCACGTCATCATTGATTGCAGAACGTAAGATCCCGTTGCCAAACGAAGAGACTTACCGTAAGACAGAACGCGTTGGTAAGGCAATGTTTAAGTCTGCTGAGCTTATCAAGAAATACGATATTCAAAACCTAGCGTTTGGTACCGACTGTGTTGGTAAAGCAAACGTGCATGAAAGTCAGATGCAAGAGCTTGGTGCGATTGAAAAAACATTCGACACAATTACAGCGCTGCGCATGGCAACTTCAAACTGTGGTCGTCTATTTGAATTGTCGACTTACAAACACCCATATCAAGAGGGCAAATTAGGTCAAATTGTGGAAGGTGCGTATGCAGATTTACTTATCGTCGATGGGAATCCACTAGAAGGTGTCGATTGCGTGATGCAGGATGAGACCAAGAAAGTCATCATGAAAGACGGTGTTGTGTATAAGAACACACTATAAGCTAAATACCTTATTACTAAAGGCGCTCACTGAGCGCCTTTTTTGCGTCTTGGGATTAGAGTGGATATCACTTTTTAAAAACCTTATCGGCTAATCTATTTGTAGTGGTCAACAAATTGTAGTGGTCAACAAATACCGGACACAGATTTAAGCCGATTTTCTGCATCAACCG